>DATHDM010000214.1:0-11951 GCA_035319065.1 Terriglobales bacterium
GGCCAGGCGGAGGCCATCGCGCGCAACCTGCGCGAGATGGCGCGGCTGGAAGTGCCCATCGTCACCGCCATCACCGGGGAGGGCGGCAGCGGGGGTGCGCTGGCCATCGCGGTCGCCGACCGGGTGCTAATGATGGAAAACGCGATCTATTCGGTGATTTCCCCCGAAGGCTGCGCCTCGATCATGTGGCGCGACGCCAGCAAGCGTGAGCTGGCGGCCGAAGCGCTGAAGATTACCGCGCCGGATCTGATGGAGCTGGGATGCATTGACGAGATCGTCCCCGAGCCGGAAGGGGGGGCGCAGGTTGATTACGATGCGGCGTCCGCTTTGCTCGACGTCTCCCTGCAAAAGAACCTGTCTGAGCTGGAGAAAAAAAGTCCTGCCGACCTGGTTATATCGCGGTACGATAAGTTTCGCGGCATGGCCAGGTTCTTCGAGCAGGTCTAGCCGGCTTTTTCCCAAACCCCGCGCTGCATGGCTGGGGAGATCTCCGTTCACCGGCAAGACAGCGCGGCAGGTCCCGGGTTCTGCGGCTGGTCAGGCGGGTGCGGGCCGGTTCACCGCTCTGCTGATTGTGCTGATTCCATGCGGCGAATGCGGGGATGCAGGCCGCGATGCCGCTGACTTATAATGCAATGTTTCGGCATTGTGTCTGAGGAAGAGAAAGGTGGTCTGGTTGCATGGCTACCAGTGATGTAGCGGTTCAGGAGGTGGGCAGCCAAGTCGGGCGACGGCGGGTGATCAACGATTTCAGCCTGCAGGTGGCAACCGTCAACGGTTCCGGTTCGCAGAGCGCCAACACCGTCCTGCTCCGTACGATTTTCCAAATGGGAGTTCCGGTCTCGGGCAAGAACCTGTTTCCCTCCAACATCGCCGGGCTGCCCACCTGGTACACCATCCGGGCCAACAAAGAAGGCTACATCGCACGCAAGAAGGAGATCGATTTCCTGGTGGCGATGAACCCGGAGACGGCGCGCGAGGACACGCTTTCGCTGGCGGCCGGGGCGGCCGTGCTCTACGACGAACCGCTCAACCTGAAGAGCCTGCGCAACGACGTCACCTTCTACTCGGTTCCCTTCGACAAGCTGGTGGTGCCGGTGTGTCCCGAGCCCAAGCTGCGCAAACTGGTCAAGAACATGGTTTACACCGGCGTGGTGGCGCACCTGCTGGGTCTGGACATGGGCGAGATGGAAACCGCGATTCGGCGCCAGTTCGGGAGGAAGCAGAAGGCCGCCGATCTGAACGTCAACGCCGCCAAGGCGGGATACGACTATGCCGTCTCCAGCCTGGAGAAGAGCGATCCCTTCTGGATCGAGGCGATGGACCAGAACAAGGGGAAGATCATTATCGATGGCAACTCGGCGGCGGCGCTGGGGTCGATGTTTGCCGGAGTGACGGTAGTGGCGTGGTACCCGATTACGCCCTCGTCGTCACTGGCCGAGGCGCTGATCGACTACATGAGGAAGTACCGCATGGGCCCCAACGGCAAGCCGACGTTTGCCATCGTGCAGGCGGAGGATGAGCTGGCCGCCATCGGCATGGTGCTGGGTGCGGGCTGGGCAGGGGCGCGCGCCATGACCAGCACGGCCGGTCCGGGTATCTCGCTAATGACCGAGTTCACCGGGCTGGGGTACTACGTGGAGGTCCCGGCGGTGATCTGGGATATCCAGCGGGTGGGGCCATCCACGGGATTGCCAACCCGTACCTCGCAGGGCGACATACTCTCGACCGCATTCCTCTCGCACGGCGACACCCGTCACCTCCTGCTGTTCCCTGCGTCTCCCGAGGAGTGCTTCAGCATGGCGGGAGACGCGTTTGAGCTGGCGGAACAGTTTCAGACGCCGGTGTTCGTGATGTCGGACCTGGACCTGGGCATGAACAACTGGATGTCACAGCCCTTCGAATATCCCAGCAAGCCGATTCACCGGGGCAGGGTGCTCAGCAAGCAGGACCTGGACCGTCTGGGCGGATTTGCGCGCTATAAGGACGTGGATGGAGACGGCATCGGATACCGCACGCTGCCGGGCACGGATCATCCGGCGGGTGCGTGGTTCGCGCGGGGGAGCGGCCACAATGAGAACGCGCAATACAGCGAGCGTCCCGACGACTACACCCACAACATGGATCGCCTGCTGCACAAGTTCGAGACCGCGAGGAAGTTTGTTCCGCCTCCGGAAGTAACGGGCAGCGGAGCGCAGGTGGGAATCCTGGCCTACGGCACTTCGCACTGGGCGGTGAAGGAGAGCCGCGACCAGTTGCGCAAGGAATACAAGATCGAGACCGACTACCTGCGGGTGAAGGCGTTTCCATTCACGCAGGAGGTACACAAGTTCATCGCCGGGCACGCGCGCGTCTACGTGGTGGACCAGAACCGCGACGGGCAGATGCGCGACCTGCTGAAGCTGGACGTCGACCCCAGCCAGGTGGTGAAGCTGCGCAGCGTGCTGCACTACAACGGGCTGCCGATCGACGCGCGCAGCATCACGGACAACATCGTGTCGCAGGAGGGCAAGTAGATGGCCAGCACGCCAGCGTCGCAACCCGGTGCCAAAACCAACCGCATCGGGCTGACCACCATTGAGTACAAGGGCGGAAGGACGACCTTGTGCGCGGGCTGCGGCCACAATGCCATCTCCGAGCGCATTATCGATGCCATGTTCGAGATGGGAGTGAAGCCGGAGCGGGTGGCGAAGCTGTCGGGGATCGGCTGCTCATCGAAGAGTCCCGCATACTTCATGAGCCGCTCGCATAGCTTCAACGCGGTGCATGGGCGCATGCCCTCGATAGCGACCGGGGCGCTGCTGGCCAATCATAACCTGCTGGCGATCGGGGTGAGCGGAGATGGCGACACGGCTTCGATCGGCATCGGTCAGTTCATGCACCTTATGCGGCGGAACCTGCCGATGATCTACATCATCGAGGACAACGGGGTGTATGGGCTGACCAAGGGACAGTTTTCCGCCACCGCCGATCTGGGCTCGAAGCTGAAGACCGGGGTCATAAACGACCTTCCCCCGATCGACACCTGCGCGCTGGCGATCCAGTTGGGGGCGACCCTTGTGGGCCGCTCGTTTTCCGGCGACAAGAAGCAGCTGCTGAGTATGTTGAAGGCGGCGATCGCGCACAATGGCACGGTGATGCTGGACGTGATTTCACCGTGCGTCACCTTCAACGATCATGAGGGCTCCACCAAGTCCTACAAGTTCACCAAGGATCACGACGAGCCGCTGCATGACATCACCTTCGTGCCTTCCTTTGAGGAGATCGATGTGGAGTACCAGCCGGGAGAGTTGATCGACGTCACCATGCACGACGGCTCACGACTGAAGCTGCACAAGCTGGAGGAAGACTTTGATCCCACCGACAAGGTGAGGGCGCTGACGCGCCTGGCAGAGGCGCACGAGAAGGGCGAGGTGCTGACCGGCGTATTCTACGTCAACACTAAGGCGCCGAATTTCGTCGAACTGTTGAACATGCCTGATGAGCCTCTGGCCACGCTGCCGGAATCGCTGACCCGGCCTCCCAAGAGCGCGCTTGACGAATGCATGGAGGCGCTGCGGTAGAGGCAGGACCATCCATGGGCGGCCCGGGATTTGGTTCTCCGGGGCGCGAAACTTCCCACCGAAAGCCGGGTTAGAACACGCAGGCGCCTGAAAACGCCTCCCTGAATACGTTTACCCAAGCTTCCGGGCCACGCTCGGGAGCGGATTCCTGGCGGATATGGTCCTCCCCGGCCGTATCCGCCCATTTATTTTCGGGCGACGCCGCCTCGCCTACAATCCAGCCATGAGTTCTCCCGGGCCGCTGTTCCGGCCGTACAGCAGGCTGGTCAAGATCGAAATCCTGGGCAAGCCGTATGAGGTTCCCGAGGGGAACATGCTGTTGCGATGCTTTCAGTACTTGTCTCCCGAAGAGGTGGCGCTGGGACGTTTCTGCTGGAATGAAGACTGCCAGTACTGCCGCGTGGTTTACGACCTGGGAGAAGGAACGCCGCAGCGCTCCGCGATATCCTGCAAGCTGATGGTGCAGGAGGGGATGCGGGTGGTGGAGGTGGCGGAGGAGATCCGGTATTGCCTGCGGAGAGTAGTCAGCATTTAGCAGTCAGCAATTTCCCTTCGTTCTTTTCACTGCGCTCCGTGGCGGGCGGCGCTGGTGCTGGGGGCAACGCCCAGTTTGCGCAGGCGGTCGCGAGCCTGCTGGGCTTCGATGCTGCGCGGGTAACGGGTGATGAGCGCGTTCAACTCGCGCACCCCGTCGTCCTTGCGGCCCAGTTCGAGCAAGGCGTATCCCTTCTTAAGCTGCGCGGCCGCCGACTTGTTTCCACCGGGATATTGCTGCAGCACTTTGTCGTAGCTCTGGATGGCCTGTTCGAAATTGCCCTGGCGATACTGGATGTCGGCCAGATAGAAGGCGGCGTTCCCGGCGAGATCGTTATTGGGGTAGTACTTCAGGTAGTCGGCGAATTCCTGTGCGGCGAGCTGATTGTTGCCCGAGTTGTAGTCGCGCAGCGCGTTGTTGTAGAGGCTGTCGGGGGGAGGCGCCTGGTTTTGGGGAGGAGAGCCCGCGGCCGCGCCGGGCTGGCCGGACGCCGCGCCCGGATTCAGGTTCTGCTGCGCGGACTGCATGTCGTCGAGCTGCTTGGAAATGCGGGTCAGGCGCGCCTTCAACTCGTCCACCGTGTCGTTGAGCACCTGCACCTGGCCGGAGAGCTGGTCGGAGCGCGTGCTGTAGTCGTTGTGCGTCTGCTGCAGCGACTTCTGCATTTCGCCGATGGTGCCGTTGAGCTTGTTGAGGTTGTCGGTGCTCTGCTCGACCAGGTTGCGCATCACACCCATACGCTCGTCGAGGGACTGCTGCAGGCGCGAAAGCTGGTCCTGGATGGCCTGGACCTGCGTCTGCAGCTGGATGATTTCCTTGCTGGCGGAGAACGCGGGCGTGGATAAGACGATGGCCAGAGACGAGACGGCCAGGGTTGCGAAAATTCGATTCTTCATGACTGATCCTGTTTGCCAGATTCCTGACTCATCATAATAGCTCGCCCGGCCGGGCGAGCCACGCGCGATCAGCAGGAGGCGGGGGCAAGAACCCGCGCCTCGGTGGCTCGCTATCTGCTGCCGTACACGAAGTGTCCGCGGCGGTTCTGTTGCCAGCACTGCTCGTTGGACTCGGTGCAGAAGGGTTTCTCCTTGCCGTAGCTGATGGTGTGAATGCGGTCCGCGGGAACGCCGGACTGCACCAGGGCGCTGCGCACCGCCCCTGCGCGGTTGTCGCCGAGGGCCAGGTTGTACTCGGTGGAACCGCGCTCATCACAATGGCCTTCCACGGTAAAGGTGATGTTGGGGTGCTGCTTAAGGAAGGCTGCATCTGCCTGTACGGCAGATTGCTGGTCGGGACGAATGTCGTAGCTGTCGTAATCGAAGAAAATGTCGCGGATGTTCTGATTGAACATCTCTTCCTCGGTAGCGGAGCGCGACGGCCCAGTCGGAGGCGGAGGAGAGGTAACGGTAACGCGCGCGGTCGCGTCCTGGGTTCCGCCCGGGCCCCGGGCGATCAGGTGGTAGGTGGCAGAAGCGCCGGGTGTCACCTGGCGGTTGCCGCTGGGTTCAACGCTACCGATCCCATCGATGCTAACGTCGGTGGCGTTCTGCGTCTGCCAGATCAGGTTGGTGGACTGCCCTTGCGGGATGGTATTGGGATTGGCAGTCAGCGAGGCCGTCGGCGCGGGTGGTGGCGGAGGCGGCGGTGGAGGTGGAGGAGCAGTTTTCTTCTTGCAGGCGCCCAGCACCATGATGCCGGCCAGCGCCAGCAGCAACACCGACCACTTCAGCTTGCTGTGCTTCAACGTACCCTCCCTGCGAGCGAACTCGCCAAGCGAAATGATGAATGCAGCCGGGGTCCGAGGCAGAAGCCCGGAGCGGCCATTCTTGGATGCAAAGCGGCGCATGAACATACGCATTTCCTACTTAAAGCTCCAGTTGGGCTGAGTATTCTGGCCGTTGGAGGTCAGTTGTTTCTGGTGGGTGCCGTCGGCGAGCATGGACCAGACCTGCTCGCCCCCCGTACGACTCGACTGAAACACAATGTGCCGCCCGTCGGGCGACCAGGACGGAAAGTCGTTGCGGCCGGCGTCGTGCGTCAACTGCACGAACTGCTTGGTGGTGATGTCCATGACGTAGATATCGGAAGCGCCGGGAGCCCCGGGCCCGTAATGACGGATCCAGGCGAAAGCCAGGTACTGGCCGTTCGGTGACCAGGAGGGAGAGACCGCATAGCCCTGGTCAGTCATGCGCTGTACGTTGGTGCCGTCGGCTTCCATGATGTAAATCTGCGGGAGACCGGTGCGGCCGCTCACCCAGGCAATCTGCGAATTGGTTTTGGGGTTGAATACCGGGGAGACATCGGGACCGCGGGAGTTGGTCACACGGCGCAAGTTGCGGCCGTCGGTATCCACCACGTAAATCTCCGGATCGCCGGTGCGCGAGGAGGAGAAGGCGATCCTGACGCCATCGGAGGACCACGCCGGAGAAAGATTGGTGCGGCTATAGGCGGGAAAGACGACCAGGCGGTTCAAATCGAGCGACCACATGCGGATCTCCCATCCCGCGCCGGTCTGGCTGGAGAAGGCGAGGCGAGAGCCGTCGGGCGAGACCCGCGGCGAGAGTGAAATGGAGCCGAGGTGGGTCACCTGATGCTGATTGACGCCGTCGTAGTCCATGCCCCAGATTTCCTTGTGTCCGCTGCGTGTGCTCACATAGAAAATCCTGCTTTCGGCGATGCCCTGGATGCCGCCCCCCAGGCGGAAGATGATCTCAATGGCGAAGCGGTGCGCGATGACGCGAGCGTTGTCGGTGCTGGCCTTCTCTCGGTACTGCTTGCCGAGCACCTGGGGCGAGCTAGGATTCTTGGCGTCGTAGAGCCAGCCCTGCACCACCACATCCTGAGCGGGGCCATCGAGGTTTCCGAAGGCGACCATGCCGGCGTTGGCAGGGGGGCCGGACCAGGCAGTCAGCTTCATCTCGTCGGGCCGGCCGGGCGCCTCCAGAGGATAGAAACTCTTGGACACCATGTCGAAGATGCCGGCATTATCCAGGTCGTTCCAAAGCGTGTCGTTGAAGACCTTGAGCAGTTGCGCGGTTTGCGGATCGGGAGAGACTGGCTTGAAGTCGGGAACCGCCAGGCGCACGCGCTCCACCCCGAGGCCGGTTCCGGTGCGAATCCAATCGGTTTGTGCGGGGGCGGAGGCGGCGGCAAGGAGGAGAGCGAAGACCAGGACAAGAGCATGCATTGCAGGGAGGCAGCGCACTCTACCGCGGGAACCAGAAGCAACGGTCTTCATATCGTAATCCGACATAGAGCACAAACCAAAGCCGCCGCACGCCGGCGTCCGGGAATCAACGGCGATAATCAAACCAGAATTCTACGGAGACCCTGCTGCCCGCGTAATCACTGGGAAGGGGACCGAAGGTATCGATGCGCTGCAGGGCGCGCAGCGCCGACTGATCCAGCGAAGGCACGCCGCTGGACTGCGAAAGCTGCAGGTTGCCGGGCCGGCCTCCGCGGTCGATATCGAAAGTGACGTACACACGGCGGGCGCTGGTGATGCGGGGATCGATCTCGTACTTGAGCCAGTTCTCGGAAACTTTCTGTTGGACCACGCGCACGTACCAGGCATAGCGGCTGCCGAAATCGCCTCCGGAGCCGGTGAAGCCGAAACCGCCCTTCGCGCCGCCCGCGTTAAACGCGCCATAGGGGCCGCTGATCGGTCCACCCTGTCCGAAAGGAATGACGTTGGCTTCCTCCACCGGAGCCGGCCGGGGCTTCTCCTGGGGCTTGGGGCGCGGAGGCAGCGGCTTGGGCTCGGGCAGCGTGCGCTTGGCGTCGCGGGCAGGGATGGGGATGGCTTCCGGAACCTCTGGTTCTTTGACCTCGGGCAAGGACTGGGTCAGGCCCTTGGACTCGTTGGCCAGGATGTTTTCTGTCTGGGTCTGGGGGGCGGGCAGGGGAATGCTGGAGACCAGGGTGGCACTGATGGCGTCGCCGACCCCATTCGTTCCCCAACCCTCGCCGCTCGGCCGGGTCACGTAGGTGGCGTAGAACAGTGCGCCTGAGAACAGCAGTACATGCAGAACCATGGAGAGCAGCAGGGGAGGACCCCAGCGGTCGTGCTCGGTAAAGATGTCAGCGCGAGCTGCCATGTTCTTCGAGAGGCTGAGTGACGATGCTGACGTTGGCAATGCCCGCCTGTTTCACCGCGTCCATCACCGTAGCGAAGGCGCCGAAGGGAACGTTCTCGTCGGCGCGAACGAAGATGTATTGGCCCTGCGGGTCATGGATCTTCTGGCGGATCTTGGCGCCGACCTCGTTGATGTTCACCGGCTCGTTGCCCAGGAAGACGCGCTGCTGCTTGTCGATGGAGATTACCAGCCGCTCCTCAGTGATCTGCTTCACGGTCTTGGTCTTGGGCACGGCCACCTCGATGCCCGACTGCAGCACCGGGGCAGTGACCATGAAGATGATCAGCAGCACCAGGACCACGTCGACCAGGGGAGTGACGTTGGGATCGGAGAGCGAGGTTTGAGTTCTGCCTTGTGAGTTGGTAAACGCCATCTACGTCCGATACTCCGGTTCCTGAACCGCCGCCGCGCCGCGGGGCAAGGGCTGCATCATGCTGCGCTCCATGGTGTTAAGCATCTCCAGCGAGAAGTCGTCCATGCGGGCGCCAAACTGCCGAATCTCCGCGAGCATGTGGTTGTAAGCGATGACCGCGGGAATGGCGGCAAACAGGCCGGCAGCGGTGGTGATGAGCGCTTCCGAGATGCCGGGAGCGACGGCCCGTAGGGTGGCGGCACCGGCGGTGCCAAGGCCCTGAAAGGCATCGATGATGCCCCAGACGGTGCCAAACAATCCGATGAAGGGAGTGACTGCGCCGGTCGAGGCAAGCCAGGGAAGCCGGCGCTCCAGCCGAGTCAATTCTTCGGAGCAGGCTACCTGCATGGCGCGCTGCACGCCGACCAGGTTGCGCACGACGCCGCCCTGCCGCCTGACTTCTTCAATGCCCGCTTCAAAGACCGCCACCAGCGGGCTGGGCTTGAACTGCTCGGCGACGGCGGATATATCCTGGAAGCGATTGGCGCGCCGGAAGGCCCGCACGAAGCGCGAGCTCTGCACCTTGGCGCGGCTGAACAGGCTCCACTTGGCCAGGATGATGGCCCAGGAGACCACGCTGAATACCAGGAGGATTACGAGGACGGCTTTGGCTACCAGGCCTGTTTGCGAGATCAGCTCCATGATCTCGCCCCCGAGAATGCTGGCGGAAAGCAGGGGAATCAACATCAGCTTCCTTTTCTGAAATGGCGCAGCATCTTCCGAGGTGATTATAGAACACCGAAACAGGATGCCCGGGACGAGATGGGGGTGTACTCCGGCAGTCAACAGCGGCGGCGAGCATGAGGCGAGAAAAAAGGCGAGTATTCAGCGGGAATCGCATTTGCTACACTGGCAGACACTCCCCGGGCAGGACGCATCGGTGCTACTGGAACTGCGCGTCGAGAACTACGCGGTCATCGACAACGTGGCAGTGGAGTTCGCACCGGGCTTGAACCTTCTCACCGGCGAAACCGGCGCCGGGAAATCCATTCTCATTGATGCGCTGGCGCTCTTGCTGGGCGAAAAGGCGTCCAGCGATGTGATCCGGCATGGGGCGGAGAAGGCGGTGGTGTCGGCGGTTTTCGAGCTCGAGGATCCGCGGCGCGCCGGCAAGGTGTTAGAGAGCGACGGGATCGAGAGCGACGGGCAGCAACTCATCGTGCGGCGCGAGATTCTGCCCAACGGGCGAGGCCGCGTCTTCGTCTCCAACCAGCCGGCAACGGTGGCCGTACTGCGCCACCTGGCGCCGCTGCTGGCATCGATCCATTCGCAGCGGGAGTCGATTGTTTCCTTTGATGCGGAGACTCGGCTGGCGCTGTTGGACAGCTACGCGGGATCAAATCTGGCGCCGGTGTCCAACGCATTTGTGAAGTGGCGGGAGGTGCGGCAGCGGATCACCGAACTGGAGCAGGACGAGCAGGAGCGCCTGCGCATGGTGGATCTGTGGAGCTTTCAGAAGAAGGAGATCGAGGAGGCAAGGCTTCAGCCGGGGGAAGACGAGCGCCTGGAAGCTGAGAAGCGGGTGCTGGCGAACGCGGAGAAGATCCACGGGGCGGCGCAGGCAGCCTACCAGGTGCTGTACGAGAGCCAGGAATCGGCGGCCGCCCTGGTGCGAGTGGGCTACCGCCAGCTACAGGATGTCGCCCGCTATGAGGGGAAGTTCCAGGAATCGCTGGCGGAGCTGGAATCGGCGCGCATCACCATTGAGGATATTGGCGTAACGCTGCGTGACTACGCCGAGTCGGTGGAAGCCTCGCCGGAGCGGCTGGCGGGGGTCGAGGACCGGCTGGCGTTGATTGACCGGCTGAAGCGGAAGTATGGCCAGACGCTGGAGGCGGTGATCGACTACGGAGCGGAGGTCAAGCGCAAGCTGAACGAGATCGAGAACAAGGATGAGATGCTGCGCAAACTGAAGCAGGAGCTGGCGGCGGCGGCGGTGGCTCATCTTGGGGCTGCGCGAGCGGTTTCGCAGACACGCTACCAGGCGGCGCGCAGGCTGGAGAAGGTAGTCGAGGGACAGATCAACGAGCTGGCGATGAAAGCGCGATTCAAGATCGAGGTTGGCGGGACCGACGAAGAGGAGAACTGGACCGCCGCCGGCTTCGATCAGGTGAATTACCTGATTGCGACCAATCCCGGCGAGCCGCTCAGGCCGGTGGAGGAGATAGCGTCGGGCGGCGAGCTTTCGCGCATGATGCTGGCGCTGAAGGCGGCGGTGGAGGCAGGCACGACCGGCCGTAGAAAGACTTCAGCCGCGCCGCGGACTCTGGTGTTTGACGAAATTGACATTGGCATCGGCGGGAGCGCGGCCGAGGCTGTGGGACGAAAGCTCAAGGAGTTGGCACAGAACCAGCAGGTACTCTGTATCACCCACCTGCCGCAGATTGCCTCCTTTGCCGATCAACACTACTTGATCGAGAAGCGGGAAGCGGAGGGCAGGATTGGCACTTCGGTGAAACGGCTGACCGAACCCGGCCGGCGCGAGGAGATCGCCCGCATGCTCAGCGGCGCCCGGCTGACGGAAGCCTCCCGCAAGCACGCCGAGCAACTGCTGAAGGCCAACGCCTAAGCTACCACGGTCGAAGCAGCCCACTCATTCGGTTTCGGGGGAAGCAAAGCGTTAGGCTCATCAAGGCGCTGACCGGTACAAGCGCGGGCACTTCTCCTCCGCCTCCTTTTCCCGCTACCATACTCCCAGAGGCTGCTAATCCTTACGGTGTGTGGTGTTTACGTTTGACGCCGGGCAGCGCGGTTCGATACCCTAGCATCATTACAATCAGGGGATATTGGCCTAAAAGGCAAGAATGAATATTTCTGACGATAACGGCAAGACCCTGCTGCTGCTCAAGCCGCGAGGGTTCTGCGCCGGGGTAGTACGCGCCATCGACATTGTCCGGATCGCCCTGGAGACGTTCGGCCCTCCCATCTACGTGCGCAAGGAGATCGTCCATAACCGCTACGTGGTAGAGGAGTTGCAGGGCAAGGGCGCGATTTTTGTGGACAGCGTGGAAGAGGTCCCGGCGGGCGAGCGGGTGATCTACAGCGCACATGGGGTCTCGCCGGAGGTCCGGGAGGCCAGCAAAGCGCGAAAGCTGCGGGTGATCGATGCCACCTGCCCGCTGGTTACCAAGGTCCACGTGGAAGCGGTACGGTTCGCCAAGGAGGGCTACTCGCTGGTGCTGATCGGGCATCACGACCACGATGAGGTGATCGGGACGCTGGGCGAGGCTCCGCTGGTGACTCAGGTAGTGGGTTCGCCGGAAGACGTCCAGGAGTTGCATATCCCCGACCCCGACAAGGTTGCC
>DATHDM010000215.1:0-5170 GCA_035319065.1 Terriglobales bacterium
TCCTGTGGCGCGGACACTCCTGTCCGCGGATCTTTGAATTTCCCTGCTCACACAATGCCCGATTCTGCCCTCAAATGCCGAAATAATGGCACCGTTGCTGACACTCTCGTCGCGTAGAATATCTGCCATGATCGATAGAGAGTTGCTGGAAATCCTCGCATGCCCAATCTGCAAGAAACCCTTGGCATACAACGAGGAAAAAGACACGTTGAAGTGTGCTGCCTGTCGCCGCGCTTATCCCATTCGCGACGAAATTCCCATCCTGCTGGCCGACGAGGCAACGGTAGAGGAAAACTGACCACCGCAATTTGTCATTCCGAGCCAAATTCCTGCCCAAGTTGATACATTTCCTGCCACTCCCAGGGTGCGTTTTCTGACATTCCGGACACAAAGTCAAAAATTTATTGCCCACAACTTGTTGCAAATTATCGGGTTGTAATGAGCAGCGGGCCCGGGGCACGGAAAAATGCTGGTTTCGGCAAGCGAATTGCTGCAACTAAATACCGAGCAACGGACTCTAAGTGGTAGCGGTACCAAATGTGGGGTCGGAGGTGATCCGAATGATGGCTGAAAAGTTCTCCATTTCGGAAGTGACGGCCCTGAGGAACGAGCTGATGCAGCGCATGCTTGATCCCTCGGAGGCTGCCGAGCTTTTGCAGGTGTTTCTGATGGGACGCGGCTACGGGGTTTCGCCGGAGGCCGCGCTGGATGCTGCCAGCCGAGTCGGGTTCGCGGGTTGCTCGGTTGAGGCCATCCACCAGGAATTGGACAGGTTAGCGTTGGTTATGTAGTTGGGCCCCTATTCGCCGCTGAATCTGACGGCGATCTTCAAGCTAAAGCCGGGCGAACTTGCCCGGCTTCTTGCTTTTTGGGGAGAACTACCCCACTCAAGCCAACCGGCGGCTTGAATCGATCACCGCCGGGATGTCCACCATGCGGGACAGCCGGCCTCATTTGGGCCCTCATGATGGAAATGGTCGTTAACATCCGAACCCATCGCGCCTGACGTTTGTCTCCCGGCACGACTAAGCGGACGGGACCGTCGCCGGGAGTCAAAGGCTGACCATCCACCTTTAGCGTCACAACCACCTGAGTGCCGGTGAAGTCGGGATCGAGTTCGGCGAGCGAAAAGAGTACACGGTACCCGTCGGCTGCCTCCGCCAGAACGTAGTTCCCAAGCTCCTTGCCGCGAAGGCTTGCTCCCTTTGCGACACCCACTTGCGTAAGAAGATCACGAAGATGGACACCTTCGTACTCGTGCTTCTCGCCCCCGTGGTCAGTAGCACTCACGTGAACCGGCGGCAATTTGGCAAAGTCTTCAGGTCCTACCTTGAGCTCCTGGCCGGATATGAGTTTTACGACCAGGAGCGTCTTCGGACTAGGACTCTGCTGCTGTCCATTCAGCGTGACAGGCAACACCAGCAATAGCAAAGCGATCTGTTCACGAATGCTCAAGTAGGCGCTCCCATCTGCCCAGTCAGTTTTGTGAGCCGTCCTGAGACACAGGAGGCCGGGTGGCCCACCTTTTCGCACCACCACACTGTGGGTGCTCCATCCTGAACGCAGCGAAGAGTGGGAATGAAGTCCGGCTGCTCACCCGTTGAAGCCTTCTTCAGGCCATCACCGAGGACTCCCCCTTACTCCCACCTCAGGCTCTCCACCGGATCGAGTTGCGCCGCGCGCGTTGCCGGCACCGTCCCGAACAGCACCCCCACGATCGTCGAGACCAGAATCGCAATAATGGCCGACAACCCGGAAATCGGGATACGGAAGCTGGTCAGGAAGCGCACTGAAAAGGGCAGCGCCAGGCCGATCAGAATGCCGATGACGCCGCCCGAGAGCGAAATGAACATGGCCTCGGCCAGGAACTGATATTTGATCTCGCGGTTGGTGGCGCCTACGGCTTTACGTACTCCGATCTCCCGAATTCGGGAGCTCACCGTGGCCAGCATGATGTTCATGATGCCCACGCCGCTCACGATCAGCGTGACCAGAGAAATCAGCAGCAGCACCGCCGTCAGCGCATTGGCGGTTTTGCCCGCCACCTCGATAAGCTGCGTCAGGTTCTCCGCCCGATACACCGATTCGGGACGGTGGCGCGACTGCACCACGCGCCGCACCTGCTCGGTGGCGCGGGGCACATCGGAGGAATCGCCCATGGAGAAGAAGAGCTGCTTCACGTAGTCGTCGCCAGTGTAGTAGCGGGCCACGGTGTAGGGGATCAGCAGCGTATCGTCGGCGATCTCGGACTGGCCGAAGGTTTCCACCCGTTCGCGAAACGTGCCAATGATGGTGAACGGCAGACCGCTCAGCTTGATGGAGTGTCCGATGGCGGCCTGCGGGCTGCCGTAGAGCTTGTTGGCCAGCTTCTCGGTGATGTCTGCCACCTTGTTGCGCGCGGCCGTATCGTCCTCATCGAAGAATCGGCCGGAGAGGACCAGGAGGTTGCGCACCTGTGCGTATTCAAGCGAGACGCCCAGGATGAGAACGTCGCGCTCCTTGCCGCCGGGAATGGCGATGCGGTCGTGGATCTCGACCATGGGCGAGGCGGCGCGTACTCCCGGCACCTGCTCGCGCACCGCCCGCAGGTCGTTCATGGTGAGCAGATCCTGCGGAGCCGTGGAGGTGGAGGCGCTGCTGGCGCCAGAGTAGTCCACCACGATCATGTTGGCGCCGATGCCCTGGATCTGTCCCAGGATGTACTGCTTTCCGGTCAAGCCAATCGTTACCACCAGGATCAGCGACGCAGTCCCGATCACCATCCCCAGCGCGGTTAGAACAAAACGAATCTTGTTGGTGCAGAAGGTGTCGTAGGCAAACCGCATGATCTCTTCGAAAACCAGATTGGGCTTGACGGGCGGCCGTACCGCCTGCGCGGCGCCGGCACTGCTGGGGGTGGTGGTGGCCATCGAACTGCGAACTCCAGGTGAAATTGTAACGGCTAAAGACGTGGTTTGGCACGTCCGGGCGGAGCTTCGGTTCGCCCCTCGGCTGCCGAGGCGGGTTCGCGACCTATCGCTCCAGCGCCTTGCGATCCCAATTGCCCAGGCTGGCCCCGGCTTCGTAGGTGCTCTGGCAGAAGTCGAGCAGGGCGGCGGTCGGCGATGGCGCCCGCCGCACGTCCTCATACATAAGGAGAAATTCCCCAAGCTGCTGCTGGTAGAAGGCGGCGTCGGGACGAACCCGCGCCTGCTTGAATCCCTGCGGCTCCGGGGCGGTGTAGGAATAGAAGGCTACTTCCTTGATCTCGCCACTGCCCGGCCAGAAGCCGACGCTGCTGACCTCGTGGGAGTAGGCTTCGCGCGTCATGGCGTCGGCCCCCGGACGCTCCGGCGCCCGCCGGCCCGAAAAGCGCGTGACCGCAAGGTCGAAGCTCCCCCAGAAGAAGTGGACTGGGCTGCACTTGCCGATAAATCTTGCCCGGAACTCATGGAAGACGGAATCCACCGACAACAGGATGCGCCAGAATTTCTCGACCGCCTGGGGATCGTACGAGGCGTTCACGCGATCCTGATCGAAGCGAATCGGATTGGGGATTTCAACCGGCATCCGCCAGATTCTGACCTCAATTCCCGCGCCTCGCAGCATGCTCATGAACTCTTCGTAGAAGTCGGCCACCGCGATGGGACGGAGGGCGAGCGTCTTTGTTGCCCCGTCGTTTGTGTCGAGCACCAACTGGTGCCGCAGGAAGTCGAACCAGAGCTCAAACGAATTCTCGCCATAGGGAATGAGCGAGGTGGTCAGGCCCCGGGCAGTTACGTACAGCGGCACATTCCACCAGTGGTTGACCAACGGGGTCAGGCGCAGGCGAACCTTGCCCACGATCTGGGTCCACATGTGAAGCGTGGCGTACGTATCTTGCCAGGATGCCAGCGGCAACTCGGGCCAGCATTCCGCTCGATCGGCTGTGACTTGCGACATGGGTGCTCCTGGCCCGCTTGCGGTTGCTGGAAAGCTTGCCCGGGAATTTTCCGGAGCGCAACTGTCGGCCTGTCCTGCGGCGCGATGAAATCAAACGCTCGTCTTCGACCAGAGTACCCTCTTACCCCCCACAGCGAGCACCACGCGCCGAACCTGGCACAAATCCTACGCGTTTCCCGGTTGCACGTGGGAGGATTAGCGGGCAAGCTTTCCCGGCACACGATCGTCGGGCCAAGCAACGCGTCTCCAAGATTTCAAAAAAACAGTGCAAGCTTCCGATCCCATAATTCGTGCGGAGCATCTGACCCGGCGCGTGGGCGAGCTCGTAATCGTCAACGACGTGAGCCTGGCCCTGGGTCGCAGCGAGGTACTGGCCGTAGTGGGGCCGAGCGGCTCGGGCAAGACGTCGCTTTTGCGCCTGATCAATCGCCTGGACGAGCCCACGGCGGGAACGGTGTTGTTGGAAGGCGCCGACTACCGCTCGATCCCGCCGCGGGAGCTGCGCCGCAGGGTGGGCATGGTCACGCAGCGCCCTTTTCTCTTCCCCGGCACTGTCTTCGACAACGTGGAGTATGGGCCGCGGCAGAAGGGTGAAGAACTCGCGTCGGGAGAGGTAAATGAGCTGCTGGAGCGAGTCGGTCTTGCCGGCTACGCGCAGCGCGATGTCGTCCATCTTTCAGGAGGCGAAATGCAGCGCGTCTCGCTGGCACGGGCGCTGGCCAATCGTCCGAGCGTGTTGCTGCTGGATGAGCCGACTTCCGCGCTCGATGACACCGCCAAGCACGAGGTGGAAGCGCTGTTCCGCAGCGTGGTCAGGCAGAACGGCTTGGCGGCGATCCTGGTTACGCACGACCAGGCGCAAGCCGCGCGCCTGGGGGCGAGGGTGGCGGTAATCGAGAAGGGCCGCCTGGTGAAGATGGGACTTCCGCAGGAGGTGCTGGGTGCTTAAGAACTTCTTTCACGGCCAGCTCGCGCTCGGCCTGGCGCAGGCAGCGGTGGCGGCGGCGCTGGCAATGTTGGTGATGGTGGCCGCCCGCCGGCGCCAGATCAGGCTGGAGGGGGAAACCGCCCAGGCGCTGCTGCGCGGGATTGTGCAGATCATGGTTGTGGGATCGATCCTGGTGCTGCTGCTGCGTGGTCCACGCTGGACCAGCGTATTCCTGCTGATGGGAATGATTGCAGCCGCGGGGAAGATTTCGGGCGGACGTGCGAAGAACATTCCTGGAGCATTCCAGGTGTCCACGTACGC
>DATHDM010000216.1:0-11501 GCA_035319065.1 Terriglobales bacterium
GCGATCCAGTTCCTCGTTTTGCTTGAGCAGCAGGTTGTGGGAGCCCTTAAACATGGGGTTCCAGGGGAAATGACGGCGGCGGGGGTGGTGAGAACGGCGCACATCGGTGCGCGTGTGCAGGGCGGCCGCCTGGGGCGGCGCGAAAGCTGCGACAACAACGGCCAAGCACAAAATGCTTATGGTTCTTGTACGCACGAATTCGAGCCCTTCGTTAACGCCCGTTTCGCAAAACGAGGCTGTGATTGTAACCGAAGCACTTGTATTTCCAAAAGCTTACTTCGGTAATCGAAGCAAATACGCGAACTGGCACCAAGGCGCGGGAACGGGCGGGGGTTACGGAAGGCATCCAGTAAAAGCTGTATCTCCAACGGCTACACGGGCCTCGCCGGAGCGGGTCCGGGAGGCAGGATCTCACCCTCGCCGCTGGCGGCCTGGCGGCGGGTTACGAAATACACGGCTGCGGTCCAAGTGGGAAACAGGTCCATCCGCGGTACCAGTTCAGCCAGGAGCGAAGGCAGGAAGGCCCAGTGCCAGCCCAGCAGGCGAATGAGCACGAAGGCGACCACCAGATCCAACAGGTCATCGGCAGGAGAAATGGCGCCGGCGGCAAACAGGGGGAGCGCGGCGATCTGCAGGCAGTCGGCGGCAATAGCCACCAGCCACGCCAGCCGATGTCTGGGATCGGTGAGGAAATCGAACATAGGAGTGCGATTTTAAGATAACGGAGTGCCGCCGTCCAACCAGCGATCCGTACGAAGCCAGCAGTGAAAAGCAAGTTCCGGACTCCGGGCTCGCGGCCCGCAGAAGATGCGCGCCGGACAGACCCGAGCACGCCGCTCGGAATGATATGGGAAGGTCTGGTGGGGAAACGGTCGAGGCTGCGCCTCGAGGTGAACGGGTGCGGCGTCTGTTCCTACCGGCACGGTCTATCTGCGGAAGAAGTCCAGGATGGCCTGCTTCATGACCTGGCCGCCCACTTCGGCGATCGACTTGGTGAGCGGTATCTCCTTGGGACACACTTCAACGCAATTCTGAGCGTAGCCGCACTCGTGGATGCCGCCGTCGCCCATCAAAGCGCGGAGGCGCTCGGTCTTCAGGGCCTTGCCCGTGGGATGGGTGTTGAACAAGCGCACCTGCGAAATGGCGGCGGCCCCAACAAAGCCCGTGGCCTGGTCGAACTGCGGGCAGGCTTCCATGCAACAGCAACACGAGATACAGCGCGAGAGCGGATATGCCGCCTCCTGCTCTTCCGGACTCTGCTTGGGGCCCGAGCCCAGATCGTAAGTGCCGTCGATAGGGATCCATGCCTTAACGCGCTTCAGATCCTCGAACAGGACCTGGCGATCGACCTGCAGATCACGAACGACGGGGAATTTGCTGAAGGGCTCGAGGCGGATGGGTTGCTCCAGGTGATCGACCAGGGCGGAACAGGCCATGCGGGTACGTCCGTTGATGAGCATGGCACAGGAGCCGCACACCTCCTCCAGGCAATTGGAATCGTAGGCGACGGGAACCGTGGCCTTGCCGTCGCGCGTCACCGGCTTCAGGGCGATGTCCATCAGCGCGGAGATAACGTTTAAGCCCGAGCGGTACTGGATGTCGAACTCTTCCCAATAAGGCTTGGCTTTGGGAGTGAGCTGCCGTTTGATCTTGAAAGTGACCGTTTTGTTATTTGCCATAAAAGAACCAAGTTTGATCGTCGATCGAAGATCTGCTCCGAGCTGCGCGAGCGGAAGGCCTGCGCGATCTGAAATCACCTACTTCGCCACGTCGTACCTCCGAGGGCGCGGTGGAATGAGGCCCACGTCCACGGGCTCGAACTCGAAGCGCGGCTCGTCGGCATCGGGCGCGAAGTAGGCCTTGGTGGTCTTCAGCCAGTTGGCGTCGTCGCGCTCGGGAAATTCCGGCTTATAGTGCGCGCCGCGAGATTCATTTCGCAGATAGGCGCCCAGCGTGATCACCCGCGCCAGTTGCAGCATGTTGTAAAGCTGGCGGGTAAAGATGAAGCTGGTGTTCGCCCACAGCGTGCGGTCACTCAGGTTGACGTGGCGGAAGCGGGCGAGCAGGTCGCAGAGCTTGGCGTCGGTCTCCTGCAGATTCTTGTTGTAGCGGACAACGGTGACGTTCTTGCTCATGATGTCGCCGAGCTCGCGCCAGATCTGGAAGGGATTCTCGTTGCCGTGATTGTCGATCAGGCCGGCGTTGAACGCCTCCTGGCGCTTGCGCTCCGCGTCAAAGCAGCCGTTGCTGACGCCGTCGGTGGAACTGCCGGTGGAGCGGGCATACTGGACGGAGGCGGGCCCGGCAACGAATCCACCGAAGATGCAGGAGACCAGGGAATTGGCGCCCAGGCGATTGGCGCCGTGGTACTGGTATTCACATTCGCCTGCCGAGTAGAGGCCCTGGAGGTTGGTCTGCTGCTTGTAGTCCACCCACAGGCCGCCCATGGTGTAGTGCATGCCGGGAAAAATCTTCATGGGCACATCGCGGGGATCGTCGCCCACAAACTTCTCGTAGATTTCGAGGATGCCCTCCAGTTTGCGGTCGAGCACCTTGCGGTCGATGTGCGTCAGGTCGAGGTAGACCATCGGCTGGCCGTCGATGCCGAGGTTACACTCGTAGACCACCTTGTGGATTGCGCGGGTTGCGATATCGCGGGGCACCAGGTTGCCGTACTTGGGATACCACTCTTCCAAAAAGTACCAGCGTTCGCTCGCGGGTATGGTGCGGGGATCGCGCTTGTCGGAGGGATTGCGCGGAACCCAGACGCGTCCGCCCTCGCCGCGAGCCGACTCCGACATCAGGCGCAACTTGTCTTCCCCGGGAATGGCCGTGGGGTGAACCTGGATGAACTCACCGTTCGCGTAGTAGGCTCCCTGCTGGTAGAGAGCAGACTGGGCGGAGCCGGTGCAGACCACCGAGTTGGTGGATTTGCCGAAAATCATGCCAATGCCGCCGGTGGCGATGATGACGGCATCAGCGGGAAAGGTGCGAACCTCCATGGAACGCAGGTCCATGGCGCAGATGCCGCGGCAGACCTGATTGCCATCGAGCACGGCGGAGAGGAATTCCCAGTGCTCGTACTTGGTGACCTTGGCCTCGGATTCGAAGCGGCGAACCTGCTCATCCAGGGCGTAGAGTAATTGCTGGCCGGTGGTAGCGCCGGCAAAGGCGGTGCGATTGAACAGAGTTCCCCCGAAGCGGCGGAAGTCGAGAAGCCCCTCCGCGGTGCGATTGAAGGGAACGCCCATGCGGTCCAGCAGGTCGATGATGCCGGGCGCAGCGTCGCACATTTCCTTCACCGGCGGCTGATTGGCGAGGAAGTCGCCGCCATAGACGGTGTCGTCAAAGTGCTGCCAGGTGGAGTCGCCTTCGCCCTTCAGGTTTTTGGCGGCGTTGATTCCGCCTTGGGCGCACACTGAGTGGGAGCGCTTGACGGGAACGATGGAGAACAGATCCACCACGCCACCCATCTCCGCGACCTTGATGACCGCGGAAAGGCCGGCCAGCCCGCCACCGACCACGATAATTCTGGGATTGATAGCCATGTATGAAACCAGTCACGCCGGCTGAAGCCGGCGCCTCTCTAAGCCCTGCTTTCCGCGGCGGCTTGAGCCGTTTCAGGTCCAGCCGATAACGGCGCGCCTCAAGGCGAGCCCCCCTTCGAACAACAGGATCAGCCTACAAAACAGCCGATGGGCGGCAGGCGGAGCCAGAGACCGCCGATCAGTGCAGCAACGCTTCCGTCGCGCGCGGAACATCGCGTGGAGAGGCGCTGAGGAACGCGACCATGGTAGCCACTCCAATCGCGACCAGCCCGATCCCGATCAGCGCGCAGACGTAGCCGAATTTCCGCCGGCCATTGTCTCCCGTCACCAGGCCCCATTTGGCCGCAAACAGCCAGAGGCCATAAGCGAAATGCCAGGCGGCGGCGATGATGCCTATGAAGTAGAAGGCGACGATCCAGCCGCTGCCGGCAAACGTGTCATAGACCTTGGTGAAGCCAGCGGCGGGATTCGACATGATGTGAATGCCGCTGAAGCGCATGGTCCACACGTGATAGACCATGTAGACGAAAGCAATGCCCCCGGTCCAGCGCTGCGCCGTGTACATCCAGTTTCCCGCCCAGGGGTACGCGGGACCGACGTTGCCGTCGCCGCGGTACCAGATGTAGAAGCCGTAGAGCGAGTGATAGAGGATCGGAATGTAAATGAAAAACAGTTCCAGCGCCCAGACAAAGGGAACGCTGGTAAGGAACTCGACCTGCTTGTTGTAGGCGTGGACCCCGTTGGTGGCGTAAGCGTTGGAGACGTAATGCTCGATGAGAAATGCCCCGACCGGAAAGACGCCGCTCAGCGAATGCAGGCGGCGCAGCACGAATTGCATGCCCTGTCCGGCCCGCAGGGGAGCCACGCCAGGAGCGATTACAGCCACGTCGCTGCGGGCGGTGGAAGCCACGGATAACTCCTTATGATTCAAATGCTATCGGGCCAACCCTTCATTATTCGTGGCCCAAAAAGGGAAGTCAAGAAACTACAGGCTGCCGCAGACCTGTGGCTGTGTCCGCGATCACGGTCTAAGTGTGCCATGCAGCACATAGGATGTTCGGGGGTACCCGATGCTTGCCGCGTTGCGTGAGGGTGGAGGCAGAGAGGCTGCAAAAATTCGTTGCGGGGGCGACGCCGTGCCCCAACCTGCTCTCACTGCTGCTTCTGTGCGCGCAGCCAAGCCAGGAAGTGGCGGAACGCCTGGCCGCGATGACTGACCCGGACCTTCTCTTCCGCGGGCAACTCGGCGAATGTCTTGTCCGCTTCCGGGCAGTAGAAAAGCGGGTCATATCCGAAGCCGCCTGAGCCTCGCGGCTCGAACAGAATGCGGCCCCGGGCCTCGCCGCTGAAGGTTTCGAGGGTTGCGCCATTCTGCGCCACGGCCAGCACGCAAACGAAGCGGGCGGAGCGCTTTTCCTCGGGGGTGTCCCGGAGCTCATACAACAGGCGAGCGTTGTTCTCCGCATCGGTGGATTGGTGGCGGGGGCCGGAAGCGTAGCGCGCGGAGCGAATTCCGGGCGCGCCGTTCAAGGCATCCACTTCCAGGCCGGAGTCGTCGCTGACCACCAGGTGTCCGCAGCAGTAGCGGCTATAGTGTTCCGCCTTGGCGCGGGCGTTGCCTTCAAAAGAATCGGCGTTTTCGGCCACGGCGGAGATCTCCTCAAGATCGGGTACGGGGAGCACCACGACACCATGGGCTGCGGCGGCGGAGAAGTCGCGGAGCTTACCGGGATTGGAGGTGGCAACATAAATCTGAGGCATAGGAACAATGCTACTAGATCGCGCGGCCCGCCTAACAATCGATAGCGCCCAAGCGTCTTTGCTGATAAAAGAAACGGGCGCGACTGGCCGGGCTGCGTGTGCGAGACACTTGCGGCTGCGGGTAGCGGCTGTGACATGAGCAAGTCAATCCACATCGTGTGCGCGCTGGCGCTCTTTGGGTGCGGTTGGTTGCCGGCCCAAGCGCAGGAGGAGCACAAACCACGATGGACAATTCACCTCAGCCTGGGGGTTGCCAATCCCATGGGCAGCGTGAGTGATTTTGCCAAGCAGGGCGGAGTGATGACGGTAGGCGCAGGGAGAAGATTCGGGAAGCTGGACGTGGTGGGAGAATTTCTCTTCAATCAGTTTGGCATGAACGATTCCATGCTTCACCTGCTGCAGGTGAGCGGTGGTGATGGCAACGTTTATGGATATACGGCGAACGCGCGCTACACCCTGGTCACTCGCGGGAAGTGGGGAGGGTACGTCATGGGAGGCGGTGGGCTGTACCGCCGGGCGCTTTCCGTGAGCCAGCCGTCGAGCGCGGTGATCACGGATCCGCGGGCGGCGCCCATCCTGAGCCCTGCAGGCCAGGTGTTGAACGACGTGGCTGACAACGCGGCGGGCTTCAACGCCGGCGGGGGAGTCACGCGGCGGCTGGGAGGGGAGGAGTCCCTCAGGGCCTATGTGGAGGCTCGCTACCACTACGCCTCTACCCCGAAGGGGACGACCGAGTTGTTGCCGGTGACCATTGGCGTTCGTTGGTAATTGCGCGCTTAGATTTCGAGAGTCTGGAACTTCTGAGGAGTCAGCCCGCATGTCGCAAACAGCGTTTGGATTGGTTCTCCTGGTACTGGCGGGAGCGATGAACGGCAGCTTTGCGCTGCCGATGAAGTTCACGCGCAAGTGGGCCTGGGAGAACACCTGGCTGGTGTGGACGCTGTTTGCCCTGTTCATTCTTCCCATTGCGCTCAGCTTCGCGACGGTTCCCGATCTGATGGACCTCTACCGGCAGCCCGGCGCGGCTGCCATTGCCGCTGGAGTAGCGGCGTTCGGCTTTTTCTGGGGACTGTCCCAGGTGTTCCTGGGCCTGGCGGTGGACGGAGTGGGCATGGCCCTTTCCTTCGCCGTGATCCTGGGGTTATCGGCGGCGGTGGGATCGCTAGTGCCGCTCATCAGGGACCATCCGGAGCAGATCGCGACTCGGGGCGGAATGGCGGTGATCGCCGGGGTGGTGATCGTGCTGGTGGGGGTCGCCATCTGCGGCGCTGCGGGAAAGATGCGCGAGAAGGTGGCGGCGGAGTCGCACAAGATATCAGTCGCCAAGGGATTGTTTTTTTGCGCCATCAGCGGCGTGGGTTCCGCGTTCGTAAACCTGGGACTGACGCACGGACATCCCCTGGTGACCAAGGCGGCAGCAGCCGGAGCCTCCGCCAACTCCGACAACAATGCGGCCTGGCTGCCGTTGATGGTGGCGGGGGGCATTCCCAACCTGGCGTACTGCTTTTACCTGATGAACAAGAACCGAACGCACGGGCGGCTGCTGCTGCCCGGGACCGCGCAACACTGGCCGCTGGCCGCCACCATGGCCCTGTTCTGGTTTGGCAGCACGGTGATTTATGGGGTGGCAGCGAACAATATGGGGGATTTAGGGACGATTATCGGCTGGCCGATCTTCATGTCGCTGATCGTAATGGCGGCCACATTCTGGGGGGTGGTGACTGGAGAATGGAAGCAGGCGGGCCCACGTCCCCTGCGAATTCTGGCGCTGGGGGTGGCGGTGCTGGTGATCTCCATTTTCGTGCTGTCTGCGGCCAGTCGCATGGTGTGAGCCGATGGCTGCACCTGCGCCTGGTTTTGGGGGTGTTTCAACGGTCGTCAAGGGCGTCTGCGACCCTCGGCATCCCTGCGGGAAATTCCGTAAGGTTTCCAGTGACGCGGAGCCGGGAAAAGGGTAGCCTTAGGGCGTATCTGCTACCTCCGTTCAACCAGCGAGCCGAAGTTGACCGCCTTGTTTGTCCGGGGATTTCCTACAACCGTCAACCTGGGAGAAACGTTCGTGAAGAATATCTACGTGGGGAATCTGAACTTCCGCACCACGGAAGAAGAAGTGCGCGCTTTGTTTGAAGCCTACGGGCAAGTGGATCGAGTGAATGTAGTCCGCGACCGGGATACCGGACAGCCCCGCGGATTTGCCTTTGTGGAGATGGCCAACGATGAGGAGGCGGAGAAGGCAATTGCCGAGATCAACGGCAAGGCGATCGGCGGTCGAACCCTGAACGTGAACGAAGCACGTCCCAAGACCGAGCGGGCGGGCGATCGTGGCGGGCGCGGGGGCGGGCGATTCGGCGATCGGGAGCGCGGAGGGCGCGGCCAGCGCTGGTAAGGAACCGCAGGTCAGGTCTTGGCAGTAACTGCTTCGGCGGCCGGAGTCGATCGCGTTTCCACTACTCGCAGCACCATGCAGGTGATGTCATCGTGCTGGCTGGCTGCGCCGGTGAAGGTATCCAGGTCACGCATCAGTTGCTGCAGGAAGGCGCTGGCCGTAAGGCCGCCGCCGGCCTGCAGCAGCGTTCTTAGTCTCTCTTCCCCATATTCCTGCCCGTGTTCGTTCGCAGCTTCGATCACGCCATCCGTGAAGATGAGGAGCATGTCTCCGGGAGCGAGCCGCTCACTGGCGGCCTGGTAGGCGGTAGGCTGGCGAATGCCCAGGGGCAGGCCCCCGGCATCGAGGTGCGTGAGCGCTCCCGATGCTCGCCGCAGAATGGGGGCATTGTGCCCCGCATTGGTGTAGGCGAGATCGCGTGTCAGGGGATCGTACTCTGCCAGAAAGGCGGTGGTGAAGCGCACGCCTCCGCGGCTGTTTTCGCAGGCATATTTATTAAGACCAGCCGCCAGCTCCGGCATGGAAGATGGGATAGCACTCAGGGTGCGCAGGCTGGCCTGGAAAGTCGCCATCAGCAGAGCCGCGGGAACGCTCTTGCCGGCGACGTCGGCCACCGCCATCAAGACCTTCCCGGGATTGGAACCGTCACGCAGAAAAATGTCGTAGTAGTCTCCGGCCACGGTGTTGGCCGGACGGGTGGTGAAAGCGACATCGAGTCCGGGGAGGGTGGGAGGGGCGTCCGGCACCAGCCACATCTGGATCTCGCGCGCGATCTGCAAGTCCCGCTTCATAGTGACGCGGTCGGCAATCTCCAGCACCAGCAGGAGTAGGAAGATGAGCGCGCCCCAGAACTGAAAGTCATGGCGAATTTGGGTGCCGCTATTTCCTATTTCGATGGTCGTCATGGAGATCATGGCAAGGCCCATCAGCAGCAGCACCCGCTTGGCGGGGGAGAGCTTCATGATGATCGACCAGAAGAACTGCCCGACCAGGTGGAACCAGTCGCGAGGAGTGCGCCGGCTCTCCGGCGCCTGCACCTCGCGGGAATAGAGCTGATAGCCGCTGCGGGCCTCCTGTTTGAACTGCGCCCACAGCTCTTCCAGCTCCAGACCTTCCGTGACCCGTTCCCAGAAGTGCTCGATGCGGCGAAAGAAGTTAGGCTCGCGGGGCGGAGAGGGAGGAGCGTCGGGAACAGGCAGCTGACCGGGACTGCGTTGCTTTGCGGCGACGGGCATGGCGTGATGTATGACTTCGATTATAGGCTGCGAACAAGGGCAATACCCGCGGTGTTTGTCCAGAAGTCCGCGGCCCTGATTCATTGGCGCTCTTGCGGGCGGGCGCACTCACGGTAGAATTTCGCCGTGCTTTCTCGCATCCTGTTTTCGCCGGGAGAAAATGTGCGGCCATTACGAACCGGGGTTTTCCTGCTGGGGCTGGTTTGCTGGATCTCAAACGCGGCGACAGCAAGGGTAGATCGGGTCGAGGTAACCCGCCGCAGCGATGTCCTGGATGGCAAGGCGTTCGGGCTTGCGGGCCGCTACGAAAAAATTGTGGGGCGGGTGTACTTCAAAGTTCATCCCGACGGGGCGCACAACGGCCGCATCGTGGACCTGGAGAAGGCGGAGCGCAATGCCAAGGGTGAAGTCGAGTTTTCGGCGGATCTCTATGTACTGCGGCCGCGGAATGGCGGCAATCATGTGGCGCTGTTTGAAGTTTCCAATCGCGGCCGAAAAGGAATTCTGGCCCTCGCCAACCGCGGAACGGTGAGCTTCGATCCCACGCAGGAATCGGACTTCGGCGACGGATTTCTGCTGGAGAGGGGGTACACCGTCGCCTGGCTTGGCTGGCAGTGGGACGTTCGCGACGAGCCAGGCCTCTTGCACCTCTACGCGCCGGTCGCTAAGGATCGTGCGGGCCCGATTCGCGGGTTAGTGCGCTCGGACTTTACGCTTGCTGCCAAAGCGTACGATGCCCCCCTGGGACATGTATTCGCCACGCTCACTGGAACCGTGGGCGGCACCGGCTACGCGGTGTCGGACCCGGCGAGTCCGCAAAATGTGCTCACCGTGCGCGATTCGCCGCTGGCGCCGCGGCGCGTGATCCCGCGCACGCAATGGGATTTTGCGCGTGAGGTGGACCACAAGGTTGTTCCCGATCGACGCTACCTCCACCTCAAGAGCGGATTCGAGCCGGGCAAGATTTATGAAGCCGTCTATGTGGCGCAGGACCCGGCAGTGGCCGGGCTTGGCCTGGCCGCGGTCCGCGACTTCGTCTCCTATCTCAAGCACGACGACAACGCGGTGGCGCCGGTGCGCTACGCCTACGGGGTGGGAATCTCGCAGAGCGGCCGGTTTCTGCGCCATTTCCTGTATCAGGACTTCAACGCCGATGAGCAGGGCCAGCAGGTGTTCGACGGGGTGATCGCGCACGTGGCCGGAGCGGGCCGGGGCAGCTTCAACTATCGCTTTGCACAGCCATCGCGCGACGCTCAGCCCATGGCGTCGATTTCTTATCCTACCGACATCTTCCCCTTCACCGATCTGCCGGAGGTGGACGTGGCGCCGGGCAATGGAGGCGGGTTGCTGGACGCAGCCACCGCCTCCAAGACCGTACCCAAGACGTTCTTCACCAACACTTCGTACGAATACTGGTCACGGGCGGCATCGCTGATTCACACCGACGTCCAGGGCAAAGTGGATGCGAAGGTGTCGGACAACGTGAGAATCTACTTTCTGGCCGGATTGCAGCAATTCGCCGGCCCATTTCCGCCGACTTACGGAACCGGAGAGTACAAGGGGCAACAGAAAACCAACCCCAGTCCGATAGCCTTCTTTTGGCGGGCGCTGATCACCGATATGGATCAGTGGGTGCGGGAGGGAATAGCGCCGACTGCAAGCGCCTATCCGCACCTGGCGGACCGCATGCTGGTTCCGCTCCCGCGTTTGCTGTTTCCCAGGATCCCTGGGGTGAAGGCGCCGCAGGACGTGACACTGGGCTGGCGGCTGGATTTCGGTCCGGAGTGGAATCGGGGAATCATCAGCAAGGAACCGCCGCAGGTTCTGGGTTCGTATCCCGCGCTGGTTCCGCAGGTGGACAAAGACGGGAACGATTTGGGAGGAGTGCGGCTGCCATCGCTGGTGGCGCCGCTGGCGACCTACACGGGTTGGAACCTGCGCGATTCAACAATCGGCGCTCCCACCCAACGCCTTAGCTTTGTGGGGTCGTATATTCCGTTTGCGAAAACTCCGGCGGAACGCAGAAAGACCGGCGATCCGCGGCTGTCGATTGCGGAGCGCTATCAAGGCGGGCGCGCGCAGTACATGGGCCTCTACGCCGAAGCTGCGATCGCGCTGATCAAGCAGCGGTTCTTACTGGCGGGAGACCTGGCGGCGATTCTGGAGCGCGGGGAACAGGAGTGGGCCGAGGCGACGAAACAAGGCATTCAGCAGTCAGCAGTCGGCACTCGGTAAGACTTGAAATGGCAAAAGTGGGTTCCCTGCCCATACTTTGAATTCAGCGGCCAGAGAAATTGCGCACTGCGCGTGGGTGGAGGATCGGTCAGCGCCTCGCTCAGAATGATCCTCTAACGAACAGCCTGTCTGGGTTTAGCCGATTGCCGACTGCCATCTACGGAATCTTCCCGCTCGCCAGGTCCTGGACCAGTTCGCGGTCGGCTTCCAGAAATTCGAATTGGTGGAGTTCATCGGGGATGACCCAGCGTATGTCGCGGAAGATGCGGTTTTCCAGTTCGCCCTGATAATCGCGCACGAGGTAGAAGCGGAGCTCAACGGCGCCGCCGCCGTCAT
>DATHDM010000217.1:0-5276 GCA_035319065.1 Terriglobales bacterium
TCATGTATATCCTCCCCAACTTCCAGAACCCCAGCGGGGTAACCCTGTCGCAGGCGCGGCGCGAGGAACTGGTGCGCCTGGCCGACAAGTACGGAATCCCGATCGTGGAGGACGATCCCTACGGGCAGCTCCGCTTCGAGGGTGAGCACCTGCCTCCCCTGGTGGTGCTGGACCGCGAGCACAACCGCCGCGACAACGGCTACACCCTGGGCAACGTGATCTACCTCAGCACCTTCTCCAAGACGCTGGCGCCGGGCCTGCGCCTGGGCTGGATCGTGGCCCCGGAGGAGGTGATCAGCAAGCTGGTGCAGTTGAAGCAGGGCGCCGACCTGCACACCTCCACCTTTACCCAGATGGTGGCCTACGAGGTGGCCCGCGATGGCTTCCTCGAACAGCACGTGAAGAAGATCCGCAAGGTGTATCGCGAGCGCCGCGACGTGATGATCGCCGCGCTGGAGGAATTCTTCCCCCGCGGCGTGGAGTGGACGCATCCCGCCGGCGGGCTCTTCCTCTGGATCACGCTGCCCAAGGGGACGGACTGCGGACGCCTGCTGCAGGCGGCAGTGAAAGAAAACGTGGCCTTCGTCCCCGGTGATTGCTTCTTCGCCACCGGCAACGAAGGATGCCGCCACATGCGCCTGAACTTTTCCAACGCCGAACCGGCGCAGATACGCGAAGGCATCCGGCGGCTCTCCATCGCCGTCGGCCAGCAGATGGAGGACCTGCGGCCCGAGGCGGTGATGGCGTAAGACGAAGCAGTCGGCAATCGGCACTCAGCAGTCGGCAGTCGGCACTCGGAAGCCAGCGATCGGCATTCAGCCTGCTGAGCCGAGCCTTAACATCGCTGCGCGCAGCTTCGCATGCTGCTGCAGCAGGCGCACGTAGCGCAATTCTTCTCTGCCCACCTTGGCGCGGATCACGCGCACCAGCAGCTGCTTCTCCGCAGCGGACCACGATCCCACACTTGGCGCCAGCTCCAGAACCTGCGCGAAGTCCTCGAACGCGCGGCGCTCGAGGTCGCTCCAATCCCACAGGTCAACGTCCAGCAGGCGCGCCAGGCGGAGGCTCGCCGCATGCCGCATCCGCGCGCGGTCGCCGTCGAAGTCTCGCGCCATCCGGCGGTTCACCGCGAGACCGAGGTTGCGGGTGGAGAAGCGGTCCCAGGCGCCCACCGCCGCCCCGGGCAGCTCATAAAAGATGTCCTCGCGGGCGAGCCGGCGCAGGGTGCGGGCGGGAGTGCGGTAGCCGGGCTTGGCCGCAATCTTCTTCTCCTCGCGTTCCGTCAGCCTGGCCAGCTCCGGGCTGCCGGGGCGAAATCCCAGTTTGCGATAGAACCAGAAGGCTCCCGATTCGATGGCCTCGGGGTTTCCGTCGCCGATCTGGTAGGGATAGACCGAGATGCACTTCACCCGCTGGAGCTGCCGCAAAAGATGCAGCACCCGGGCATAGATCCACGCGGTCTCGCCTTTGCGAAAGGTGTAGAAGGTATTGAAGCCGACTTCCGTCCACTCGAACAGCGTGATGGCCTCGATGTAGTTGATGGGCACGCCGTTCTTGAGGGTGAATCCGGCAAGATAGGCGCGCAGCGGCAGGCGTCGCGCGGCAGGAAGCCCCCACAGGTGCACCACCACGCCGCGCCCCAGTTCGGCGCGCCAGACGCTGGCGGGATCGGCCAGGGTAGTGCCCCAGAGTTCGCGGTAGCGCACCGCCATCACTTCGTGGATCTGCTCGATCACCTGCGCCCCGCGTCGCGATGACAGTCTCCGGAGGCGCAACCGCGGAGACGCGAATTCCTCTGCCAGCGAAACTTCGGCGCGGGTAATCAGCGCCTGGCGCTGGTAGTAGGGGCGGCGCACCGACTTCCAGTTCCGCGTGCGCGACACCCGCGAGTTGCCCAGGTGCCAGCGCAGATTGATGCGCAGGCAATCGTAGATCTCGGCTTTCTCGGGATCGGAGATGGGCATCCGCTGGAAGCGCTCGAGCAGCCAGGCAGCTTCGCTCGCAGACCGCCCCCGGGCTGCCTGCAGCCACTTCCGCCAGGGAATGTTGGCCTCGACGAAGGCATCTTCCTCAAGCAGCGGAAACAGGCGCGGCCAGGTATTGGCCAGCGCGCGCTCCTCCTCGTAGTCCTCCCAGAGGATTTCGACGTTCCGGGGAAAGCGGCGGCACTGCCAGAGCGCAACCTGGTAGCTGAAGGTGTCTTCCAGCGAGGTCCCGGCAATTCCGGAGACCTCCAGCGGCTCGAAGGGAGTGAGATCGGCGCCCAGTTCGCGCAGCCGGTCCACTCTGCGGAAGAAAGTGTTGAGCAGCGCCTCCGTCTTGCGCAGGATGGCCGGGCTCTTGGGAAACGCGCGCAGGAAAAGCAGCGCCTCGTGGAAGCGGATGAGCGAGTCCGCATCGGGGAAGGGCCGCCGTCCGAGTTGCTGGAGGAGCTGCGTGGTCCTCCGGACATCTGCGGATTGGAAGCGAAGAAGCTGCTCCTCCAGCCGGGCAAGAAGAGCGGCCAGTCGATTGCCAGCCATGGGATTCGGGCGACCTAGTGTACGGCAAGCAACAGCGGCAAACCGAGAAATATAGCCATCGGACCGGCTCAGAGCCGGCCGGCCAACTGGCGAAGAACACGAGTGCAGCCGCTGATGCTAGACTGAGCCTATGGCTGGAAAGCGCAAGGCGAAGAAGAAATCCGCGAAGGCAAGAAAAGCTGCCGTCAGCAGGAAGAGCGCGGCGATGAAGAGGGCGGCCCGGAAGCAGGCAAGGCCGAAGAAGCGGACTCTCCGCAAGCAGGCGTCGCAGCGCAAGGCCGCAAAGAAGAGCGCCGCCAGGAAAGCGAAGCCCGCCCGCGCCCGCAGAAAGCCCTGGGAGCCGGATCCGGCGGCAGCCGCTGAGGCATCACGCAGACGGGCGGCGGCTATGGCGGCCGGGCAATCCGGAGATTTGCAGGGACTGTCCAACGTCGAGCGCGCGGACTCGGAGAGCGTCGATGAATTGCTCGAAGAAGGAAACGCCTTCGAGGCCGAGGCCGTCGAGGGGGTGGAAGACGCTCCGGACGCTGACGAAGGTGAGGTTCGCACCCACCAGGTGCCGGAGGACGATGTTCCCGGCGAGTATCTCGATGAGGATTAGCCCGTTTCAAAGCCGCAATATTAGGCCCGCGCCGACGCTTCTTCGAATCGCGGCCGGCAAATGACTGCTGCCGCTTGCCCTGCTCCGGATGCCTCACATTCTGAGCAACATTCTCGGCAACCTGGCGCTGGCCAGATCATCCTAAAAGTGGTAGCCTCTCACGCCAATCCAGTGCTCACAGCCCCCAGGAGCTTGCAGTGACAGCCGAGGAAGCCAAGCGCAGAGTACGGTTAAACCCAGCCAAGTTCTGGTCGGCCACTCGATCGATGACGCCGCAGGAAAAGGAATCGCTGCTGACAAGCATGGATCGCATGGCCGAAGAGTCAGACCTCCATGGCCTCAACCAGTTCGACTTCGTCAGCGTTGATGAGCCGGCTTCCGGCACGCGCCCATCGCGAAGGTCGCCGGCTGACCGGGAACACGAGTGGGAGCCAGGAAGTGACGGGCACCACTAATCTCAGGCAGGCGGCCAAGGGACCAGGGAAGTTCCGCCTCGTGACAGTCAGGCGTGGTGTCGCTGGACACAGCCGCAGGCAAGAAGCCGCTAGAAGTTTTCCAGCATCCACACGTTGTTCGTGCCCACCGCTTCGTTCACCGCAAGATAGTGGCCGTCTGGAGAAGGAATAGCCCAGTCTATCTGGCCCTGCAGCAACTCCCGCGCATTGCCTTGGCTGTCGATTTCCAGCAGAGACGCTGTGTCCCCGGAATTGGAAGCGGCAACAAACATGGTCTTGCCATCGGGCGACCAGTCAAAGCTCTTGAATCCGCTGCGGCCCTTCACCACAACGTCGCGCCATTGATTGGTTGCGAGCGAGAAAAATCGAATCCGGCCCAGCTTTTCGTTGAACTCCGGGAACGCCAGTTGCGAACCGTCGGGCGACAGGCTGCCACCGCCCCCATAGGGGAGCCGAAATTCCTTCTCTCTTCCCGTGGTTGGATCGAAGGGATAAAAGACCGTTTCCCCCCGCCCAACCTTGAGAGCCAGGCATAGACGAGACGGGGCTCGAGCGCATTGCAGATCGACGATGCCGGGCTCCTTGAACACCGCCTGCGCAGGTCCGCCGCCCACCGGCATGCGCATGACCGTTACCGGAGCATTGGGGTCGGTTCCCGGGGCGGCCAGGTAGAAGACTTCCCTCCCGTCGGGACTCAGTCTGGGACCGAAGTGCTGGTCTCGACCGCCGGCGAACAGTTCCGCCGTAGGCTGATCGATCGCCTGCTTGAAGATGTTCCACGTTCCGCTGCGACTGGACGGGAAAAAGACTGCCTTGCTGTCGGGCGTCCAGGAGAAGGGGGCATTCACGCTGTCGTCGAGCGTGAGCCGGCGAGGCATCTTCAAGCGGCTGGCCCCCGCTTCGTACTCCGCGATAAAAACCTGAGGCAAGGTGTTCCTTCTCAACAAGGCAAGGCGCTTGCCGTCGCTGGTGATGCTCATCTCGGAAATCCAACCCGGCTGCCTGGCGATTTGCACCGGTTCCCCCTTCGCTTTCCCGGTGAGCGGATCCACCGCCACGGACCATATAGCGGAGTCTTCGGTGGTGAGCGCTTCGCTGGAGGTGGAATAAAAGATGCGGCCATCGGGAGACCAGACGAAACCATCCCGGAGTAGCGGGCGCGTGAAGAGGATGCGCGGGGGACCGCCGGTTACCGCAACCGTTTCGATAGAGATCTGAGCGGTATAAGCCGGACCTTCGCGCACTTTCAGGTAGGCAACGTATTGCCCGTCCGGAGACCAGACGATAGAGCCGAACCACTCATCCGGCGCAATCTGAAGAAGCCTGCGAGGATTGGTTCCCGCGGATTGCACAATCCAGATCTCGCGGTCGGCGCGGGCCTCGCTGGCGCCCTCGCGCACGAAAGCAATCGAAACCCCGTCGGGCGAGACGACCGCTTTCCGGGCTTCGTCGATCAGCCGCCGAAAGCTGCCACTCATGGTGGACATCTGCCAGAAGCTGGGCTTCTCGCCCGCGCCCGCTATGCCGGTAATGGCCAGGTGGCTGTTGTCCGGGAACCATTTGACCGACATCAGGTCGAATCCAGCGGGCAGCGGCAAGGACCGGATCTCGCCGGTATCGACGTGCCGCAAATACATTCCGGTCGCGTCCGCATAAGCCAGCAGCTTGCCATCGGGAGAGATGGCGGCCGTTATCAGG
>DATHDM010000218.1:0-6203 GCA_035319065.1 Terriglobales bacterium
GCGCGACCGCGACCGCATCATCCACGCCCGCGCCTTCCGCCGCCTGGAAAACAAGACACAGGTTTTCACGGGGCGGGTCTCCGATCACTTCCGCAACCGCCTGACCCACACCCTCGAGGTGGCGCAAGTTTCGCGCACCATCGCCGCCCGACTTCGCTTGAATGGGGACCTGGTGGAGGCGCTGGCGCTGGCTCACGACATCGGCCATCCCCCCTTCGGCCATGCCGGCGAGAAGGCGCTGGACGAAGCCATGCGCGTCCACGGCGGCTTCTTTGATCACAACCTGCATGCTCTGCGCATCGTGGAAGATTTCGAGCTCCGCTACGCCGCCTTTCGCGGCCTGAACCTCACCTTCGAAGTAAAGGAAGGCATCGTTAAGCACTCACACGACTACTCCGCCGCGCGCTCTCCCGAGCTCGGCGAGTATCTCCTCGACCAGCGGCCGCCAATCGAAGCTCAACTGATCGACCTCACCGACGAGATCGCCTACAACACCGCCGACCTCGACGATGGCTATGAAGCCGGGATTCTCAACGTCCGCTGCATGCGTGAAGGCGTGCCGGTGTTTGATCGCTTCTATCGTGAAGCCGAGGGCCAGTATCCGAATGCGCTGGAGAAGCTCAAGCTGAACGAGGCTCTGCGCCGGATTTTCGACCGCCTGGTCAGCGACCTGATCGGCAATACCGAGGCGCGCATCGCGGCCGCGGGGGTGAAGACTCTGGAGGACGTGCGCCAGTTCCCCGAGCGGCTCGCGGCTTTCAGTGCGGAGGTTGACGCCGAGCGCCGTGCCGCCAAAAACTTCCTTTATGACAGCCTCTACTACAGCCCGGAACTGCAACCTGAGAAGGCCAACGCCGAGGTCGTCATCCGGGAGCTATTCGGTTACTGGACGCGCCACCCCGACGATCTTCCACCCAGCTACCAGCAAAAGGCTCGCGAAGAGGACCTTGCTCGCGTGATCTGCGACTACATCGCGGGCATGACCGACAACTTCATCCTCGATCAGTACGCGCGCTTCTGCAGGAAGGACTGACCACTCTCCACGTGTGCCTCACGCCGGAAGCGAACGTCGCGCCTTTAATTCAGCCAGCAGGCGATCGATCTGCTCATCCCGCTCCAGGGCGGATAGCCGCTCGTCCATGTCGTCGGCCACGATTTCAGCTTTTGCCTGTCCGATCGCTTCTGCCTGCCGCACCTTGCTCTCCATGCGAGCGAATGCGGTGCCTTTGCTTTTGTCATTCATTGCTATCCGCGCGTCGCTTGCCTTTCCCACTGCCCTTGAGCGACGGTGCTGGGCAATCAGCAAATCGCTTTTGGCGCGCGCTTCGTCCAGCTTGTGCTCCAACTGCCGCAAGGCGGTCTTCAAGGCCTCCGCCTGCACTTTCTGATCGGCAATCTGCTGGTCGAAGCTCTCGGCAAATTGCTTGTAGCCCATGGCGCGCTCCAGGGCAGCTCGCGCCAGGTCGTCCTGCTTCTTGTCCACCGCCAGCTCTGCTTTGTGCATCCATTCGGCTTCTTTGTCTTGATTCTCTTTTTTCTTCTTCTCCAGCAGATGCAGGTCTGCGATAGCGATTGCTACCTGCGTCTTCACCTGTATGAACTGGTTTTCCATGTCGAGAATCACTTGTTTCAGCAGCTTCTCAGGATTCTCGGCTTTATCGATCAAGTCGTTGAGATTCGCCCGCACCAGCGTGGCAACTCGTTCCAATAACGCCATATGAGACTCCTTCCACGACAATGACGAATTACCGTCCGTCCTTGCCCAGAGATTTGTTGGAAGCAGGCTTCTCGGCCTTGTCGCCGATCAGCCGCACCTTGGACAGCAGTTCGCTGACCTGCATCCCGGAAAGTGCTTCAAACAATGCCGGCACCTGCGCCGCCATCTTGGCAATATCGCCGGTGACCTTGTTGGCACCCGCGGCATCCCCGTTGCCGGTCGAGACGATGGTGATCTTATCCACCTGGCTTAGCGGACTAGCCAGAGCGCGAACCACATCCGGCAATCCCGTGATCAGTTTGTCGACAACGGCCGCCTGGTTGTACTCCTGGTAGGCCTCAGCCTTGACATTCATGGCTTTGGCTTCCGCTTCTCCCTTTTTGAAGATGATGTCGGCCTCCGCCTCGCCCTGCTGGCGGATGGATGCCGCTTTGCCCTCCGCCTCCGACATCAGCCGCTGGCGCTCGGCATTCGCCAGAGTTTCAATGCGCTGGCGCTCGACCTCCGCCTGCTTTAACACGGTCGCGATCAGTTCCTTTTCACGACGCAGGATCTCGGCCTCCTGCACTCGTATCTGTTGCTCTTTTTCGGCCTGCTGCACCTTAACCGCTTCGACCACCACCTGCTGTTGCATGACATTGGTCTGGATCTCATACGCCTTGTCAGCCTGCGCCTGCTGCTTCTTGATCATCTCCTGATAGCTGGCCTTCTTGACGTCCAGATCACGCTGCGCCTCCGCCTGCTTTCCCAGCGAGAGCGTCTCAGCAGCGACGCGCTCCTGGTCCGCCTGGGCCTTGGCGATCGCGGCTTCCCGCTGCGCCAGCGCCCGCTTGATCGCGGTATCGCGTTCCGCCTCAGCAGTGGCCACATCCGCGTCGCGTTTGATGCGCGCCACATCGGGACGCCCCATATTGCTGATGTATTCGTTTTTGTCTCTTACTTCCTTGATGGTGAAGGAGATCACCTCCAGGCCCATCTTGCTCATGTCATCGGCGCAAGTGGAGCGCATGCGGTCTCCGACCATCTCGGGCTGCTTTACGATTTCTTCTACCGTGAGCTGCCCGATGATGCCTCGCAGATGACCTTCCATGACTAGCCGGATAAGACCTTCCCGTTCGTTATCTGGCTTGGTGAGGAACTGCTCAGATGCAGTGAGGATGGATTCGGGGTCCGACTTCACCTTGATCTGCGCCACCGCTTCCACCGTGACCGCAACTCCCTGCTTGGTGTAAAGATCCTGCTGTGGGGCAACGTCGAACGACATCAGTTCGAGCGAGAGTTCGTGGCAAGTTTCGACCATGGGGAAGATCACTGTTCCGCGTCCTTTCACCACTCGGGTACCGCGGAAGCCATAGACCACCAGAGCCTCATGGGGCCCCGCTTTGCGGTAGAGCCTTGCAAACATTCCCAGGAGAAAAAGGACGCCGAGGACAAGAAGAGCGGCAACGATCCAGACTTCCGGTGCGATATGGAGATTCATACGCCTCCTTACAATTCTGTTTGCCTTTCGATCTATTTCTGCACGGGCTCCGATTGTGAACCCATCTCCGTACCCGCCAGTTCCTCCCAGCGGCGGACGTATGCAATTCCTTTCTCGTAACGGGTCACTACAACTTCAGTACCGCGCGACAGTGCCCTTCCATCTTCGCTGCGGGCGCCGCTCGTGTGGCGCGTCCCCTGCTGCGAATAGACGATCTCGCCGGTCCCGCCTTCACGGATGGGATTGGCAATGGTGCCGATCACTCCCACCATCTCGTAGTCCGCGGGATCCAATTCCTGTTCGTGAGCCAGTAGCAGCCTTGCCACAAACAGGAAGACAATGGACGCGCCGCCCACTCCGCTCAGCGCAGCCAATGCAATTACCGCCAGGGTCCACAGCGTGGAGTATTTGGTCAGCAGGTAACCCACGCCGCCAAACCAGGTCAGGAAGACGACGAGGGTACTGAAATTGAAAAACGGCATGCTCGACTCGCCATGCGGTGAAGCGCTTGCCGCGGCATGCCCGCCAGCCCGGCCAACAGGCGGCAGGTGAAGCCTGCCAGCCAAATGGAAGTGCGGTCGGGCACCGCCGCCAAGAAACGAAAGCAGGCTCAGTACGAAACCCACGATGAAACACAACAGGTAGATATCGGTGAGTGTCATCGCCAGTCCTCCATGGGTTTCCGCACCTGCGAGCGCACGCCGGCATTGCTTAGCGAAGGTTTGAGGACCTCGAGCAGCCTGTCTACCAGATGAGGAGTCTCCAGAATGGCCCCGAGCAACATCAGGCAGCGCCGCGAGTCTTCGTCCTTAGCCAGGTCCAGGAGTGCTTGGCTCACCTCTGGATCACGCCGGAAGCGTTCCGCGCCATTGATCAGCCACAAATCCAGCGTGTCTTCCATCACCCGCAAGTCGGACAGCAATTCGGTGTGGAATCCTTCCGGGTCATCCACCAGGTATCCGGGATGCACCTTGAAAAACTTCGCCAACAACATGCGCGAGGAGTTGGTCAGGTGTGGACGGGCGCCGCTTTCAATCTGGGAGAGATAGGACTGACTGAGGCTGCGGCCCATCTCCTTCTGCATCGCGCCTGCTAGTTCTTGCTGCGTCATTTCCCGCCCTAATCCGCGGAGGACCCCCTCCACCTCCCGCAAGTAGCGTAGTCTCTCTCCCAGTTTCATTTATTTCTGATTGCAATATTATTATCACATATTGCAATGATGTCAAGAACTCCATCAGCCGCCGAATCAGGAGTTTGCGTTGGCAACTTCTCTACTGCGGCTCGAGCAGCTCGTCCAGGGTGGCGGTCTGGCCCTTCTGAATCTCGATGGACCGGGTGGTGGACTTGAAGCCGTCAGCCTGCAGGGTTACGCGGTAGCTGCCGGGATTCAGTGGAAAGCGGAAGGGCGTGCGGCGCGGAAGGACTATGCCATTCACGGCGATGCTGGCGCCGGCCGGGCGAGTGCGGATCTGCACCATGCCCATCGTCTCCGGGGTCGGCGCCGACCCGTTCACGGCGTAGAAGTGTTTCCAGAATCCCAGACCGGCAGCGGGCGCCTGCGTAGTGACCATCTGCCCCTGCTGGCTGGATTGCGGTTGCATCTGCGTCGCAGCCTCGTTCTGCAGGTGCAGCGGAGTAGAGAAATTCAGGGTCTGCCCCGGTCCGGCATCGGCCAGAGTTTCCGCGCGCTTGAAGCCGGCTTTAAGAAGAACGATGCGGTGCTGGCCGGGATCGACCGTGAGCTGCGCTGGAGTCGCCTGCCCCGTAGGCGAGCCGTCCAGCACGATCCATGCGCCCGGCGGATTGCTGTCCACGTTGAACGTGGCCTTCAGCGGCTCCAGCGTGGCTTCCACCGGAGTCTTCTTTCCCGCCACCACCTCCACCTTCTGCTCCACCGGCTTGTATCCGGACAGGGTGAAGACCAGGCTGTGATGACCGGCTTTCAGCGGAGGTGTCAGGAAGGGCGTAATCCACTTCGCCTGGCTGCGGCCATCGATCTCCACCTGCGCGCCGGGCGGCGTGGAATTCAGGTGCAGCTCGCCGGTAACCACCGGCGGAGGCGGCGGGCTTTCCTTTGCCACGACCGGCGGTTTTTCCGCCGCCTCCGACCGGCTCGCTTCGGCCTGCAACTTGGCTGCACCCTGTTTGACCTTTTCCAATTCCTGCGTTCCAGGTATCACCGCGGGCGGTGTATCGGCGGAAGGCGGGGTTGGCGGCGCCGCCTCTACCGGCACCGGAGCCACCGTCGGCTGCTCCACCTGCGGAAGAGTGACGGTGGGAACCTCTTTGGCCCGCGCCTGCGCCTGCTGCTTGTGATTCATCCGGTTCAGGCCGGCCAGGCCCAGACCCAGCGCAACCAGGGTGAAGACCACGGCAAACAGCCTGGAGCCCTTCTTCGGTTCGGGTTCAAGGTCCTCCGTCGCCGGCTTGCGGTAAGCCGGGATCTGAATGCGTACCGTCTCTTCCTGCGCCAGCTGGGTTGCGCTGATGAGCGCCTGGCTATCGAAGACCTGGGTCAGCGGCATGGCCGGATCGGCGGTCGCTAATCGCTTCCCGGCATCGGATGCCCGCGGCGCACGCGCGGCAACCGCAGCTTCCACGTCCGCGGGCTGCCGGGGCGCGGGAACAGCCTCGCGCGCAGCGGTGCCCAGAGCTGTCATGCCGGCGGCCGGCAGAGCCGAAGCCAACTCGACGCGCGAGGCGGCAGCGGCGGCAACCGCGACTGGCACCTGTACCGTGCCATCGGCCGCAAACTGCGAATTCTTGTGGTTCCTGAGCGCGCGGGCCAGTTCCGCCCCCGTCTGGTAGCGCTCGTCGGGTTGCTTGGCCAGCGCCTTCTGAATCACCGCGCTGAGTCCCGGGTGGATGGTCACATCCAGCTCGCGCGGAGGGATGGGCGTCTCGTTGACAATCTTGTACACGATGGTGGTGATGCTCTGACCGGTGAAGGGCTTCTCCCCGGTGACCATCTCGTAGAGGATGACGCCGGCGGAGAACAGGTCGCTG
>DATHDM010000219.1:0-10604 GCA_035319065.1 Terriglobales bacterium
CTTGGTGGACGCGGCGCGCCTGCTGGCACAGGAGCCCGTGACCATCCAGCTGCGCTATCTGCAGACGCTCACCGAGATCGGGGTGGAGAAGAACACCACCATCGTCTTCCCCCTGCCGGTGGACATCATTCATGGCCTGACCAAAGCCGTGGGCCAGATTCCAGAAGCACCCGCCCGCCCGGGCACCTAAGGAGAACCAGGGAGACTATGGGAGAACAGGACACAGAAATCACGCTGGGCACGGCCAGGCTGCTGGGCCTGTTTTTTGGGCTCGTCACCGTGTGTGGAGCATTCTTTGGCTTGGGATTTTCCATGGGTCGCAGCTCGGCGAAATCCACCCTGCTGCTCACCGACAATCCCGCTTCGACCCTTCCCGCCTCGGGAGCGCCCAAGGCGTCGGCTAACTCAACCTCGAAAGCAACTGAGAACGCGCCCGCCGCCGAGGCCGCGCCTGCAGCTTCGAACGCCAAGTCCGGTTCCGCGGCCTCCGACACTTCGACCGTTCTGGCGGCCGCCCCGGAGCCCAGGAACTCAACTGACCAGGCTGCGGAGCCGCCTGCTATCGGCGCACCAGGCGGTTATGTGGTACAGGTGGCTGCGGTCACCAAGCAGGAGGATGCTGAGGCCCTGGTCGGCGCGCTGCGCGCCAAGCACTACACGGTTTTTGTCAGCCCAGGCACGGCAACCGACAAGCTCTTTCACGTCCAGATCGGTCCCTTTGCCGACATCAAGGATGCCGAGACGGTGAGGGCTCGCCTCGTCAGCGACGGCTATAACCCCATTCTGAAGAAGTAGCTCGCAACTCGGGGCCATGCTGACCCCAGCCGTAGGCTTCGTCCTTTTCGGAGTGGCGGCTTCCGGCTTCACGATCATTACCGCCTGCCGGGGACCATGTCCATTTTGGGAACCTGCCACCCAACTCCCTGTTGACAGAGCCCTCAGACCATACTTAGAGTCAATTGAAACTTCCTCGACTAGGCACATTCCCCCTGTCGCTCATTGGAAGCTCGGCCCTCGTCTGCAGGAGTAGCCCATCGAGCAGAATGGCCATCCCGACCGCCGCTGGTCTCGTTACCAGATCGATTGCCGGGTCAAAATCTACGCCGGAGTCGGCCCTGACAAAACCGTGCTCTTCGGCCGCGCCGACGACATCGGTGAGGGCGGGCTCTTCCTGGTGGCGGCCATTCAGTTGAAGGCCAACGACGTCATCGATCTCGAGTTCACCCTCCCCTACTCCAGCGAACCCTTACGCTTGCGCGGCCTGGTCCGCAATCGCCAGGGATATGGCTACGGAATCGAATTCCTCAATCCCAGCGAGGCCGAGCGGCAGCAGCTTCTTCGCATGTGCCAGGTGTTATCCATCCTGCGTTAACCCTATCTGCCTGAGCCTTTCTGGTTGTGTGTGCGTTCCTGTTGGCGGGCATGCTCGACGCCTCTTGCCCGATCTTTCCTGGCTGAGGGGTGAGTGCGGAATGCTGCGTCCTGCCCTTCCTACGCCACGAAATACTTCGCCGCCGGATGGTGGACGATAATCGCCGAGGTGGACTGCTCGGGATCGAGCAGAAAGCCGCTGGTCAACCGCACCCCGACATTTTCCTCGGGCTTCAGCAACTGGAAGAGCTTGCTCTGATCCTCAAGGTTGGGGCAGGCGGGATAGCCAAACGAATACCGCGAGCCCCGATACTTCTGGTGAAACAGATCCTGGACCCGCTTCCCATCCTCGCCCGCGATCCCCAGCTCTTCGCGGATCTGCTGGTGCACATATTCCGCCAGCGCTTCTGCCGTTTCCACGCTCAGCCCGTGATGGTAGAGATAACGCGTGTACTCGCCGGCGTGAAACAGCTTCTGGGTTTCGTCCGAAGCCCGCTGGCCAATCGTGACCAGCGATATCCCCAGCACGTCCATCTGCGTCGAACCGCGCTGCACGAAGAAGTCGGCGATGCACAGGCGCCGTCCCTCGCGCTGCCGCGGAAAGCGGAATCGCAGGAGCTCGCGCAGCGGCTGCGATCCATTCGAGCTCTGCCGCTTCACCGTTTCCGGGTCGTACACGATCACATCGTTGCCTTCACTCTGGCAGGGGAAGAAACCGTAAACCGCCTTCGGCTCGTACCAGCCCTTCGCGATCACCTCTGCCTGCACTTCTCCTAGGATGCCGCGGAATTTCTCCTCCACCAGCCGCGCGTAATCTTCCTGCGACGCCGTTTTCAGCTGCCACTGATTCTTGAACAGCGCGGTTTCGTTGATGTACGCGAAGACCTGCCGCAGGTCGTAGTCCTTTCTCACTCTTACCCCAAAAAACGGCGGCTGCGGAATGTTCGGCGCCGGCCCAACCACCGGACTTCGCTCAGGCGCGGGGGAAGCGGTGTCGGCAACCGCTACGGAGGCGGACGCGGCGCTCACCCCTGCTGCCCGCGCCACCTCGGTCACCTTTTTCCCCTCCGCCAGCCTCACCTCGCGTTTTTCAGCCGACTGCGTCAAATCATCCATCACATGCAGCCCATCGAAGGCGTCGTTCGCATAAAACACCGCGCCCGAGTATTCCCTCCGCAGATCATCCTCCACGTACTTGCGGGTCAGCGCCGCGCCCCCACAGATCACCGGGTACTCCAGCCCCTGCAGCTGCAGATCCTGAATGACGTATTTCATCTCCAACGTCGATTTCACCAGCAAACCGCTCAGGCCGATGGCGTGAGCATGGTGCTCCCGTGCGGCGTGAATGATGGTCTCGGCCGGCTGCTTGATCCCCAGGTTCACCACCTTGTATCCGTTGTTGCTGAGAATGATGTCCACCAGGTTCTTGCCGATATCGTGAACGTCGCCCTTCACTGTGGCCAGAACGATGATTCCCTTCTCCGTCCCTTCGCTCTTTTCCATCCTGGGTTCGAGGTAGCCCACCGCTTGCTTCATCACCGCCGCCGAGTCCAGCACTGAGGGGAGCTGCATCTTGCGCGCGCCAAACAGCTCGCCCACCGTGCGCATCCCATCGAGCAGAACGTTGTTGATCAGATCCAGCGGCGTGTAGCTCTTCAGGCCTTCTTCCAGAATTTCTTCCAGCGCCTGTTTCGTGTTTCCGCTGCCCAGCGATTTCTCCCCATGGATGATGCAGAACTTCAGCTTGTCCTCGACCGAGAGCTGCTCCACCGGGGTCGCGGGCCCCTCCTCGACTTTCTCCCTCCCCGCAAAGTGCTGCATGTAGTTCTGCAGCGGATCGCCGTTGGAGGTGTCGTAATAGATCAGCTTGCGCGCCAGTTCAACTTCTACTTCCGGAACTTTGTATAACGGATAGATTTTGGAATAGTTAACGATAGCAATGTCGAGGCCGTTCTTCACCGCTTCATCCAGAAACACGCTGTTCAGCACCCGCCGCGGATACACCGCCAGCCCGAAGGAGATATTGCTGACCCCCAGGATCGTCTTTACTTCGGGCAACTCCTGCTTGATGCGGCGCACCGCGTTCAGCGTCTCGATCCCCGCCGTGCGGTAATCCTCCTGACCTGTTGTGATAGGCAGGGTCAGCGCATCGAAAATCAGATCGACTGGACGAATCCCGTACTTCTGCGTCGCCAGGTCAAAAATCCGCCTGGCGATGGCCGCCTTCCGCTCGGCAGTCAGCGCCATTCCCTCTTCATCGATCGTCAGCGCAATTACTGCTGCGCCATAGCGCTTCGCCATGGGCAGCACCCTGGAGGTGCGCTTCTCCCCATCCTCCAGGTTGATGGAGTTGATGATCGCCTTCCCCGGTATCCGCTTCAGCGCGGTTTCGATAACGTTGGCCTCGGTGGAATCCACCAGCACCGGCGCGGGCACGCGGGTAGCGATTTTCTCCATCACCCGGTCCATGTAGCCGTTCTCGTCCTCACCCACGATGGCGCAGCACACGTCCAGCATGTGCGAGCCTTCGTTGACCAGGCGCTTGGCGAGGGCCAGGATGTCGTCATGTTTGCCCCCACGCACCAGGTTGCGGAAATGCTCCATGCGCGTGGTGGTATTCATCTCCTCGGCCACGATCAGCGGCTTTGGCTCCAGATCCAGCGGAACCGAGCTGTAGGCGCTGGATGCTGCTCCCGTCTCTTTCACCTCGCGCCGCGCCGGCTCGATGCCGGAGACCGCCTCCACCACCGCCCGCAGGTGCTTGTCGGTGGTACCGCAGCACCCTCCCACGACGCGCACCCCGTAATCCTTCACAAAGTGTCGGTGATATTCCGCCAGCTCGGCCGGCTGCAGCTTGTAAACCGCCCGGCCCCCCTCGTTTTGCGGAAGCCCGGCATTGGGCAGAACGGAGATCTGTTTCGGCGAGTACATCGAGAGGTGCCGCACCGCATCGTTCATCTCCCGCGGACCGGTGGCGCAATTCATGCCAATGATGTCCACCCCGTACGGCTCCAGCGCCGTCAGCGCGGCTCCAATCTCGGTGCCCAGCAGCATGGTGCCGGTCGCTTCCAGCGTCACCTGGACCTGCACCGGTACGCGCCGTCCGGCTTTCTGCATGGCATCGAACATGGCGACCACCCCGGCCTTCGCCTGCAGCAGGTCCTGGCAGGTTTCCACCAGCAGCACATCCACTCCCCCTTCCAGCAATGCCTCTGCCTGCTCTACATAGGCCGCCACCATGTCATCGAAGCTGATGTGCCCCAGCGAGGGCAGCTTGGTGGTCGGTCCCACGGATCCGGCGACAAAACTCCGCTTGCCGCCAGCGGAGAAGTCGCTGGCTGCTTCCCGCGCCAGCCTGGCGGCGGCACGATTGATCTCCGCCACCTTGTCCTCAAGCTCATACTCCCCCAAAACGATGCGCGTCGCGCCGAACGTATTGGTCTCGACCACGTCGCAGCCTGCTTGGAAGAAGCTGGCATGGATGTCGCGGATGATGTCCGGCCGGCTCAGCGCCAGGAGCTCGTTGCAGCCTTCCTTCCCCCAGAAGTCATCTACCGACGGGTTGCGCTGCTGGATCGACGTACCCATGGCGCCGTCGTAGATCACTACCCGTTCCTGCACCGCTTTGAGAAAGTCGCTCATCGCCGCTTGCTTCCCGCTCTCCATCACCGCTTCCCTGAACCTACCCCAATAGACGAATGCCGGTCCAGCGGCGGACCGGCGATTCTTTCCAGGAGTAGCTGATCGACAACTAGCTGGTTATCGCCGGCTTCTGCCTCTCCTCGACCTCCTGGGTGTTGAATACCGCGTTGGAACCCAGGTGCGCCGGGAGAGGCGCCAGCATTTGCTCCTTGCGGTAAACCAGATTGCTGGCGTTGAAGCTGGCTACTTCGAAGCCGTGGCCGTGGGTGATGGCGTCAGTGGGACACGCCTCCACGCAGTAACCGCAAAAGATGCAACGGTTATAGTCGATGTTGTAAACCTTGGCGTAGCGCTCCGCCCCGCTGATCCGCTTCTCCCCTGTGTTTTCCGCTGCCTCGATGTATATGCAGTTGGATGGGCATGCCGCGGCACACAGGAAACAGGCCACGCATTTCTCCAGCCCGTTTTCGTCGCGTTGGAGAACGTGGACCCCGCGATACCGTTCCTGAAGTACCGCACCCTTCAGCGGCCCAGGCCCGTCCGGATAGTTCTCCACAATCGTGGGCTGCAGCATTTCCTTGAAGGTCGTGCCCATGCCCTTGGCGATGGCGGCGATGTCTTTCACGATGGCCATGCGATATTCAGTATAAACGGTACGCGCTTCGCTGGCGATTACGTCCTGGCCCGCGCGCAGACAGGGCGCTGCCGCCTCCTGCCGGCGCTGTTTACCGCTTGCAACCGGCACGCGACCGCCGTACGCCAGCTCACTCCCCAGCTAGTCCCAGTTCTCGGGCTAGTCTCTTCCACTTCTCATCCACTATTGCCCTGGTCTTCTTGTCCATCCGGATCTCGTCGGGCCACGGGCGCCAGAAGCCTTCCGCCGCCCATTTACGCGTAGCATCGATCCCCATTTTGGAGCCGTAATCGGGATACCTCGACGCATGGTCCAGCGAATCCACCGGCCCCAGCGTGAACTGTATGTCCCGCTCCGGGTCGATGTGGTTGAGCGTGCGCCAAACCACCTCCCCGGGATCCTGCACGTTGCAGTCCTCATCCACCACCACGATGCACTTGGTGAACATGGCTTGCCCCAGCGACCAGATGGCATTCATCACCTTGCGCGCCTGCCCGGGATAGGACTTGCGAATGGAAACCAGCATCAGGTTGTGAAACACGCCCTCCACTGGCAGATTCACGTCCACCAGCTCGGGAATGGTGAGCTTCATCAGCGGTAGAAAAATGCGCTCTACCGCCTTGCCCATGTAAGCGTCTTCCATTGGCGGTTTTCCCACGATGGTCGTGGCATAGATCGGGTCGCGGCGGTGACTGACGCAGCTCACGTGAAAAACCGGATACAGGTCCTCCAGCGAATAGAACCCGGTGTGATCGCCGAAGGGACCCTCCCGGCGCAGCTCGTCGAGATTCACGTAACCCTCCAGCACGATCTCGGCCGCCGCGGGCACCTCCAGATCCACCGTCTCGCACTTCACCAGCTCCACCGGCTTCTGGCGGAGAAACCCCGCGACCAGGAATTCCTCGACGTCGGGAGGGGCAGGCACAATCGCGGAAAACGTCAGCGCCGGATCTGTCCCGATGGCCACCGCCACCTCCATGCGGCCGCTCGGTTGACCACCATCGGCAACCCGCGACCCCCCACTGGACCGCGCCATGATCTCCACCGCGCCTGACCTGTCCCCTTCCTCTGCTGCGGCTCTTCGCATTCGCTCCCGATAGTGCTCCGCGCCCACTTTCTGCCGCTGCCAGTGCATTCCCGCGCTGGTCGCGTCGTAAACCTGCATCCGGTACACGCCGACGTTTCGCTTCCCCGTTTCCGGATCGCGTGTGATCACGCATGGCAGCGTGATGAAGCGGCCGCCATCCCTGGGCCAGCATTGGAGCACGGGAAAATCCAGCAGCGAAAAGCCCTCCCGCTTGATGACCTCCTTGCAAGGACCGCTGGCCACGCTCTTGGGGAAGAACCGGCCCATCTCCGCCAGCATGGGCAGCATCTTGATCTTGTCCAGTAGCCCCTCCGGGCTCTTCACGTCCATGAACAGCTTGATTCGCTCTGCGACCTCATCGAGCGAATCCACCTCCAGGGCGAGCTTCATCCGCCGCACCGACCCGAATTGGTTGATCAGCACCTTCTGCCCGGAGTATCCCTTCACGTTGTCGAACAGAATCGCCGGTCCCCCGGGTTGAACGCCCCGCAGCCCACCCGGCTGGCCTCCCTTGGAAACCCGGTCGGTGATCTCGGTGATCTCCAGCTGCGGATCCACCTCCACGCTCACGTGCCTGAGCTCCCCGGCTTTTTCCAGCGTCGCCATCCACTCCCGCAGGTCGTTATAGGCCAATGCTCCCCCTCTGATTTGTCGAAGAACACAGGATTATAGAAGGGCTCACTTGCAGCCGGGAGAACGCCTTGTTGACCGGACCCCCAGTGCGGGGTAGATACTGCTGGCCGCGAGCGCATCCGTGCCCACCCTATCCGGTATCGAGCCGTTTGCTGACGCCTCCGCCGAGCCCGCGGTTCGCGGCTTCCTGCATCGCCCCGCGCAGGCCGATGCAGACTCCCTGGTCCTTACCCACGGTGCCGGCGGAAACAGTCGTACCCCCCTGCTGGTGGCGCTGGCGAGGACATTCGCCGAAGCCGGGCTCCTGGTCCTGCGTTGCGATTTGCCCTTCCGCCAGGCTCGGCCCCATGGGCCGCCCTACCCCTCCGCAGCGGAGAAGGATCGCGAGGGGTTGCAGCGCGCGGTGGAAGTCCTGGGAAAATTAACGACTGGCCGGGTCTTCCTGGGAGGTCAGTCTTACGGTGGACGGCAGGCAACCATGTTGGCCGCCGAAAAACCCGCTCTGGTGGCGGGGCTGCTTCTGATCTCCTACCCGCTTCACCCGCCGGGACGCCGCGCCGACCTGCGCGTCGCCCACTTCCCCCAGCTCCGCACCGCCTCGCTGTTTGCCCACGGTTCGCGCGATGCCTTCGGTTCGCTGGACGAAATGAAAGCCGCGATCAAGCTGATATCGGCGCGCACCATGTTGCTCGAGGTGGAGGGAGTCGGCCACGGCCTGGCGACCGCCAAGACCCTCAATCCCACTCTGACCGCACGGATCCTGGATGCGTTTCGCAGCTTCTTCCCCAAGCCCGCGGGCTGATTGCCTGCCGGCTCCCGGATCCCTGGCTGCGCCTTCCAGCTCTTACCTGTTCACCTGCAGGTTCGTCGATTGCGTGACCGTGCCCGAGGACGCCGTGATGGTCGTGCTGCCGGTGGCCACACCCTGCGCCAGACCGCTGGTCGTGACGGTCGCTACCGCGGTATTCGACGAGGTCCACGTCACCGAGGACGTCACGTCCTTGGTGGTGCCGTCGTTGAAGGTTCCCACCGCCGAGAACTGCTGCGTGGGCTGGCTCGACAAGCTGATGGACGGATTCTGGGGCGAGATCGAGATCGAATTCAGCGGCGAACTCACCACGCTGACTGTGGTCGAGCCCGTGATTCCCCCCGAAGTTGCCGAAATTGTCGCCGACCCCGTGGCCACCGCCGTCGCCAGTCCGGTCGCCGAGATCGTCACCACCTGCAGGTTCGACGAGGTCCACGTCAGGTCGCTGAGCGTCTTGGTCGTGCCGTTGTCGAAGACTCCGGAGGCGGAAAATTGCTGCGTCCCCCCCTTCAAAAGCGATGGGCTCGGGGGCGACACGGTGATGGAGGTCAACTGAGGATCGACAAAGAAGCCGCTGCAAGAAGACGCAATCCCGATCAGCAAAACCACAATACCCAAAAGAGCCCAGGATTTCCTACCGCCTTGTGACATTTGTATCTCCATCCCGTACAGCAATTTACCCCTTATATGGAACGTCTCGCCTCACCTCACGCTCACTCCCCGGAGGACGCGACTCCCGCTCCAGCTTTTCTCTCCAACTAAAGACCGCTTCAGGCGCGCCGTCTTGCGCACTATTCGCGCAAAAGAATGTGGCTCCATGATTAAACCACAGGAACACTCATCCCGGCGCATTGCCCTCCACCCGCTGGTAACCTCTCCGTAACCATCCCCGTCTCGCAGAGAAGCCGCACCACAGGGGTTCGCAGTTCTCGGCCGCCCAGGCGCTCATGGCGATACGGTCCTCCCGAAATCCTGGAGCAGTTGCGCAGCGGAGCTCGGAATCCAACCGCGTTCTCCTTGTGCATTGCGGACCAGCAACCATCCATGCCGCGCCTCCTGGACGGTTACTTCCTCCCCGGGCTTCACCGATAGCTCGCGTGCCGAATAGTCCTCCAGCACCCTGAATTCCGCCTCCGCGGCTAAGATCAACTCGACTGGAAGCCACCCCGCGCGCCCATCCCGCGCGCGACACCATCTCCATCCGGGAAACTCCTTGTCCTCGTCTCCCACAAGCATCGTTTCACCGGCAACAACCTCAATGGGGTCGCTGTACTGCGGCTGATATTCCGTAATGATGCGGGCCTTGTCGGTCCTGTTCATCAGACCCCTGCCGCTGCAAACCGCCACCATACTCCTCGGTGCCTCACCGAGGCGACCGACCCCTGGCAAAATTCTTCTTGACATAAGTTTTTACTTATATAAGCTATGGTTTATGGTTAGATTGGATGCCGCCTTCTCCGCTTTGGCGGACCCCACGCGGCGAGCGATTCTTGCGCGGCTCGCCAAAGGGGAGGCCACCGTTGGTGAACTGGCAGAGCCCTTCGACATGACACAGCCCGCAATCTCCCAGCACCTCAAAGTGCTCGAAGATGCGGGACTCGTCGTTCGTCGCGTCGAGGGCGCCAAGCGTCCTCGTCGTCTCGCCATCGACGGGATCGAAGCCATGGACGAGTGGCTCGCAATGTTGCGCACGGCCCTCGACAAGAACTACGAACGGCTGGACCACGTTCTGGCCGCCATGAAGCCCAGACGAAAAGGAGAATTGCGATGAGCAAGTTGACCCTGAAGACCGAAGGCGATACCCACGTGCTGGTGACCAGGCGCTTCGCCGCCCCGCCGGAGGCCCTGTACCGCGCCCATACCGATCCCAAAATAATTCAGAACTGGATGCTCGGTCCGGATGGTTGGACGATGCCGGTTTGTATCAGTGAGGCACGGCCGGGCGGCAAGATCCGTTTCGAATGGGCCAACGGCAAAGGAGAGGGATTCTACCTCACCGGTGAATATCTGGAACTGGAGCCCTGCCGCAAGATCGTGCATGTGGAACGGATGTACCTGCCCGATCCCACACCCGACAACCACGTTGAAACCAGATTCGATCCCGATGGCAAGGGCACTTTGATGACCATGCGCATGACGCTCCCTGATCCCCAGACTCGCGCGGCCATGCTCGCAACCGGAATGGAGCAGGGAATGGAGACCAGCTATGCCCGGCTGGAAGCAATTCTCTAGCTTGGCGCCTCGCCCCGATTCCGGTGGCCGACAGTGTTCTAAGTAATCGGAAAACTGGAGCGGGAGACGGGGATCGAACCCGCGACATCCAGCTTGGGAAGTTGGCGCTAGCCTCACGGCACACCTTGAATCAATCATTTACAACGGGCACAGTAGGGCACAAAGCGGCACTATCGTCGCTAATTGAACCCTTTATT
>DATHDM010000220.1:0-13215 GCA_035319065.1 Terriglobales bacterium
CGATTTCGGCGCAGCCTTCTCAGACAAACTCGGCGCATCTTTAAAAATCGTTTCGTTAGCCTTCTTCAGGTCGGCTTCGCGCGCGGCCGCATCGCCGCACTCGATGTCCGCCTTCTCCCGCCACATCAGGTTCATGTAGGCCATGGCATCGTCATAGTCGGGACGCAGTTGCAGCGCCTTATCCAAGGCCTTCATGCCCTCTTCCACGTGGGCGGTGTTCTTTTCCTTCACCGCCTCGCAGACCTTCTTGTCCTTGATCGGCTCCTCCGGCTTGAGCCCGAGCTTGTTGCGCTCTTCCATGCGCGGCTGGTAAGACTGGGTCCAGTCGATCACCGCGATGGAGTAATAGGGCTCGGGATCGTTGGGATCGATCTCCGTGGCCTTGCGGTAATAATCCTTGGCGTCCTCGAACTTCTTCATCTGCAGGTACAGGTAGGCGATTCCTTTGGCACTGTTCAGATTCTTGGGATCCTTGACCAGAACCTGCTTGTATTCCTCGATTGCCTGCTCCGCCATCCGGTTGTTCTCCGGTGTGTCGGCGCCCGGGATGTATTGCTGGGCATAGGCTGTGGCCAGATACAGGCGGGCATTGATCAGATTCGGATCCAGCGCCACCGCATCCTTGAATTTCTCGATTGCATCCTCGTACTTGGCGTTCTTGTAGGCTTGCACGCCTTTGTTCAACTTATCGCGCGCCCTCAGCTTGTTGCAGCCTGCGGTTGTCAGCAGCATTGCAGCCAGCGCCACGAAGGCCACCATTCTCAGGCTTCTATTCATTGCTTTATTAATCCCCCTTGGACAAGGGTAGACGCGAAGTCCGCATCCATGAAACGTACTTCCGTCCTCGCTTCCCGATGGACCAGGAACCCTTTGCACATCGAATGCTGTACAGAAAAACCTCTGCGCCGGAAACCCGCAGGGCAGTCTCGCGCTCGGCAGCTCTCGCCCGGCAATCCGGTCAGCGCCAGATCTTCCCGGCCTCAATCCTAGCCGCCGGCCTCGATCTTGGCGGTAATCAACCCGACCTTATCCACGCCCGCGGCATGGGCAATATCGATCACCTGGGCCACATCCGCAAAAGGCAGATCGGTGTCCGCCTTCACGAACATGACCTTCTCCGCGCGGGTCTTGTAGATGTCAGACAGCCGCCCCTGCAGGTTCTCCCAGGCCACGTCTTCCTGGTTGATCTTCAGGGCGGGCTGCCCGCCGCCAGACTTCAGCAGCTGCACCACCACGGTGCGGTCGGTGGGCTCGTTCTTCGGCGCATTCGGCGGCGGCGGCTGCGGCACCAGCGCATCCAGGCCTTTCGGCGTCAGTGGCGTGATCACCATGAAGATGATCAGCAGCACCAGCAGCACGTCGATCAACGGGGTCACATTGATATCGGCGCTCTGACCACCCCCGGCTGAAACTCCCATTCCCATAGTCGATCTCCTCTATTTCCCGCCGCTCGGATTGGCCGCTGCCGGCGGTGGCGGAGCGGTCGTCTTGCGTTGTTCTGTGAGGAGGCCCAACTGATCCACACCGGCAGCGCGGACGTTATCCACCACCTCCGCCACTACTCCGTAGCGCGCTCTGGCATCGGCGCGCACGAAGACGCGCTTGTCCACCCGATTCGCCAAGCGGTCTTTGATCTTGCCGGTCAATTGGTCCGCCGGTAGCTTGTCGGTGCCAAAGAAGACCGTGCCATCCCGCGTGATCGCCACCAGCAGCGCGTCTTCCTTGTCCGCATCCGGCATCTGGACCGGATTGTTGGTCTTGGCCAGGTCCACGCTGATGCCCTTTTGCAGCATGGGCGTAACCACCATGAAGATGATCAGCAGCACCAGCATCACGTCCACCATGGGGGTGACGTTGATGTTGGAATTCACCTTGGCCCCTTCGTTTCTCTTCGCTAACGCCATAGCAGCCTAATCCTTCCTCGCAGCCGGTTTCGCCGGCGGGGCTTCCCCCTCCGGCGGACCGCCGCTTGCGCTTCCCCTGGTCCACTCCAGGCCAGAAGGGCCCTGGGTTGACCCTACTTGCGCACCACGTTGCGGCGCTTCAGGAAGTAGTCGAGCAGTTCGCTCGAGGAGTTATCCATCTCGACGTCAAAGGCCTCCACCCGTCCGGTCAGGTAGTTGAACATCATGACCGCGGGGATGGCGACGAACAGTCCGATGGCGGTGGTCACCAGCGCTTCCGCGATACCGCCGGCGACCGCGCCCAGACCGGTCGCCTTCTGCTCGGAAATGCCGCGGAAAGCGTTCAAGATTCCCACCACCGTCCCGAACAGTCCCACGAAGGGAGCCGTCGAGCCAATGGTTGCCAAGCCACCCAGACCGCGCTTCAATTCGGCGTGGACAATGGCTTCGGCGCGCTCCAGGGCTCGCTTGGAAGCCTCGATCTGCTCGCCGGGAATTTCGCTGGATTCCCCGTGCGCCTTGAATTCCTGCAATCCCGCCGTCACCACCTTGGCCAGGTGGCTCTTCTTGTTCTTTTCGGCGATGCGGATGGCTTCGTCAATCTTGCCTTCGCGCAGGGCTCCTGCCACCTGGGGAGCAAAGGTGCGCGATTGCTTGCGGGCGGCGCTGAAGGCCATCCAGCGGTCGATCATGACCCCGATCGACCACCCCGACATGATGAACAGAATGATCACCACGACCTTGGCCAGGACGCCCATCTGCTTCCACAGCGAGATCGGGTCCCATCCCACCGTTTGCTCCTGGAAAATCCACATGGCCGCGGTGGAGGCGTGTACGAGCAGAGCTGATGCCAGATTTGCTACGAGCATGGGTTGCTTGTTCCTCCTCAGAACTTAATTCAGGCGTGTGCTGGATTGCATTCGCGCAGGGCTTGTTCCGAGGGAGCGCCGTGGTTCGCGTCCCGCCGCCCGCCCCGGATCGCCTGATTCCGGCCGCAGGCGGCTTCCTCTTTTTCCTGCGGTTATGGGGAGGGTGGCGACTTCCCGAGCGGAACTCCGCCACCATACCCGCAATGAAAAACTCTCCGAGAACCTGGCTCTATCCGCCAGACAGGTTGAAGTTGACCGTGATCTGCGTGTCCACTTCCACCGGTTCTCCATTCAAGAAGTACGGCTTGTATCTCCACTGCTTCACTGCGTCAATGGCCGCCGGGGCCAACATCGGATGCCCTGAAATCAGGCGCAGATTCTGGATCGCCCCGTCTTTTCCTATCACTGCTTGCAGCACCACTGCCCCTTGGATGCGGGCCTGGCGCGCCAGCGGCGGATACTGTGGCACCACCTTGTGAATCAGCAGGCCTTCGGAAACGCCCTGGGATACCCGAACCCGCTGCGGGGTCGCCACTTTGGGGACAGCTGCGGTCGTTCCCGTACTGCCGATGATGCCGCCGATCACGCCCCCCATCGAACCGCCGGGAACTCCCCCCGGCACCCCTCCCACCACACCCCCGGAAGCCATCATCGGAGGCGGCGCCTCCTCTTCCTTAATCATCTGCACCTTCTCGGGGATCTTGGTCGGGGTACGCAACTGGCCGTTGAGAATGTCGCTCTGCACCTTCACCACCTTGACTTGCGGCACCGCCGCCGGCGGCGGCGGAGGTGGCGGTGGCGGTGGCGGAGCCACCAGGAAGGTCATCAGTTGTTGTTTGGGCAAAGCCTCGGTGTAGATGAGGGGGATCAACACCAGTATTCCCACCAGGAGAACTTGCAGAATGAAGGAAACAATGGTGGTGGCACCACGCTTCGTCCTCAGCCTGCCTCCAGACTCCAGAAGGCTATCTTCAAACATGGCCTACTCTCCATCCCTGACTTGCCTGCGAATGTTTAGACACCAGCCGCCCGGATTTTGCTCCCACCCAACAAGAATGCCAACCTTGGCCTGGGGACGAGACGCCAAACCTGGGCGCGCTGGATCGCTTCCCGGCCGCGCGGCACGCCGCCGCCGGCCACTCCGGCGCTCATGAATCCACTCTTGCTTCTTCCTGGCTGCAGGGGCACAGCCGGGGGTACCTACCTGGCCCGAATCTTCTCCCGCCGCGCCGCCGGCACTGTTGCTACCTGAACTCGCTGGCCCTTCCTTCTTGCCTGCCACTCCTGGTAGGCCACCAACATGGGCGCCGCTACCGCGATCGACGAGTACGTCCCGATCAGGATGCCGATCACGAGCGCGAACGAAAATCCGTGCAGCACCTCGCCGCCGAACAGGTACAGCGAGAGCACCGTCAGAAACGTCAGACCCGAGGTCAAAATGGTTCGGCTTAAGGTCTGGTTAATGCTCTTGTTCACGATATCTGCCAGGTTCTCTCGCCTGAGCAGCTTTACGTTCTCACGTATGCGGTCGAATACCACGATGGTATCGTTCATCGAGTAGCCGACCAGTGTCAGAATTGCCGCGATTACCGTGAGCGAAATCTCCTTATTGGTCAGTGAAAACGCCCCAACGGTAATCAATGTGTCGTGGAATACTGCCACAACCGCCGCCACTCCGTAAATCAATTCGAAACGAAACCACAGATAAACCAGCATCCCAGCCAGGGAGTACAGAATGGCCAATTTGGCCTGGGTCTGCAATTGCTTGCCCACCTGGGGCCCGACGATCTCCACGTTGCGGACGCTAAAATCCGACACATAAAAGCCTTCCCCCAGCGAGGCCACCACCGAAGGCGCCACCGCTGCCTTCAATTGCTCCAGCGAAGTCAGGGTGCCATTGTTCTGGCGGTCCCTGATAGCCACAATCTGCTGGGCCACCGCCTGATAGCGCTGGCTGGCGTCCGTGCCCAGCCGCATCGGGTCCTTTTCCAGCAGGTACTCCAAAATGGCCTGCGAGCTGGCATTATTCAGGTCCTTGCGATTGGGATCCGGGGCCTTCTGCAGGGCATTAACGATGGCCACCTTGCCCGCGTCCAGGGCGGCTTCGCTGGTCTCCTTCTGGTCCAGCGAAATCAGCACCTCATTCAGGCTCGGATCGCCGTATCTCTGGATGCGGAAGTTCTTCAGTCCCGCAGCGTCCAGGGCCGAGCGAATCCGCCCGTCATCAGGAACATGCGTGAACTTCACGTAAACCAGGGTGCCGCCGCGAAAGTCAACGCCCAGCGGAATGCCATGCCAGAACAGCATGGACAACACACCCGCAACGCTGAACACCAGCGAAAAGGCGAGAAAGTACCACTTCTTGCCTAGAAAGTCGATATTAGTATTGCGAAAAAACTCCACTTGTTTCTGGCCTCGAATTTTCCTCTCCCCAGGTTATGCCGCCCCTGGAAAGCTTCTGCTTCGTCCAATCCTCAGATCGACAACGGCTCCCCTGCCCGGTGCCGCTGCAGGTTGGAGTCGAAGATCACCCGTGACACGAACACCGCCGTAAACAGGTTCGCCAGCAGGCCGAATGTCAGGGTCACGGCAAACCCGCGTACCGGCCCGGTCCCAAAGATAAACAGGATGATGGCGGAAACGATGGTGGTCACGTGGGTATCGACGATGGTCAGCCACGCCCGCGCGAAACCCTGCTCAACCGCCGACGGCGGCGTCTTCCCGTTGCGCAGCTCTTCGCGAATGCGTTCAAAGATGAGCACATTCGAATCCACGCCCATACCGACGGTCAGAATCACGCCGGCTATTCCTGGCAGCGTCAGCGTGGCCCCACTGAACCCTAAGAACCCTAGCAGGATCACCAGGTTCAAAAGCAGTGCCAGGTCGGCGTTAATGCCTGCCCCGCGGTAGTAGATGAGCATGAATATCATCACCGCTCCCAGGCCGATGATCGCCGCCATGATTCCATGCCGGATCGAATCTGCGCCCAGGGACGGACCCACGGTACGCTCCTCCAAGTAACGGATCCCCGCCGGCAACGCCCCGGAGCGAAGCACCATGGCCAGGTCCTTGGCTTGCTGCTCGGTGAAGCTGCCAGTAATGCGGCCTTCGTCGTGAATTTGCTCCTGGATGGTCGCCACTTCCTGCACCTTGTTGTCCAGGACCACCGCCAGGTAGTCGCCCACGTGGCTGCCGGTGAATGACGCAAAGCGGCGTCCGCCTTCGCCGGTCAACAAGAAGCGAACCGCGGCACGATTGTTCTCATCGCGGGTCGGTTGGGCATCGCGCAAATCCCGCCCCGTCACCGCCGACGAGCGGGAGATGAGGTAGTAAACGTCGGTGCCCTCGGGGATGCCTTTGCTGCCGATGCTGCGGCCCTTCATCAGAACCGCATCCGCCGGCAGCACGCCCCCGTGGGCGGCAAGGGCCTCCTGCTCGCTGGCGTACGGTCCGCCCAACGACTGCCGAATCTCCAGCATAGCGGTGGACTGCATGATCTCTTTCACCCGCGCGGGATCATCCACGCCCGGCAGTTGCACCAGGATCTGATACTGACCGAGCCCGTGCTCCTCGATCACCGGCTCGCTCACTCCCAGGCTGTCGATGCGGTTGCGGATGGTCTCGATCGCCTGCTGCACCGAGCGATTCTGCAGGTCCGCCAGTGCCTGCGGTTTCATGGACAGCGCCCACGAATTCTCCGGCCCGGATGTCAGGTTGTACTCCGGCAGGCGGTCGCTCACCAGGTTCCGCAACTCGCCGCTGGATTCCGGGGGAACCCCCTTCAGCAGAATCCGGTCAGGCTGGTTCTGCGGGTCGGGCTGGCTGATCTCCGCGTAGCTGACGTTGCGCGAGCGCATGTCTTCCTTCAGGCGCTCCACCGCACGATCGGCGTCTGCCTTCACGGCGTCGTTCACCATCACCTGCAGGATGAGGTGGGTACCACCTTTCAGATCAAGCCCCAGGTGGATGCGCTGCTGCATGGCTGCAACCAGACCGCTACGCGTAAAGCTGGATGGAATGCCGAAGATCCCAAAGAAGAAGACCAGCAGGACCGCAATGATGAATACCGTTTTCCAGAGCAGATTCTTGTCCATAACTTTGCTGAACGTTGTCCTTCGAACGTCGGGGTTAGGACGCGGCCTTGGTGCTCGCTTCCTCCCCCGTCGTAACCGCCACAATCGCGCTGCGTGCTACTTCCAGGCGAATGTTGTCAGGCGGCACTCGCAGATGCACGTTCTCGTCGCGCAAGGCGATGATGGTGCCTTTGATCCCGCCGCTCGTCGTCACCCTGTCGCCGGTCTTCAGGTTTCCGAGCATCGACTTCCACTGCTTCTGCCGCCGTTGCTGAGGCAGGATCAGCAGAAAGTAAAAAATGACGAAGATGAACAGCAGCGGCAGCCACATGATCAGGCCGCCACCAGTTCCCGGCGAAGCCTGCAGAAACAGCCCAAACGAAGGTAATCCTGTCGTGCTCATCGTCTTGCGCCACTCTCCCCCGGAGACGCACCTGCTTGTGCCTGCGCGGTGCAATTCCGGGCCTTTCATTGTACCTGCGGGGACTGAATGGTCACACTCAGAACGGGGGACCCGACACCTCTACCTCCGGCATTCGGGGACGCCTTCGGGTCTTCCCTTTAGGTATGAGCAGGGGAGCTCAACGCTCGTGACCGGACACCGGAAATAAACCTGGAGAATTCCCCAAGTGCTATAGATTGCCGCACCCTCCTCATGGTGTCAAGGTAATAGGCCAGGTTGTGAATGGTGTTGAGGACCTGGCCCAGGATCTCCCCGGAAGCATACAGGTGCCGCAGATAGGCGCGCGAATAGCGTGCGCAGACCCGGCACGCGCAGGCCGGGTCCAGCGGGCCTTCGTCCACCGCGTAGCGCGCCTGCTTGATGTTGACCTTTCCCTGCGAGGTAAACAGCAAGCCGTGTCGTGCCGCCCGCGTGGGTAGAACGCAGTCCATCATGTCGATTCCCATACCCGCGTACTCGACGATCTCCTCCGGCGTTCCCACCCCCATCAGGTACCGCGGCTTCCCCTCCGGCAGATGACGTATCGTCTCCTGGGCCACTTCGTAGGTCGATGACCGAGGCTCTCCCACACTCAGGCCCCCGATCGAGTAGCCGGGAAAGTCTATTTCCTGCAACCGCTCGGCGCATTCACGCCTCAGCTCCAGATGCATTCCACCTTGCACAATCCCAAACAGCGCCTGGCTGTGGCCGGGATCGCCGTCGCTCGCGCCGGGCTCTGAGGCTTGCCACGGCACTTCTTGCTTGTGCTGCTCAAAATACTGCTTGCACCTTCCCGCCCAGCGGAGGGTCAGCTCCATGGACTCCCGCGCCCGGTCCGGCTCCGCCGGATGCTCGGTGCACTCGTCGAACGCCATGATGATGTCCGCCCCCAGCGCGATCTGAATCTCCATCGACTTCTCCGGCGTGAACAAGTGCGATGAGCCATCCAGATGCGAGCGGAACGACACCCCTTCTTCCCTGATTTTGCGCAGTTCGTTGAGACTGAAAACCTGGAAGCCGCCCGAGTCTGTCAGGATTGCCCGTTCCCACGACATGAAGCGGTGCAGCCCGCCGAGCATGCGCACCTGCTCGTGCCCCGGCCGGAGATAAAGGTGGTAGGTGTTGCCCAAAATGACCTGTGCGCCCAGCTCCTCCAGCAGCTCCTGGGGCACGCCTTTTACCGACGCCACGGTGCCCACCGGCATGAACACCGGCGTCTCGATCAGCCCGTGAGGCGTCAAAATCTTCCCCAGGCGCGCTTCGCCCTCGCGCTTTTCGACCGCAAAGTGGATGGACACGACTACGATTGTAGCGAATCGCTGCCGCCTCAGTTCACCGTAACCGCCGTTACGATGCTGCCCATCCTGCCGCTGCTGTTGTCGCGTACGATGAAGCGCACGGTGTAGTGCCCGGGTGCGAGCTTCAGGGTGTTGTTGTAATTGATCCCATCCGTGCGGATCTGCGTCATCGCTTCCGGTTTCAGGTTGGCAGTGATGGTCTGGGCTACCTGATCTGCCCTCTCGCCCTTCGGGGTGGAAGCCAATGCGACAAAATCCAGGTTCAATGCGTTGCCATGCTGCTCATCAATGAAGGCCGCGCCCGGTGGAAGATAGAGGTCAAAGCGCAGCGGATTCTTGCCATCCGCGCCCGTGGCCCCGACTTTCCGCCACTTGGCGGTAAACGGCACCGCCGTGTAATCCAGGGGTGACGCCAGGGCAAGGGAAACATCCATCTGCCGCGCACTCTTGGAGTCCGGCCCTTCCGGAGAATAGAAATACCCGTCGCGCGCACGCACCACGGCATCCGGCCGCTGGAGTCTTACTTCGATCGTGCGCCACCCCGCCTTCTTGATCTTCTGATCGCGATAGTAGCCGAGCAGATAGTACCTGTCCGTATCGGTGTCAGCATCGCGGAAGCACTCCGCCAGGTCGTTGTGGTTGAAACAGATCTTCCCCCCTGTCATCTGCGCAAAGCGGTCCAGGCTGTTGCGGCTCTCTGCGTGAAGCAGCTCCTGCTCGTGCGAGAGTGTAAGGTTGATGCCCTGCGAATCAGCTCCCGGAAAATACACCACCAGACCGCGGGCATCGATGGGATAGACCGCCATGTTGGCCGCCGACAACGCGCGCAGGGTCTGCTGGTAGAGCGGCTCCAACACCTTCAGTTGGTCATCGCGAATCAAATTCGTCGCGTCCGGCAACGGCGGCAGCGCCCCGTTGGTCGAGGCCGTACCCCCGTAGTTCATTGCGTTGGTGACGCCCTTGAAGAACTGTGCCGGAGACCGCAAGGTTCCATTCTTATCGACGTCGAACGGCAGGCCCCCGGTAATCCACAGCAGGGATTTCCTCCCTGGAATACCCGCATAAGCCTGCGCGATGTGCTGCAAGCCCTCCAGCGTCAGTTCTGCGGCTCGTGTCCGGTAATACTCGCCCTCCTCGCCATACTGGAACGCCAGCAGAGCCTCTACATCGTCTGCGAGCAGCTTGACGAAAGGATCGGTAGCGCTGAGATTTTGGTTGGACATCCCCTCCGTTATCGCGGCGCGCACCATCTCCTGCGAGAAAGCGCTGTTGCCCGTCTTGGGTGTATTGGTGTTCACACTGACGGTCCCAGTCACGCCTTTCAGGGCCGCGATCAGCGCCGCGGTGTCGGTCGTAAAGTCATGAATCACGCGGATGCCGTTGTCCCTCAGCACCAACAATGTAGTGGGCTCCCCCTTGTTCAGACGAGTGTTAAGGAACTTAAGCAGCTGCAGGCGCGCATAAGCCTGGTCGGTCACAGTGGCGTTCACCGCATCAATCGCGATAATCGTTACTTTCTGGGGCCCGGTATCCGCGCTCAGTTGGTTCGACAGCTCCCCGGCGTTCACCTTGACCGGCTTGATGACCGTCTGGCTCTGCACTTCCTGGAAGAAGGCCACGGTCTGCGGCTTTCCGTTCTCGTTGACCGAGAAGTCCCCCTTGCCAAGACCGGTGATGTGTTTGCCCGTCTTGTCGCGAACTACCACCGGCACCAGAATTACTTCCGAGGTGGCGGTAAAGGTTGGCGCCGCATCCTGAGATTTCTGCGCATTGCTCCCGTATGGAAGTACCAGAAGTGGCAGCATGGCCACCAGCACCTTGGCTGTCTTCATTTTTCGACGTCTCCAGCAGGAATCCTTCTAGGGTGAGCAAAATTCTACTACTGGAGTCTAAGGAGAGATGTGACAAAGAGTTGTCGTTCCGAATTGCAGGGCGCATACCGGCGCATAAACAACAAGGGGCAGCCATTTGGGCCGCCCCTTCATACCGTGCCTTGATTTCGTTTACGCCGGACTCGGATGCTCTCCCGGCACGATGCCCGGCTTGGCCTGCGGCGCCGGCTTCAGCACTTGCTGCACCCCGCCCTCGTCGTGCGGCGTCACCTTCACCGGCAACTCCTTGCCCTCGATGATCATGCGGATCTCGTTGGCATCCAGAACCTCGCGCTCCAGCAGCGCCATGGCGATCTTGGTCAGCACTTCACGATTCCCCGCCAGCAGATCGTGCGCCGCCTGGTAAGCCGCATCCACCAGCTTCTTCACTTCCTGGTCGATCTTGATCGCTGTATCTTCGCTGTAGTCGCGATGCTGCGCGATTTCGCGTCCCAGGAAGATCTGCTCATCCTTCTTGCCGAACGTGATCGGACCCAGGTCGCTCATGCCGAATTCGCACACCATTTTCCGCGCCAGCTCGGTGGCCTGCTCAATGTCGTTACCGGCCCCGGTAGTCATGGTGTCCAGGAACAGCTCTTCCGCCAGGCGGCCACCCATCATGATCGCTAGCCGCGTCGTCAAATAGTCGCGCGTGTAGGTGTGCTTGTCGTCGATCGGCAACTGCATGGTCACGCCCAGCGCCATGCCGCGCGGGATAATCGTCACCTTGTGCAGCGGATCGGAATCCTTACTCATGGCTGCGACCAGCGCATGTCCCGCCTCGTGGTAAGCCGTAACCTTCTTCTCCTCGTCGGAGAGGATCATCGACTTGCGCTCCGCACCCATTAGCACCTTGTCCTTGGCCAGCTCGCAGTCGTACATGGTCACCACTTTGCGATTGGCGCGGGCAGCCAATAGAGCGCCTTCATTCACCAGGTTGGCCAGATCGGCTCCCGAGAACCCCGGGGTGCCGCGGGCCAGTACCGACAAATCCACATCGTCCGCCATGGGAATCTTGCGGGTGTGAACGCGCAGAATCTCTTCGCGCCCCCGCACATCCGGTCGCGGCACCACCACGCGGCGATCGAACCGCCCCGGCCGCAGCAACGCCGGATCGAGCACGTCCGGACGGTTCGTGGCGGCGATCAGGATCACGCCTTCGTTAGACTCGAATCCATCCATCTCCACCAGCAACTGGTTCAGCGTCTGCTCGCGCTCGTCGTGCCCGCCGCCCAGGCCGGCCCCACGATGCCGTCCTACCGCGTCGATCTCATCAATAAAGATGATGCAGGGGGCGTTCTTCTTCCCTTGCTCGAACAGATCGCGCACCCGGCTGGCGCCCACGCCTACAAACATCTCCACGAAGTCCGAACCGGAGATGGAGAAGAAGGGGACGTTGGCTTCCCCAGCGACCGCACGTGCCAGCAGGGTCTTGCCGGTTCCCGGAGGTCCAACCAGCAACACTCCCTTGGGAATCCGCCCGCCCAGCTTCTGGAACTTCTGCGCCTCGCGCAGGAACTCGATGATTTCCCGCAGCTCCTCTTTGGCCTCATCCACTCCGGCCACATCCTTGAATGTCACCTTCTTCTGCTGCATTGACAGCAGGCGGGCGCGGCTCTTGCCGAATGAGAGCGCTTTGTTTCCGCCGGTCTGCATCTGGCGGATCATGATGAACCACAGCGCTCCCAGCAGGATCAGCGGCGCCAGGTTCAGCAGCCAGGTCGGCCAGTTGCCGCTCTGCACATCCTTCACGGTGACGTTGACGCCCTTGTCCTGCAGCGCCTTATACATGTCCGGATAGTTGGCTGGAACGGTCGTGTGGAAAGTCGTCTTGTCGCTATAGGTCCCTCGGACCTCGGTCCCGATAATAGTGACGTCGGCGATCGCTCCCTTGTTCACGTCGGTCATGAACTGGGAGAACTTCACGTCCTTCTCCTTGGACCCGGTCCCGCCCGCCTTCACGACCTGCCACAGCAGGACGCCGGAGAGCACGATTACCAACCAAAAGACGACCGTTTTAACCGTTGAATTCACCGCTTGCTCCTGGAAAGATCACGAAACCCAAAAGGCGCAGCCACGACCCACCTTTTTAGATGCTGGTGGTCCAGTTCCGGCTCATGAATTGGCGATCGCGCTCTTCATTGTAACCCCAACCAGCGCCATTCCGCCCTTATCTGAATCTACTACGGCGAAATATCTCTCGGCGCAGGAGTTGCAGATCGAAACCAATCTAAAGTACGTGCCAGGGAACTGACCTCTGGAGCCCCGGCAAGGCGATGAGAAGCGGGCCTTGACCACCCGGCAGTCGTACACACTCCTTTGCTTGGGGCTCACCCGGGCTCGCCCGCCTGCTCCGGAACCTCCTCAATGATCGTTGCCTCGCTCGATTCCGGCAGTGCCCGGTAGGCGCCAGCGACTGGGAATCCCCTCATCCATACGATCTCCTCCCCGCTGGTCACCACCGGCCACAAGGCCCTTTCCGTGCCGCTAACCTTTCGCTTTTGCAGCAGCTCCTTCACTTTTTTCGGGGATCCCGTGTGCGCCGGCCAGAATCGATCCCCGGGCCGCCAGCTCCTGACGCGCAGTTCGCGAAGCCGCTGCGATGCCAGTCGGAAGTCAGCCCCGTTCCTTTCTGCTTCGCTGCCTGCCCGCCGCGCCCGAAAGATCACTCCCAGCTCCGGCACTCGAACTTCCCCAGGAAGCGGCAGGACATACTCGTAGACCCTCCGCTCCTCCGCCCCGGATGGGCATCTCTTTC
>DATHDM010000221.1:0-2365 GCA_035319065.1 Terriglobales bacterium
AGCGCGGTCGATTTCCTCGACGACCCGCAACTCGAAGTAGCGCCGATTGAAGATGCCCGTCAGCCCATCCAGGTACGCCAGTTGCTTCACGCGCTCTACGTAGTGCGCGTTCTGGATCGCGGTCGCGCAGATGTCGGCCACGGCTTCCAGCGAAACCACATCGCCTTCCAGGAAGGCGCCAGTCTGTTCGCTCTCCAGCATCAGCACACCCAGGGTCTGACCAAAGGAAACCAGCGGGATGCCTATGCGCGATTGCGTTTCACGGTAGAAGCTCACGTACTCAGGACAAGCACGCACGTCGTCCTCAATCAGCGACCTGCCCGTGGCCAACACTCGTCCCCAAAGCCCGGTGGTGGCCGGCAAGCGCCCCCCGGCCGCGGTGCTGGCCGTGAATCTTCCGTGGCTCGCGCGCAGCACCAGTCCCTCATCGTCGCGCAGCAACACGGAAACATGCCCTACCCGGAAGGTCTCCTGGATCACCGAACACACCTTGATCAGCAGCTGCTCCTGGTCGAGCACGGCTGTGGTTTCCCGCGCAATCGCGTTGATGACCTGCAGGTGCCGCGCCTTTTGCCGCTCCAGTGAATAGAGCTGGGCATTCTGCAAGGCCATCGAGGCCTGGATCGAGAACAGCGTGAGCAGGTCAATGGTGTCGTTGTCAAAGTGGTTCAGGTTCTCGCTCTGGCAGTCGAGCACTCCCACCACTTCACCGCGAGCCATGAGAGGGATCGCCAGCTCCGATCGCGTACTCTGGGCGGAGCTCACATATTGCGGATCTTTCGTGACGTCGGGCGAGTAGATAGGGCGTTTCTGGCGAGCCGCCGCTCCGGTAACTCCTCGATCGAGCGGCAGACGAACCTGCTCCTGCCCGTCGTCCCACCCGATATGGGAGCGCGGGTACAATTCGTTGCTTTTTTTGTCGAGCAGCAGGATCGCGACGTTCTGCAAATGGAAGTAGTCCCGCGCAATCAACAGGATCTGGCGGAGCACCTCGTCCAGGTCGAAGGTCGACAATACGGCCTGGCTGGCGTCGTAAAGGATGGCGATCTTCTGCATTGCGCAGACAGATTCTAGCTGCTTGTCCTTGGGTTACCGAGGTTCCGAAAGTAACCTGGGGCGGGGCAGAACACCCCTGTCCGCCAGAAGGCCGGAAGCTTTTCGGAACCTGGCTTTACGGCCGGCGGTGCCGCCACCACCGCGCCGTCCGAATCAGCCCAAAGGCCACCACGCAAAACCAGAAGTCCACCACGAGCCCCAGATCCACCTGAAACAGCCGGTGTCGCGCGGCGGGCGGGAGCGAGGGCATCAACACGTAGTAAACGGCATTGCCCAGCAACACGGCCAGCAGCGACTGCAGGAAATTCACGCTCAACGTTGGCTTAGACACCGCTCCAACTCCTGCCGGCTCTCCTTCTCCGACTCGAACCCGAGCTTCCTGTCGACCTCTGTCCTGTTACGATGATGGCGATTTCTCCCCATGCTCGAACTCTCCACGTCGGTGCAATACGTGAAGGGAATCGGCCCGCGCTTGGCCGAGGTGCTGGCTGGCAAGGGCATCCATTCGGTATCCGATCTCCTTTATTATCTGCCATTTCGCTATGAAGATCGGCTGAATCCCCGGGGTATCGCCGAACTGCGCCCTGGCGAGATGGCTAGCGTGATTGCCGAGGTGCGGAACTCCGGCCTGTTCCGAACGCGCCGCATGCCCATCTTTCAGATGACGGCCGGCCAGGGTCGCGCGCGCCTGAAATGTCTGTGGTTCAACGGAACATACTTGCGCGACCGTTTCAAGCCCGGGCAGATGGTCGCACTGTATGGCAAGGTCGAGACCGACCGCAATGGCGAGTTGCAGATCATGCAGCCGCAGTTCGAGATTCTTGGGGATCCCAGCGAAGACGGCTCTTCGGAAGCCGACCAGAAACTGGCTGCCTCGCTCGAAGTTGGACGGATCGTCCCCATCTATGAGTCTGCCGGCCAGGGTCGCCTCACGGCCCGTTGGTTCCGCCGCATCATCCGCTCCGCCCTGGAGAGCATGCCGCAAACCTTAGCGGACCCGATTCCGGCTGCCGTGCGTTCGCGTATGAGCCTCGTTCCGCCCGCGGAAGCTTTCTGGAAAGTGCACTGGCCTGAGGAGGATGAAAGCTTGGCCAATCTCCACGCCTCGCGCACGCCCGCGCATCTGCGCCTGATCTTCGAGGAACTTTTCTTCGTCGAGTTGGGCCTTGAGTTCAAGCGCCGCCAGATGAAAGCGCAAACCGGCATCGCCTTCCAGCTGAACGATCAGGCGCGGGAAGCGATCAAGAAGATCCTGCCCTTCCATCCGACCGCCGCGCAAAAACGCGTGCTCAAGGAAATCGCTTCCGAC
>DATHDM010000222.1:0-2518 GCA_035319065.1 Terriglobales bacterium
TTCACCTCGGAATAGCGCCCGCTCGCGACAATAGGCACGCCCGTAAACCAGCATCGCGGCAACCGAGATGCAGACGAAAGCCTTGAGGATCCGCGCTAAGGGATCCTCGACGAACATTGCATTGAACGCCTGGCGCGTGCCCGGTCCGCCGCCCAGCGCGATCGCCGCGGCACCCACCAGCGCCAAGAGGGTGAGACCATAGCTGCGGTGGCGCTGTTCCTCGTCGAGGAAGAGGTCGACGACCAGTATTGCGCACAGCATGATCAGCAAGAAGATTTCGGGTGCCGCCGGGGCAAAACTCGCTGCGCTGAAACTCATCGCAGTGCTCCCGCCCGGTTAGCGCTCCCTCCAAGCACGCAAAGCGCCCGCCCCTCAACCCTCTTGAATTTACCTCGCATCGCATTCATAGCTTGCTTTGGGCAACATGTGCCAGCAGATCGGTCACCGAGGTGTGCAGCACAGCGCTTAAGGGCTGCGGCCAGATGCCCATCGTCAGCACCGCCGCCGCCAGTAAAGCAAGAAACAGGACCTCGCGGGCGCCGATATCGCTGAGTTTCGCGACGTGGCCATTCGCGACCTCTCCGAACACTACGCGCTTGTACATCCACAGCGTGTAGGCTGCCCCGAAAACCAGGGTCGTGGCCGCGAGGGCCGCATACCAGAAGCTCACCTGCATCGCTCCGAGCGTTACCTGGAACTCACCCACGAACCCGCTGGTTCCAGGCAGGCCGCTGTTGGCCATGGCAAACAGCATGAAGAACGAAGCGAAGACCGGCATGGTGTTCACCACGCCGCCGTAGTCCGCGATCAAGCGCGTGTGCATGCGATCGTAAAGGACACCCACACATAGGAATAGCGCCCCGGAAACGAATCCGTGCGACATCATCTGCAGCACAGCGCCTTCCAGCCCGGTACCGTTGAACAGGAAGATGCCCATCGTGACGAATCCCATGTGGGAGATCGAGGAGTAAGCGATGAGCTTCTTCAGGTCGCTCTGCACCAGCGCCACCAGGCCGATGTACACGACAGCGATCAGTGACAGGGCGATGACGAATCCGGCCAAAGCCTGGCTTGCGTCGGGCACAATAGGCAGGGACAGCCGGACGAAGCCATAGCCGCCCAGCTTCAACATGATCGCAGCCAGCACTACGGAACCCCCGGTTGGTGCTTCCACGTGCGCATCCGGAAGCCAGGTGTGCACGGGCCACATGGGAACCTTCACGGCAAAGGCCGCCATCAACGCCAGGAACACCAGCGTCTGCTCGGTCATCCCGATGTTGAGCTTGTACCAATCGAGGATCGCGAAGCTGCCGCCGGCCGCGTTGTAGAGATAGATGAAAGCGACCAGCGTCAGCAGCGAGCCCACCAAGGTGTAGAGAAAGAACTTCACAGCTGCGTACACGCGGTTGGGGCCGCCCCAGACTCCGATGATGATGAACATCGGGATCAGCGTGGTCTCGAAGAAGACGTAGAACAGCGCGCCATCCAGCGCACAGAACACGCCGTTCATCACGCCGGACAGGAATAGGAAGGAGGCCATGTACTGCGACACGCGCGTCTGGATGACCTTCCACCCGGCGATCACCACCAGGACCGTAGTGAAGCTGTTGAGCAGAATCAGCAGCAGTGAAACGCCGTCGATGCCAAGGTGATAATGGATGTGAAAGCGCGGGATCCAGGAAGCCAGCTCCTGGAACTGCATGCCGTGCACGCCTGGATCGAACAAAGCATACAGCGGCAACGTGACGGCGAGGCCGAGGATCGAACCGACCAGCGCAATCCAGCGCGCGGGTGACGCGCTCCGGTCGGACCCAACGGCCAGGACCAGCAACCCGGTGACGATTGGCACCCAGATGGAAAGGCTCAGCAGAGGAAGGCCAGAGAACATTCGAAATAACAGGCTCGAGGCTCAGGCACGCGCAAACCACAATGTCAGCAGCACAAACACGCCGATGATCATCATGAAGGCATAGTGGTAAATGAAACCCGACTGAAAGCGGCGGATGATGGCCGCCGTCCATCCGATCACCCGCGCCGCCCCGTTGACGAAAAAACCATCGATCACGGCCACGTCGCCGATCTTCCACAACGCGCTGCCGAGCTTGCGTGCGCCTTCGGCAAACAGCGCCTGATAAGCTTCGTCGAAGTAGTACTTGTGCAGGATCAGCGAATACACCGGCCTGATGCGCTCAGCGATGATCTGCGGCAACCCGGGTCGCCTGTGATACAGATACCAGGCCGCCGCGATACCCGCCAACGCGAACCAGAACGGCAGGCCGTGCGGCGCGTCTTGCGCCATCGCGAGCGCGCCGTGGAATTCCTTTCCCAACTCCGCCAGCACGTCGTGCGGCGCGGCCACGACTATGGAATCGCCGAAGAAACCCCCGTACAGCAGGGGCTGAATGTAGGCCCAGCCGGCATACACCGATGGTATGGCCAGCAGCACCAGGGGAATCGTGACTACCAATGGCGACTCGCGTGGAGCGCCGCCGTGATCCGCACCGTGCTCGTGCCCGCC
>DATHDM010000223.1:0-21814 GCA_035319065.1 Terriglobales bacterium
AAGTGGAACGATGAAGTGAACGCCGGCAGCTTGCTTTCCCTGAAGCCGCGAATGGTTGGTGACGAACACGTCGGTCCCGGCAGCGGCGGCGCAGGCCAACTGGATGGCATCGGGTGCGCGCAGCGCGCGATCGCAGCGCAGCACAGCGTACGTTCTGGCAGCTTTGGCGTCGAACGGAATCATCAGCGACGTCGTGCCAATGGCCTGCTCGTACTTGGCGCATAGATCGAGATCTCCCGCCTCCAGCGGTTTTACCAGTATCTCGCCGAGTGTAAGGGCGGACGTGAGCAATTGATCGCCTCGCTCCAGCATCCTGGTCCGCAGGCCGGCAGCTGCCTTTGACAGCCTTCCAAAGTCTTCGAAGAGATAGATGAAGATGTTGGTGTCCCAAAAGATGCGGCTCACTCCCACTCCTCGCGAAGACGCCGTACATACTCATCCGCGTGCTCCTTGGCCCAGATCCGTTTGCCCGAGCCACACAACAAGAGCAGTGGGTCCTCTTTCTTAGCTCTGCTGGCGGCGGTTGAACTCCAAACCCCATACCAATCCAGGAGGTCGCGGTATTCGCAGGGTAAGGCTTCTCGCGAGGGCGTCACTTTGGCCCCCTCCCGTTCCGGGTGATACGAATCTCCCTTTCGAAAGAGGCGACGCCGCCCCGGCGAGGTCTCCAGGACCATTCGATATCGCCCCGGGTTGGGCGGACGATTGGCCACGCAGTGTTGCACCACGTGGACGTAGAAACCCGCTCGCAGGGGCTGACTCAGCCCTTCCTTCCTGGCCCGGTCCACAATCTCTTCGATCGCGAAATCGGCCTGGCGGGACTGCTCACGATGCAGCAGCGCCATGATGATCCAGACTTCGTCGGCTACTTTCAGCTGAGCCTTCGACGATACGGTCGGCACTCGCACAACTCCCTTGTTTTTATAATACTAAGTAATTATGAATTGTCAAATACTCATTGAAATGAGCAGCCCCCGGCGGTCCCCCGGCACGCACCTCTCCTCGCGGTCCGCTCTGATAGCACAGCCGGGTGGTTGCTAGGCGGTTTGCCCCATCCCGCGAGCTTTGGCGTCGGTTTTCAGCAGCGGCAGCCGTGCCGCTCCGTACAGGCCGGCATCGCTCCCCAGCAGCGCTCGCGTGATGATGGTCTGCTTCAGCTTGGGCGCCGGTCCCGCGGTGATCTTGGCGGCTGCGCCCTTGGGCTCGGCTTCGCTCGGCGGCGCGGTCGCTGCATACACCATCGAGCGCTTGCGCACCTCGTCGAACAGGGTGGGAGCAAAGGCCTCCCAGGCATTGGAAACGCCTCCCCCGATCACATACATGTGCAGGTTAAAGGCGTTCACTAAGTCGCCCATCAGAATGCCCAGCGCCCATCCCACTTTCTGAAAGATGGCTTTCGCCGCCAGGTCGCCTTCCAGGGCGAGATTGAAAATCGCTTTGGCAGTGAACTCGACGTTCGGCCCCTCTGTGAGCCGCGAGATCTCCGTTGGCCTGCCGCCGGCCACCGCCTCGCGCGCCATGCGCAAGACGGCGGTCGCGGAGGCGAATTGCTCCACACACCCGGTGTTTCCGCAGCCGCACTGCGGCCCGTTGGGATCGACGGTCATGTGGCCGAACTCGCCCGCCATTCCCGTCATGCCGTGCCAGATCTCCCCCCGCAGCACCACTCCGCCCCCCACCCCGGTTCCCAAGGTGATCATGCACATGTCGTCCATGCCGCGGGCTGCGCCCAGCCAGTTCTCGCCCAACGCTGCCGCGTTGGCGTCATTCTCCAGGATCACCGGCGCTCCCAGGCGGCGCTCGATTTCCTCCTTCACCGGGTAGTTATGCCAGCCCGGAAGATTCGGGGATTCCCGGATCATCCCCGTGCGCTTGTCGATGATGCCCGGCACCCCAATCCCTACCCCCATCAGCCCCAGCGACGCCTGAAACTTGGCCGAAACTGTGCGGATGGCCCCGCACATCTCGTCGATCACAAAATCCCGCCCCTTCAATATCTGGGTTCCGGTTGTGACCTTCTCGAGCAGTGTGCCGTCACCATCCACCACGGAGATTCGCAAGTTGGTGCCGCCAAGATCGACCCCGATCGCGAAGCAGGACATAGCGGGGGAAGCCTAGCACTCCCGGGCACAGCATGGCGAATTTCGACCGCCCGGGACGCCACGCGCAGGGTGCTGCCTGTTAGCACGTCCTTTGGCTGACGTGCGAAGTCGTGGCCCAGCCTCAACGCCACTGAATTTTGTGTATTCCAGTTTCACCCTACTTCTGGCACCTCGGGCAATAGTGAGCGCTGCGGCCGGCAATCACGATGCGCTTTACGGATGTCTTGCAGACGCGGCACAGTTGGCCTTCGCGTCCGTACACCCGATGCTGAAACTGGAAAAAGCCGCGCTGCCCGTCGGCGTCCACATAATCGGAGATCGAGGAACCCCCGGCACGGATTGCCTGCTTCAGCACGCTCTTCAAGGATGCATGCAGTTTCTTCAACTCCGCGCGGCGGAGCGATGCCGCCCGCCGCCGCGGCCGGATTCCCGCGCGCGCCAGCGCCTCATCGGCATAAATGTTGCCCACTCCGCTGAGCAGCTTCTGGTTCAGCAGCGCGCTCTTGATCGGCGTCTTGCGCTTGCGGAATAGTGCCGCGAAGCTCTCCAAGCCAATCTCCAGGGGCTCATTTCCGGGAGCGCTGAACGCCTCGCGAACCACCGCCAGCCTTCCGAAGCGCCGCGGATCGACGAAGCGCAGCTCCCGCCCCGATGCCAGCCGCGCAATCAGGTGCGTATGCTTCTCGACATGCTCGGCCGGATCGGAAACCAGTACGCTTCCCGTCATGCCGAGGTGAACAATCCACTGCCCCTTTTTGGCTTCAGCCCGCGCCGAACCACGCCCGGCGCCTCTGGGCGAGGCTGGGGATGCCAGATCGATTACCAGGTGCTTGCCCGCTCGCCGCACGCCCGCGATCTGCGCCCCCTCGAGCAGCGATGCGATCTCGCCCGCGGATGACTTCAGCGGCTCCGGCTTGTCGCCGATCCACACCGATTCGATCCTGTCGCCGGTGACCCGCCGCGCCAGGCTGCGCGCAATCGTCTCCACCTCGGGTAGCTCAGGCATAGAGACAGTCTAGCGAATGAGACCGCCAATCGGCGCGTGTCTGGCCGATGCCCGATCCCTGCCCGGTTTGCTCGCCCGCTCACCCCAAGGTAGAATGTTTTGTACACAGCCTGTTCGTTTCCCGTTCCCCGTAATTCAGACACTCTCTCGTTATCTTCGGGTTCGCTGTGTGCAATCCGCCAGCCCTGCGCTGGACGTGTGTGGAGTGGACCGTGAATCGAGGCAAGACCGCGGTTATCGTCGGCGCTCAGTGGGGCGACGAAGGCAAAGGCAAGATTGTTGACTACCTTTCCGATCACTACAGCCTGGTGGCCCGCTACGCCGGCGGCCACAACGCCGGTCATACCGTTACCATCGACGGCAAGAAATTCATTCTGCAGCTGGTGCCCTGCGGCATTCTGCGGCCCGGCAGCAAAGCCGTCATCGGCAATGGCGTGGTGCTCGACCCCTTCGCCCTGCTCAAGGAAATCCGCATGCTCCGCGAGGCCGGAGTCCAGGTCGATGGCAACCTCTTCGTCAGCAACCGCGCCCAGGTAATCCTGCCTTATCACCGCATGATCGAGCTGGCCTCGGAGAACGCTCCCGGACGAGTCAAGATCGGAACCACCTCACGCGGCATTGGCCCCGCTTACGAAGACAAGATGGGACGCCGCGGCCTGCGGGTTGCCGACCTGCTCGATCATGAGCTGATGAAAAAGCACATCGAAAACGCGGTGTACGAGAAGAACACCATCGTCCACGCCCTGTTCAATTCCGAGCCTTTGGATGCGGGAGAGATCTATCGCGAGTACGAAAAAGCCGCCGAGCAGGTGCGGCCCTTCGTGGCCGACACCGCCGCTCTCCTCAATCAGGCCATCGCCCGCGGCGAATCGGTCATGTTTGAGGGCGCGCAAGGCACCATGCTCGATATCGACCACGGCACCTATCCCTTTGTCACCTCCTCCAGCGCCACTTCCGGCGGCGCGGTCACCGGCACCGGAGTTCCCCCAACCTCCATCGACACCGTCATCGGCGTCACCAAGGCTTACTGCACCCGCGTCGGCGAGGGTCCCTTCCCCACCGAACTGCGTGACCAGATGGGCGAGGAGCTTCGCCGCCGCGGCAACGAGTTCGGAGCCGTAACTGGACGCCCCCGCCGCACCGGCTGGCTCGACCTGCCGCTCTTGCGCTACTCCGCCATGATCAACGGCATTTCCTGGCTGGTGGTGACCAAGCTCGACGTGCTCGACAGCCTCGCGGAAATCCCCGTCTGCGTGGGCTACCGGATCAACGGCAAAAAAACGGCCGAGATTCCCGCCCAAGCCAGCGGCTACGACAAGATCGAGTGCCTCTATCAGTCCCTGCCCGGCTGGCAGAAATCCACCGCCGGCATCAACAGCTTCGAAAAACTTCCCGCCAAAGCCAGAGAGTATCTGGCGTTTATCCAGAAGCAGGTGGGCGCGGCGATCGGCATGGTCTCCACCGGCCCCGACCGCGAGCAGACCATGCTGGTAGGGAGCTTCCACTCCATTCTGCCGCAGCGTGCTGCCGTGGAAGAGCTGGTTCGGCCCCGCCGCGCTGCCCGCGCTGCCGCGCGCTAGCGGGCCCGCGGGCACACAGCCCCGTGCAGGGGCCGGACAGGAGATTCTGCATGCTCGTGCTGGCGGTTACCTGGATGGCAAAGCCCGGCCGGGAGGCCGAGGTGATCGGCATTTTCCAACGCCTGCAAGCCGACTCGCGGCGCGAGCCCGGCTGCCGTATGTACGTCGTGCATCAGCACACCACCGAGCCCCGCCGCTTCTTCCTCTATGAGCAATACGACGACGAGGCCGCCCTCCAGGCTCACCGCAGCTCGCCTCATTTTCAGGAATACGCGGTCAGGCAACTCCCGCAGATCGCCGAGCGTGTGCAGGGAGATCTCTACCAGCCGCTAGGAACCAGCTAGAAGCGCCGCCTCTTCACTTCCGATCGGCGATGAGCACCCCGCCGCGCGCGAAGCTGTCTCGCTCCACGTCCACAAACGCGATGCTGATTGCCTCTTTGGCGGCCGCCGCCTCTTCCACCAGCACCTCGGTTATGCGGGCAGCGATCTTGCGCTTCTGTTCGCTAGTGCGGCCCTTGAGCAGCGTGATCTGAACGTGCGGCATGCTATTTGGCCAGCTCGCAGCCGGCGAAAAAGTAACTCAGTTCGAAGCGGGCCGTGTCGTCGGCGTCCGAGCCATGCACGGCATTCTTCTCGATGTTGGTCGCCCACTTCTTGCGGATTGTTCCTTCCGCAGCCTGCGCGGGATTGGTAGCCCCCATCAGATCACGCCACTGTTTGATGGCGTCATCTCTCTCCAACGCCATGACCACGATCGGCCCGTTCGACATGAACTCGGTCAGCGAGTCGAAAAACGGTTTTCCCGCGTGCACCGCGTAAAACCCCTCCGCCTGGTGCTTGTTGATGTGCAGCATCTTCATGCCGATGATGCGGAAGCCCTTGGCTTCGATGGTATGCAGAATGTCGCCAATCGCCTTGCGGTGAACTGCGTCGGGTTTGATGATGGCCAGCGTTCGTTCCAGCGTTCTCATGAATCCTTTCGCGACCTAAAAAAGATGGTGCTAACCGCTGACTGCTGATTGCTAAATTGCTAAGTCCTGAGTGCTAGTTGCTGCTTCACCGCGCCGCCACGCCCAGCGCCTCGGCTACCAGCTCGCCGATGACCGCCGGCGTTCTGGCCACGCGAATGCCCGCGGCCTCCAGCGCCTTCACCTTCTCCGCAGCCGTTCCCTGGCCCCCGGAAATAATGGCGCCGGCGTGGCCCATCCTTCTCCCCGGCGGAGCCGTCTGGCCGGCGATGAACGAGACCACCGGCTTGCGGACGTTTGCCTTGACGTATTCGGCGGCCGTCTCTTCCGCATTGCCTCCGATTTCGCCGATCATCACGATGGCTTCGGTATGGGGATCCTTGTTGAACAGCTCCAGCGCGTCCGTGAAGTTGGTGCCAATGATGGGATCGCCGCCAATCCCGATGGCTGTGGATTGGCCAATGCCCCGCTGCGAGAGCTGGTACACCGCCTCGTAGGTCAGCGTCCCCGAGCGCGAGACGATCCCCACGCTGCCTTCGCGATGGATGTGTCCGGGCATGATCCCGATCTTGCACTTGCCGGGAGAAATGATGCCCGGGCAATTGGGCCCGATCAGCCGTGCCCGCCGATCCTGCAGATAGTTCCACACTCTCAGCATGTCCAGCGTGGGCACGCCCTCGGTGATGCAGACGATCAGCTCGATCTCCGCATCGGCCGCCTCCATCACCGCGTCCCCCGCGAACGCCGGTGGCACAAAGATCATGCTGGCATCGGCGCCCGTCTTGTCCACCGCTTCCTGCACCGTATTGAAGACGCGAAAGCCCTCGTGCGTGGTGCCGCCCTTGCCGGGCGTCACTCCACCCACGATCTTGGTTCCGTAGGCTGCGCAGGCCCTGGCGTGGAAGGTGCCTTCCTTGCCTGTCAGACCCTGCACGATGACTTTCGTATTCTGATCAACCAGTACGCTCATAGCATGGGCTCTCCCCGCTTCACGGCTCGCCGTCCTTTTTATTAACCTGCATAGACGCCGATAGTGTTGCCTTCCGGGTCGGCGAACCAGCCGAACGTGCCCCCTCCCTCCGGAATCGCAATCGGGCCTACCAGCGTCTTACCGCCTAGACTCTCCGCCTTGCTCAGCGCCGCTGCCACATCGTCCACCATCACGTAGAAGATCGTGTACTGATGTGGCTCGTGGCCGAGCGAATTGAGGTGCCCGCCCACCTCGTCGCCGGTGCGCAGCATGGTCTGATCGCCCTTCTCCTCGATCTTCCAGTCGAACACCTGAGAGTAAAACCTCGCCGCCCTGCCGCGGTCGCGGCAGCCGATTTCGATATGGCAGATCTTGTTGGCCACGCTCGCCTCAGGCTGCTCTTGCCGCTGTCACCACCTTCTCGGCGGCATCTTTCATGGTCTCAGCCACGGTGAAGTTCAAACCCGATTCCTTCAGGATGCGGCGCCCTTCTTCCACATTGGTGCCTTCCAGGCGCAGCACGATCGGCAACTGGATATTGGTTTTTCTTGCCGCTGCGACCACGCCGTTGGCCAGAGTATCCACGCGCAGGATGCCGCCGAAGATGTTGATCAGCACTGCCCGCACATTCTTGTCGCTCAGCAGAATTTCGAACGCGTGGGTCACCTGCTCCTCGTTGGCGCCGCCGCCCACGTCCAGAAAGTTCGCCGGCATGCCGCCGGCGAATTGGATGATGTCCATGGTGGCCATCGCCAGTCCCGCGCCGTTCACCATGCAGCCCACGTTGCCGTCGAGCTTGATGTAGTTCAGCCCGTACTTGGAGGCTTCCACCTCCAGCGGATCTTCCTCGCTGATATCGCGCAGCTCGCGGATGTCCTTGTGACGAAACAGCGCGTTGTCGTCGAAGTTGACCTTGGCATCCAGCGCGATCAGGCGTCCGTCTGAGGTTGTGATCAGCGGGTTGATCTCCACCAGCGAAGCGTCGGTCTCCACGTAGGCCGTGTAGAGCGCGGTGAGCAGAGTGACCGCCTGGTTGATCTCGCTGCCCTTCAGTCCCAGCCAGAAAGCGATCTTGCGCGCCTGGAACGGCTGCAGCCCGGCGCCAAAATCCACGTACTCCTTGAGGATGGCATCGGGATTCTCTGCCGCTGCCTGCTCGATCTCCATGCCCCCCGCAGCCGAGGCCATGAGCACCAGCCTGGCCTCCGCGCGATCCAGCAGCATGCCAAGATAGAGTTCGCGCGCAATCGGCAGCGTCTCCTCTACCAGGAGGCGGCGGACAATCCGCCCCTCGGGCCCGGTCTGGTGCGTCACCAGCTTCATCCCCAGCATGCGGGTAGCCAGCTCTCCGGCTTCCTGCACCGATTTCGCAACCTTGACGCCCCCGCCCTTGCCGCGCCCGCCGGCGTGGATCTGCGCCTTCACCACCACGCCCGTGGCCCCTTCGGAGAATAGCTTCTTGGCGATGGTCTCGGCTTCTTCGCGCGATGCCGCCATCTCCCCGCGGGGGACGGCCACACCATACTTGGACAGAATAGATTTCGCCTGGTACTCGTGAATTTTCATGCGGCTGGTCCGAAGCTGGTCTCTGTATCGGCTTTCCGTTTGCTGCGACGAAACTCGTGATTGTATAAGACCCCGCCAGACGCGGGCAAACGATTCACAGCACGCCACCGCCTCACCGGCGCCCCTTCGTCCCAGTCCGCTCCAGCCCCGTTGAGTCCTGATGGCAAGCAGACCCGACACCGGCCTTGTGCTGCTCTTGGTAGCCCGGTTTGCAATCGAGTGCGGGCTCGGGTACTTTGAACCCCGTGATCACCGACGCCCTTCACCAGATCGCCAATCACCGGCAGTCGCTCTCGCGCCAGCAGGCGCGGGAGGTGATGGCGGAGATCCTGGAGGGACAAGCCACCGACGCTCAGATTGCCGCTCTGCTGGTGGCGCTGCACATGAAGGGTGAAACCGTGGAGGAGATCGTGGGCTTCGCCGAGGCGATCCGCGCCGCTGCCGTCCCGCTCAATGTGAGCCGCGATTCCGCCCTCGACGTCAGCGGCACCGAGCGCGATGCCCTGGTCGATACCTGCGGCACTGGCGGCGATGCCAGCGGCACCTTCAACATCTCCACCGCCACCGCGCTCACCGTGGCCGGCGCCGGGGTGCGCGTGGCCAAGCACGGCAACCGCAGCGTCACTTCGAAATGCGGATCGGCAGATGTGGTCGAGGCCTTGGGCGTCAACATCAACCTGCCCCCCTCCAAGCTGGCGGCCTGCCTCGAGCAGGTGGGAATCGCGTTTCTCTTCGCCCCAGCCCTGCACTCGGCCATGAAGTACGTCCAGCCTGCGCGCCGCGAACTCCGCCTGAGGACGGTGTTCAACCTCCTGGGACCGCTTACGAACCCCGCCCACGCTTCCGCCCAGGTCGTCGGCGTCTATTCATCCGAGTTGGTGGACAAGGTGGCAGAGGCGCTGCAGATGCTCGGCCTGCGCCGGGCCCTGGTCGTGCACGGTAGCGATGGCCTGGATGAGATCACCATTACCGGGCCGTCGCGCGTGGCTGAAGTCCGCGACGGCGCGCTCCGCACCTACGAGGTCACGCCCGAGGAATTCGGGTTGCCGCGCGCGGCCCTGGACGATCTTGCCGGCGGCGACGCCGCAACCAACGCCGCGATCATCCGATCGATTCTGAACGGCGAGCTCTCCCCGAAGCGCGACGTGGTGCTGTTGAACGCCGCTGCCGCGCTGGTGGCGGCGGGCAAAGCCGGCTCCATTCGCGAAGGCCTGCCCCTGGCGGCGCAGTCGCTCGATTCCGGCGCGGCCAACGCCAGGCTCCAATCCCTGGTTGCCTTTACTCATTCCCCGCTGCACCGCTGATCGGACTACGCCCCAACCCCTTCCTTCAGCTTCTCAATCTGTCCGAGATGATTTTCGGCGTGCCCCGCCATCCGCCCCAGCAGCTCCTCCAGGGTGAACTGGCGTTTGTATTCGGGATGGAATCCGCTGCGCTTCGTATCCTCCGCCTTGATGCGCCGCAGCACCCGCAGGTTCGCGTGGCGCAGCAGTCCGAACAGCGCCACCGACTCCGCTGGCGAGCTCTCACCGTAGCCCAGGCTGCCCGCCCACGCATCCTGGTCGATCGGGCCGAGGATCGCATCCTTGTCAGCCAGGATCTGGCGCATACGCATGCCCGAGATCAGTTCTGAGTCTGCCAGGTGCGCCAGGATCTCGCGGATCGACCACTTCTCGGGCGACGATTTGTAGTCCAGAACCTTGTCCTTCAAACCGGAGACGGCGGCCGCAATCAGCCGCGGCTCTTTCTCCGCCTTTTCAATCAGCTTCTTCAGTTCCTTGTCGGTCATCTCACGCTCCTGCGCCGATGGGAACGTTGTTCAGGCTGACCTTTTGTTTCCACTGGGCAACCTCCACCTTCCATCCCAGCTCCTTCATCATCGCATCGCGCAATTGCGACGCCGAGTCGGGCTCGCCGTGCACCAGGTAGGTTGCCCCCGGCCGCCCCTTGAAGGTGTGCAGCCACTCCAGCAGTTCCGGAGTGTCGGCGTGGTCGCTGAACTGCTCCAGTGCCGCCACCTGCGCGCGCACCGGGACCATCGTGCCGAAGATCTTCACCTGCGCCGCGCCGCTCTTGATCGCGAAACCGCGCGTTCCCGGCGCCTGGAAGCCGATGAACAACACCAGGTTCTTGGCCTCCGGCAGGCGCAGCATCAGGTGATGCAGAATGCGCCCGCCAGTGCACATCCCGCTCGACGACACGATGATGCACGGGTACTTCACGTCATTGATCTTCTTGGAATCGTCCGGCGTGCTGGCGAAGGTGAAGCCCCGCCAGGTCAGGGGTGAACCGTACTTCTGGATCAGCGCTCGCGTTTCATCGCTGAATTCGCTCTCGTACTTCAGGAAGATCTGCACCGCCTGGATGCCCATGGGGCTGTCCGCAAAAACCGGGACCCGCGGGATTCCCTCCGTCTCCATCAGCGCCTTCACCACAAACAGGAACTTCTGTGTCCGCTCCACGGCGAATGCCGGCACTACTATGCTGCCGCCTCGCCCTACCGTGTCGGAGATCAACTTCGCCAGCTCCGGCCGCGGATCGTTCTTGGGATGAGGCCGGTTGCCGTAGGTGGACTCCATCACCAGCACATCCGCCCGCTCGCCCTCCGTGGGCCCGGAATACACCACCCGTCCCGGGGCGATCACCGAATCCCGAACCCGGCCCACATCGCCGGTAAACAGCAGGCGTGGCGACCGGCCCCCGTTTGCCAGCGTTATTTCCACCATCGACGAACCAAGGATGTGCGCCGCGCGCACGAAGCGGAAGCTGAAATTGGGCCGCAGTTGCATCGGCTCGCCGAAATGTACCGGCTGCAGGTACTGCAGGCATTCTTGCGCTTCCTCGAAGGTGTACAGCGGCAGGGCTGGAACGTGTTTCGAGGCCTTCGTCTTGTTGTAAAACGCCGCATCTTCTTCCTGCAGGTGGCCGGAATCAGGGAGCAGGATGGAGCAGAGGTCGATAGTCGGTGGTGTGGCGTAAATGGGCCCGTGAAAGCCCTGCTTCACCAGTCGCGGGATCCAGCCGCAATGATCCAGGTGGGCATGGGTAAGGATCACCGCATCGATTTCTTTGGCCCGAATCGGCAGGTCCTGCCAATTGCGCTCCCGCCATTCTTTCTCGCCCTGGAACAGACCGCAATCGATCAGCGCCTGGAATCCATCTTTGCCGTCTTCGGCGTCAGCCGTGTTGATGAGGTGCTTGGAGCCGGTGACCGTGCCCGCCGCTCCCAGAAACTGAATATAGGCCAAGGCTGCTCCTTGGGAAGGAGTAAAACCGGGATTGTACTCTGTTGCTGCTCTTGAAGCGACGCGGCCCCTGCGCCACATTGGTCATCCCGAGCGAGCCTCCACGAGCCCGGGATCTGCAGTTCACTCTCAATTCACTCCACCGCCGCTCACTACTGGGCCGCCTTCCCCTCCACCTCGAATGTATTGTTGCTTTCATCGCTCTCCGGCACGCTGCCGTCGTTCACCACCGCCTCAAACGGGATTTCGGATGACTGGATTCTGGTCACCGCCTTCTGCTTCCCACCCACCTGCAATCGCGCACTCTGCGTGCCGGAGCCGGTGCGCAATACCAGCGGAACCTCGGCTCCCGCGGCCGCAAGGTTTTCCACCGTCACCGTGATCACGTACCCGCCATCGAGCGTCTGGCGCGGATAGACGGACGCGATGCGAAAGTCGGGCAGTCCGCGATCGCGATATACCCAGTCATCGAAAAACGACTCCAGGTTGCGCTTGGCGTGCTTTTCCAGCAACCGCTGCAGATAGATCGGGTCCTTGTCCTGGTCAGGACGGTACGCCGTCAGGGCGCTGCGTAACACCGTGTCGCCCAGCATGTCCCGCAGCATCCACCACACGTAGGCAGCTTTAATGCGGTAAAAGACCTCCTCATGCGTGGCGATCAGCGCATTATCCGTGGCGGCTGCGGGTGTTTGCTTTTCGAGCTCCACCAGGGCCGGCAACCGCAAGCCCATGTACGACAACGCGGCTTTGCGCCCATCCTGGTTTTCGCGCACCAGCGCCTGGGCAAAATGCGCCAGCCCTTCCGCAATCCACATCCGCGGAGAATGAAACGCCGCGTGCGTTAGCTGATGGGCCAGAGCAAGTTGCAGTGACTTGGGTTCTCCTGCACGCAGCGGCATGAAGATCATCGCTCCGGTCTCGAACGGCACATCGTTGGCCTGCGGCAATTCGATCACCTGCACCTTCTCGCTCGGCTCCCCGAACCACTCGCTGAGGAAGGGGACCTGCTTCTCCGCTGCCAGCGCATAGTCCGCGGCCTCATTCTTGTGCTCGGCCGCATGGTAGACGGTAATGACAGGACGGCTCAGCGCCTGCCAGTTGCCGATGGCGAATGTGGGAAGGGTATTGCCAAGGGGGGCGAAGCGGTACTCCGAGCACCCGGTCCTCGTTGCCTCCCCTTCCGCCTTGCCGGTGATGCCCGCAAAGCGCCCGTTGGCAATCAGCGTGGGCGGCTGCTCCCGGTCGCTCACCCAGCAGAGCCGCATTCGCATCTCCGCCTGCGACTCGCGCGTTTGCCAGCGTCCCAGGGCCGGAAACAGGCTGTTCTCGCTGAGCCGCGCCGCCGTGATCGACACCGGATACCAGGCTACGTGCCCCACTCCTCGAAGCGCGGTGAAGTCCTGGCCGATCTGATCCCATTCGCTGGCGGCGGCCGTGTCCGCCGGAACCCCGATCTGCGTGAGTCGTGTCGCGTCGGGCGCGACGGCTCCGCTGTAGCCCACCTCCACTTCCACGCTGCCACCCGGCGGCACCGCTGCTGGCAATGTCAACACCGCTTCCGTGACCGCGCCCGTGTGGTCGATGTCGCTGGGATAACTCTGATCCAGATACGGCAGCGGCTTTCCGCCCGATTCGATCAGCCGCCAGGTGAGCGAGGAGGATATCTGCAGGCTTGCGTTGGTCTGTGGCTGAGCCGAATCGTTGCGCAGCACGATCTTCCCCCGCGCCGCCAGCACCTGGTTGTCGGGATCCACCCGCACCTCCAGGTCATAGTGGGTGAAGCGAAAGGCCTCGCGATCGAGGGCATATAAAGATGACCAGCCGCAAGCCAGGAGCCCGAGGGCCAGGAAAAATCTCACTCTCGTTCCTCGGTTGCGGTTTCCCTCAATTCCTTCTTGGGAAGTCGCGCCTTCTTTTCTCGCCGCTGCCGCGCGATCTCGTACATCACCACGCCCGCGGCCACGGAAACGTTCAGCGAGGGCACACGCCCCAGCATCGGCAGCGATACCAGGAAGTCGCACTTCTTTCGCACCTGCTCGTGCAGGCCTTTGCCTTCCGCCCCAAGCACAAGCGCGCAATTCATCACGAAGTCCATCTGGTCGTAGGTTTGCGGCCCGCGCTCGTCCAGGCCCACCGTCCAGATGTTTTTCTCTTTGAGCTCTTCCAGGGCGCGCGCAATGTTCACCACCCGCGCGATGGGCACGTACTCCGAGGCCCCGGCCGAGGCCTTGGTGACGGCGCCCGTGACACCCACCGCCCGCCGCTCCGGCACCACGATGCCGTCCACCCCCGTGGCATCCGCCGTGCGGATGATCGCTCCCAGGTTGTGCGGATCCTCCACTCCATCCAGGACCAGAAGGAAGCGATACTGCGCGCGCTGCTGCTCCAGCAAGTCTTCCAGGCTGACATACTGCTTCTCCGACGTGACCGCCACCACGCCCTGGTGCGTCCCGCCCTCAGCCAGGCGATTCAGTTGCTCCCGTGGCAGTTGTCGGATGGGCACTCTCGCTGCCCGGCAGGCCTCCACGATGCGATTCAGACGGCTGTCCTGACGCCCCTGCAACACGGCCACGTACTCAAAAGCGCGCCCCCGCGCCTTCAGAGCTTCGGCTACAGGATGGATGCCGTAAATTACGCTCATTTCTTCGCGTCGAATCCTGCCATCATCATATCTTGCGGGAACTGCGCCAATGGCGCAAATGGAGCGCGCCGCTTTGTTAGACTGAATTCAGTCATCCTTTCCCTGCCAGGAGCTTCGTTCTTGCACAGCGTCTTCATTCTTTCCGCGGTGCGCACCCCGATCGGCAAATTCGGCGGCGCGCTGGCCTCCCTCACCGCCCCCGACCTGGGTGTGATTGCCGCCCGCGCCGCCATCGAGCGGGCCCGCATCTCGCCGCAGCAGGTCCAGGAGAGCATCTTTGGCAATGCCCGCCAGGCCGGCGGAGGCCCCAATCCCGCCCGCCAGATCTCCATCCGCAGCGGCGTTCCCGAGAGCGTGCCGGCTTACACCGTCAACATGGCTTGCGCTTCCGGCATGAAGAGCCTGGGGCTGGCCTTCGCCGAGATTGCCAACGGTAACCTCGAATGCGTTCTGGCGGGCGGAGCCGAGTCGATGTCGCGCCTTCCCTACTACGTCGAAGCCCGCTGGGGACTGCACCTGGGAAACCAGGAGTTGGTGGACGGCATGTATCGCGACGGCTTCTTCTGCCCTATGGCCAGAATGGTGATGGGCGAGACTGCCGAGTTGCTCGCGGCCCAGTACCGGATTTCACGCGAAGAGCAGGACCAGTTTGCCCTGTGCTCGCAGAAGCGCGCGGAAAGAGCTCTGGCGAGTGGCCGTTTCGAAGAGGAACTGGTTTCGGTCACGGCAGAGGGGAAAAAAGGCCGTCAAACTGTCACCCGCGACGAGCACCCCTTTCCTGACGCCAGCCTGGAAAAGATGGCTCGCCTGTCGCCGGTCTTCTCCGAATCGGGGACTATTACGGCCGGCAATTCCTCCGGCATCACCGACGGAGCCGCTGCCGTGGTCGTGGCCGGCGAAGCATTTGTGCGCGCCCATGGCCTGCGGCCGATCGCCCGGATTGTGGCCGTCACCTCCGCCGGCGTGGACCCGCGCACCATGGGCATCGGCCCGGTTCCCGCCATGCGCAAGCTGCAGCAAGCGACCGGCCTCGCTCCCGCTGATTTCGACCTGCTCGAACTGAATGAAGCCTTTGCCGCCCAGGTGTTGGCCTGCGATCGCGAACTCCACTTCGATCGCGACAAGCTCAATGTCAACGGCGGCGCCATCGCCCTCGGGCATCCCATTGGCTGCTCAGGAACCCGAATCACGGTGACTCTGCTGCACGAAATGAGAAAGCGCGGCGCGCGCACCGGCGCCGCTACCCTTTGCGTGAGCGGAGGGATGGGAATGGCATTGGCGTTGGAGAACGCCGGTTAGTTGGTTCTTGCTGCTTGGATTCCCGTCAGCGCCGGCAACGTATCACGCCGAAGGTGGTCACCAATCCGCTGGCCAGCATCAGCAGGCTGCTCGGCTCCGGAACTTCCCCCGGAGTCTCCCCTGCGTTGACCACCGTTCCTTCCTGGAAGAAACCCTGGGTGAAACTGTTGTCGCCATTGTTGGTAACGATAATGTTGCTGAAATCCAGGTCCACGGGCACGTTGCTTAAGGGGATGAGAAAGTTGCTGTTGTCGAAGGCCGCCGCGCCTGTGAATCCCCACTCATAAGCGAACCCATTGAAAGTGCTCACGAAAATGTCAAACAGTCCAGTGGAAGGATCACTCGAAGAGAAGGGTATGAAATTGACCTGAGCCGTAAGACCGCTGATAGAGCTGCCGCCCACTTCGTAGGCCAGTGCAACATTGTTCAATGTCAGACTCGGCAGTGGCGACGGCATGCCGGAGAACTCTAGCGAAAACGCGTCCCCGGCAATCACCACATTGTTGGGATCGGTGATGGTGCTGTTGTCGTAGGTTCCGGTTACCACATAGCTGAACTCGGAAGCGGATGCGCCCACGCTTGCGAGAACGAGGATCAGCAGAAATGCGCCCCAGATTGGCCTGAGCATTGAACGGGCTCCCTTCGGATCGAGGTCACGGGACAAGAGAAGATGCCTTCTTCCTTCTTGGGGTTACTCCAATGGGGTTAATTCGAACGAACTTGTTGCTTTTCCCGTGCACTTTGATGGCCACAAATCGGCCCCATTCCGGCCTCGCAGTTATACTGCAACCCACACTCTATCAGTGGGATACGGTAAGTGACAAAGAGTGTCAACCCGCCTGCATTGCATCAAAGCTGCAGCAATTTGCAGAAGAAGAGAGAAATTGCGGTGTTTTCCTGTAATTTCATCACCTTGCAGCCGCAAGCGCAGTGCCTTCTGGAACAATGTTTTTCACGTGAACAGCAATCCGCCGGCGCAAATTCCCGCCACTCACCAATTCGACTAGTGCAAACTCGATAAATGTGAAGATGCTCGGGGTAAAAAAAGCAGCTACACGACGTCCTGGAGAGACTTCTCTCTCAGCGGGTACTATGGTTGCGCCTTTCACCTCCTGGCATGAGTGGCTTTTCCGGCATTCTTAATCTCGAAGACAGCCCCATCGATGGCCAGCTTCTTCACCGAATGGCCGAGTCCCTCTTCTTCCGCGGCCCCGACGGAGAACGTGCCTGGTCGAGCGGTGAGATCGGCCTGGCGCATGCCGCGCTTAGAACCGCTGACGAGCCCGCCAGCCTGCTCCAGCCGCTCACTCTCGATGGCCAGGTTTGGATCGCAGCCGACGCTCGCCTGGATGGCCGCTCCGCGCTGGCCCGGGAACTCGCGAGCCACAGTAGTTCCGCCCTCGGCCAGACCTCGGACGCAGCTCTCATCCTGCACGCTTATCTCGCTTGGGGTGAAGAATGCCTCGCCCACTGCATCGGAGACTTCGCGTTTGCCATCTGGGACGCACGCGCCCGAAAGCTCTTCTGCGCGCGTGATCGCTTTGGCGTCAAGCCCTTCTTCTTTGCAAAGCTGGGACAGACCCTGATCTTCAGCAACACCATACAGGCACTGCGCCTGCATCCCGCCGTCTCCGATCGGCTGGACGATCAGGCCATCGGCGACTTTCTGCTCTTCGGCTCCTCCCACCATCTGGACCGCACCGCCTTTGCCGACATTCGCCGATTGCCGGGTGCACACCTGCTGGTCGCTCAGGAAGGCTCGATCCATGTGCGTCGTTACTGGAGCCTTCCCATTGACGACGAGATCGGCCTTCCCAAGGCCGCCGACTACATCGACCGCTTTCGTTCCTTGCTGACGGAGGCGGTGAAGGACCGGATGGGCTCCGGGAATACCGGCATTCTCATGAGTGGCGGGCTCGACTCCACCTCCGTGGCCGCGGCCGCCGGCCGGCACAGTGACTGCGCATCCCGGTCACTGCACGCTTTTACGGTTTACTGTCATGGAGAAACTCCGGATCCGGAGTACAAGTTTGCATCCCTCGCGGCCGAGAGCCTCCGCCTCCCCATTTCCTTCCACTCTCCGGAGCCCTACATGCTCTTTGAGCGCTGGGATCAGCGCGAGATCGTAGGGCCCGAACCCAGCGCGGAGCCTCTCAGCGCCAGCACCTGCGACTGGTTGCGCGCGGTCGCTAGCCACGGCCGAGTCGCGCTCACCGGCCTGGGAGGCGACCCGGCTATGCTCGCCTCCGCCAGTCACGCCATCTCCTCGCTGCTGTCTCCGCGCTTTCCTTCTCTGTTATGGCGTGCCGGCCGCTACTGGCGGGAGCGAGGCAAACTCCCCAACGTCGGCTTGCGCAGCGAACTGAAGCGGCGGATGGCCGCGGAAAAGGCCGAACCGTCACCCCTGCCGGCGTGGCTGCGCCCTGACCTGGCAAGCAAACTCGATCTCGAGGGCCGCTGGCGTGCTTACTATCAGCACGCTACGCAATCCGGACATCCGCTTCGACCCGAGGCATACGACCTGCTCGTTTCCCCGCAGTGGCCCCCGCTGTTCGAGTCCTACGATGCCGGATTCACGGGAATCGCCCTCGAGGTTCGCCACCCCTTCTTTGATCTGCGGCTGCTCCGCTTCCTGTTATCCCTGCCGCCGATTCCCTGGTGCGTCGACAAAGAAATTCTGCGCGCCGCCATGCAGGGTTGGCTGCCCGATAGCGTGCGCCTGCGGCCCAAGACGCCTCTGGCGGACTCCTTTCTCATTCGCAAGATGCAGGACTTCCTCTCTCGCGAAGAGACGCTCAAGCCTCATCCGCTGCTGTCTCGCTACGTGGACACCGGAAAACTTCAATTCCGTCAATCCATGAGCGATGACTTCGGTGTATGGACTAATCTTGTTCCTCTGTGCCTCAATCGGTGGCTATTCAGTGCTAGAATCGGCCAGTGACTATGGCTGTCAAGGGACCCTTCTTCGCAAACTCGGAGGAATCGGAGCCGGTGCCCGGCAAACGGCCCTACCGGAAGCCAGAATTGGTAAGGCATGGCGATGTCGCCGAACTCACCAAGGCGGGAAAGCCGCATAAAATGCGAGATTCCATTGCCATGGACGCTCGCACCAGTTTCTAGTCGTTGAGTCCCTGCAGGTTGCCTCAGCCGTCCAATCGCGCTTCCGATTCAGGACCATCCGCAATGCGCGGATACCTTTCGCGTGCTTATGGCCTCCTTATCGCCTCCAATCTGCCGATCCCGGGATTGGCTTGCCTGCCGGACACTGGCGCCGAAGCAGACATCTGCGCCCGCCTCGGTGAGATCCCGGTTGCTTTCACGAATCCGCACTTGACCTCATTGCCTTGCTACATCGCCAATAGCGAAGAACCGGATTCCCTCCGCCTCTTTGCCCTGGACAGCGGGCACTTCCACCTTCGCTATGGCGACGGAGTCGAATTCGTTCTCGACCGCACGGGCTCGGAAATCTGGGCATGTTGGGGCCCGGAATCTTCGCTCGAAGATACCGCTACCTACCTTCTCGGTCCTGTTTTTGGATTTCTCCTGCGCCTGCGCGGCATCACCTGCCTGCACGCCGCGGCCGTCGCCATCGACGGCCGGGTTGCGGCTTTTCTCGGACCCGCCGGGGCGGGCAAGTCCACCCTCGCAGCGGCCATGGCTCGGCTGGGGCACGCAGTCGCCTGCGAAGATGTTCTCCCCATCACCGAAACAGCCGGCGAGTACCTGGTCCACCCGGGATATCCTCGCGTGCGGCTCTGGCCGGATTCCGCTGCAGCTTTGTTTGGATCGGCAGACGCTCTGCCCCGCCTCAGCCCCAATTGGCAGAAGCAGTACCTGGATCTCGAAGCTTCCCCATTTCGCTTCCTCCCGCAACCGCTTCCGCTCGGGGCCGTCTACGTGCTCAACGAGTCGCCGGAGGCCCGGCCGCGCATTGTTGACATCCCGCCGCGCGAGGCGCTGATGGCGCTGGCCGGAAACACCTACGCCAGTATCCCCCTCGATCCCAGCACCCGAGCCGCTGAATTCCAGACCCTCACCGACCTGGTCCGCCGGCTGCCGGTGCGTCAACTTCTTCTGCCCGGCAACTTCGCAACCCTGCTCTCCGCCTGCCATCTCGTGAGCGAGAACTTTCACACCCCACAACCCGTCCTCCAGCACTTCAATGTATAACCTGCACGACTACGGCAGCATGATTCACGACTCCGTCCGCATGAATGCGTATGCCGAAGCTCTCGAACGGAACGTGAAGCCGGGCTCGGTGGTGGTGGACCTGGGGTGCGGCCTGGGCCTGATGGCGGCGCTGGCCGTTCGGCTGGGAGCAGCCAGGGTCTTCGCCATCGAGGCCGACGACATTATTCAACTGGCCCGCGAATGTGCCCGGGCCAACGGTTGCGCTGACCGCATCGAGTTCCTACACGCCCTTTCTACCGGCGTCAGTCTTCCTGTTCCTGCCGATGTTATCGTCTCCGACCTGCGCGGCGTGCTCCCTATGCTGGGATCCGCGCTTCCCTCCCTCATCGACGCCCGTCAGCGGCTGTTGAAGCCCGGGGGCATCCTCATTCCCCAGATCGACACGCTGTGGGCAGCGGCGGCGGAGGCCCCGGACCTGTACCGGGACGAGCTCAAGGGCCTCGCTGGAAATCGCTATTCCCTGGATATGGGTCCCGCGGTCCAGACCGCTACTCACACACCCTGGCGCGCGGATTTGAAGGCGGAACAGCTCCTGACTGAGCCTCGCCCCTGGACCGCTCTCGACTATCGCTCGCTCGACTCGCCCAACTGTGAAGGCGCCGTGACTCTGACTGCCGAACGCAACGGCCTGGGCCACGGCTTGGGCGTTTGGTTCTCAACCCAACTCTGCGATGGCGTCGGCTTCACCTGCGCCCCGGGCGCTCCCTTGAGCATCTACGGACAGTTACTGCTTCCCTGGCCGCGCCCCATCGAGATTCTTGCCGGCGACCGCATCCAAGTCAGCCTCTGTGCGCATGCCGCCTCCGGCGACTACCTGTGGCGCTGGAACACCGCCGTTCTCCGCGGAGAAACGCTGCTGGCAGAGCTGGCGCAGTCCAACCTGACCGCGGCTTTGATTTCCCTGGAACGCCTGCACAAGTCTGCCGAAACCCACCGCCCGCAACTAAGCCCGGAAGGAGAGATCCAGCGCTTCATTCTGGAGCAGATGGATGGCGGGCGTACGCTCGCCGAAATTGCCCACGCGCTGGCGAGTCGTTATCCCGGCCGTTTCGCCAGGGAGCAGGAAGCGCTGGATCGCGTAGCCAGGGTCTCGCGGGATTTCAGCTGAATCCTTCGCGCCATCCCCGCGAGCCGAAATATCCGCAGAATCGGGTAGAGAAAATGGAAGGCTCGCGGCAGCGAAACCGCTGTCAACTCCGGGACTCCCGGGGTCATTACAAATCCCGCCACATGTCTCATCCGGTCCCGCCTGCGCTCACGAGCCCGCAGCAGGAAAGCATGCCAATCGCGGTAGTCCGCCACCCTGTCCTCTGACAAACCGAGGAGCGCCTCGTCCAGCAGGCGTCGAAGGTCAGCATCCTGCTGCGCGCGCTTGCGCAGCGCCTCCGGCAAGGGGGAAGCGAGCAGTTCGTGGGCCAGCGTCGCTCCCAGCAGCAGTATTCGCTCCAGGCCGAGCTCCCTTGCGCGCCCATGCAGCCGTTGCCAGTCGAGTCCGCGACTCTTGACGACCAGTTGGGCAATGTCGCACACCCATATCAGCCGCGACCACGCGTGCTTCCAGCCGTGCACGCACAAGGCCAGCACAAGATCGTCCTGGGCGAAGGCGATCGTCGATACGCCGCCGAGCTTGGTCGCCGTTGTTCGGCTCCAGAACTCATCCATATCCAGATCGACCGCAAAGCATCGTGGTGCGATATCCCATTGCAGCTCCAGCAGCACCTCGGGACTGGCTTTGCGAAACTGCATCTCGGAAGCCACCCGGATGTGTTCGTCCAGCACCGGGGAGCTCAGGGTCACCGCCACCTGGTAGTCCAACCCGCGCAGCACGGCGAGCGCGCCGCGCGCGTGCTGGCGTTGCACCATGAGGTCGAGATCGGTGCATTGCCGCAGTGCGAGGCTGCCCCACATTGCCGTGGCCAGCGCCGGCCCCTTGAACGCAACCGCGGGAATGCCGGCTTCATCCAGTGCCCGCAGCAGGCTGGTCAGCTGTCCCATCAGCAGCAGATTGTGCTTCAGATTGGCGTGGAACTGCCGCTCCAGCAGTCGCCATGATTCGGGCGGCGCCAGCCGCCACAGATCGCTCTCCGCCAGGCGCTGATACAGAAAGGGCATCACCCCGTGGTGATCGGCTGACGCGAGCAGGCGAGTCCAATCGAGCCCTGATTCCAGCAGTCTCGCGATCCGCTCCCGGTTGCTCTCACCGCCAGGTCCTGCACATAGCACCAGGAGATCGAATTCGCGGCG
>DATHDM010000224.1:0-4267 GCA_035319065.1 Terriglobales bacterium
GTTGGTGCTGTTGAAAGCAAACACCGCTCGCGCCACCGACACGCCGCGTTCGATCATGGAATCGAACTGCAGCTCGTGCCCGGGGCGGCCTTCATGAGCCGTCAGCGTCCAGGAGGCGGCGGGATAGGTGAAGTCGTCAAACTTCTGCGTGCTTCCGGCCTTGGCGCCGGCAGCCGCGGGGATGATCAAAGGAAGCACAAATTCGCCGACCTCGCCGGTATTGCCCATCAGGCGGGGCGCGCGCATGTTAGGCGCTGGCGTATTGGCCGCTTCGGCTTCACTGGCAAGGCGCATGCGCATGGGGCGATCGGGCAGCGTGATCAGGTGTTCCCTGCGGATGATCTGCTCGATTTCGGCAATCCGCTTCTCGTAATGGGGAAGAATCGCGTTGCCCTGGAACTGGTCCTTTTTCAGTTCGTGAATCACGTCGCGATAATCGATGACGGTGAAACCGTGTTGCTTGGCGACCGCCGGGGCCAGCGCCTGCATCTGCTTCTGAATGTCATCGAAGGCGGCGTGCGCCATCTGCGCCAGCTCGGCGGGGGGAATGTCCACGCCAATCTGCTGCAGCTTGAAGGTGTATACCTCCGGCGGCAAACGGAAGTCGTCGCGCGCCCTCGCCATGATTTCCTTTCGCACGAACTCGTTATAGGCGGCGAGCTGTGTTTTCAGCTTGGCATAAGGCTCCTCGTAGCCGGCGATCTCATACCTCGCCAGGAGCTTCCCCACGCCATCGATGAAGAAGTCGCTTTGCGCCAGGTCCTTTTCCACTTCGCCTTTGTAGGGGCCAGCCAGGCCGGGCGTCTTCATGCGGCTGCGCGTGTATTGCTCCGCTAGCACTGTAATCGGTTGATGACCGGGCTCGATGCCCGCATAGCGCTTCAGCCGCACTAGCGCTTTCTGCCGCCTCTCCTGGGGCTCCTGGTCATCCAGCAGCGTGCGCATGCCGAAGAAGACGAATCGGCTGATGTTCAGGTAAGGAATCTGGTACTTCTCCTGCAGTTCATTGTCGCGATTTTCTTTCTGCGCGGCGTCGATCAAAATCTCCAGGTCCTGGCGAACCAGCGGGTCTTTCTCCGCCGCCATGCGCGACTGCAGTTGCTGGATCGCCTGATTGATCGCGGCGCGCTCACGGGCGTCGAGGTCGGGTTTGAGATCGATGATCTGCTCATCAAATCCCTCGGCTCCGAAACGGCTGGCGGCTTCAGGGACAAAGCCGGCCAGGACGGTGACCAGGATCTGGGCGTTCTGGTTACTGCGTTCCACCCAGGGTTTGGTGGCCGGCTTGGCTGCTGGCGCATGGGTAGTTTGTGCGACCAGCGGCACGGCTATCGCGATCGAAGCGAGCAAAAGGCCGGCACGAAGACTGAAATTAGTTTTCAAGCAATATCTCCTCACTTCCTGCAAAGGAATTGACTGAACACCCCGAGAAGCGAACCGAACCGATGGCGAAGGTACGCAAAGGATCTGCGAGAAGTTCAATGAATATCGCCCCCAGTGCGATCCGGACCATTGGCACTGGGGGATAGACGGACGTGGAAGCCGTTCGTTTAACACTGTGAGGCCAAAATCAGCCGTTGCTGCCCGTCAGGCGTAGATGCCGCGCTGGCGAATGGTGTAGGCGACGCGGTCGATCGCCAGCATATAGGCGGCAATGCGGTTGTTGACGCTGTGCGTCTCGGCGTAACGCACCACGTCCTCAAACGAGGACCGCATGATGTGGTCGAGTTGCTCGTTGACCACCGATTCCTTCCAGAAATAGCCCTGCCGGTCCTGCACCCACTCGAAGTAAGAGGTGGTAACGCCGCCGGCATTGGCCAGAATGTCGGGGATCACAAACACCTTTTTGTCGGCCAGGATCTCGTCGGCGGTGGCGGTGGTAGGACCGTTGGCGCCTTCGCAAAGAATCCTGGCTTTCACCTTGTCCGCGTTGCGGCTGGTGATCACGTTCTCGGTCGCTGCCGGAATCAGGATGTCGCAGTCGGAGACCAGCAGTTCGTCGGAGTTGGCCTTTTCCGCTCCCGCGAAGCCGTGGATGGTGCCGGCTTTGAAGCGGTGTTCCCAGAGAGCATCGATGTCGATGCCGTTCTTGTTGTACAAGCCGCCGTCGTACTCGGCGATGCCGATAATGCGATAGCCCGCCTCGTGCATGAGACGAGCCGCATTGGAGCCCACGTTGCCGAAACCCTGGATGATCACGCGGGTGTCCTCGCGCTTCATGTTGAAGCGCTTGAGGGCTTCATCGCACACCACCATCACGCCGCGGCCGGTAGCCTCGCGGCGGCCGCGCGAGCCTCCCATGTTCAGGGGTTTGCCGGTGACCACGGCGGTGACCGTCTGGCGCATGTGCATGGAGTAGGTGTCCATGATCCAGGCCATGATCTGCTCGTTGGTGTTGACGTCGGGCGCCGGCACATCCTTTTCCGGCCCGATGAACTCGAACAGCTCGGCGGTGTAGCGCCGGGTCATGCGCTCCAGCTCGGCCATCGACATTTTCTTGGGATCGCAGATCACGCCGCCCTTGGCGCCGCCAAAGGGAATGTTCACCACCGCGCACTTCCACGTCATCCAGCTGGCGAGGGCCCGGACTTCATCGAGAGTGACGTCGGGAGCATAGCGGATCCCGCCCTTGGCCGGGCCGCGGGCGATGGAGTGCTGCACGCGGTAGCCGGTGAACACTTCCAGATGACCGTCATCCATCTGCACCGGGATGTGCACGGTGATTTCGCGGTTAGGGTAACGAAGGACTTTCCACAAGCCTTCGTCAAGATTCAACTTCTTGGCAGCGACGTCGAAGCGCGCCGCCTGGGCTGCCCACGGATTGGTCTCCTGATCCAGAGGTATGGTCGTTGCGGTCATGGATATCTCCGTGCGGAGCGGACTGGTCGAGGGCTATTCCGCTGCCTGCTGTGACACCTGAAGTACGCCGGTAGTGAGGCTGGGCGCAAGCACCTGAGTATATGCAGGTCGCAGGGGGCAAGCAAGGCGCACGATCCGGCTAGACCCGACTAGAAACGACCTCTCCCAGCCTCGGCTGCAGCAGACTCAAGCGCCCATGCGACCGACGCCCAGCAATCACAGTTGCAGTTCCAGTCCTTCGGCTGCGGCGCAGACCTTGGGGTAGTAATTGCGCGCCTCACGCACGATGGAATCGATGCACTCGTCGCCGTGATCGGGATCGTGATGATAGAGGATCAGCTCCTGGGCGCCGCTCTCCATGGCGATGTTGACCGCTTCCCGCCAGTGGCTGTGTCCCCAGCCACGTTTTTTCGCTTCGTACTCCTCCGGCAGGTACTGGGCGTCGTAGATCAGGACATTGGCCCCGGCGGCCAGGCGGCGCACGTTCTGGTCGAAGACGGCGTGGCCAGGCTCGTTGTCGGTGGCGTAAACCAGGATGCCCTGCGGCGTCTCGATGCGAAACCCGAGGCAGCCTTGGGGATGGTTGAGCCACAGGGTCTGAATGGTGCAGTCGTCGAACGCGAGGCGGGTTTCCTCGATGTCGTAGAACTGGAGTTGCGCGGCCATCTGGCTCATGTCCACCGGAAAGTAGGGATCGGTCATCTGTTCCTCCAGAGCCCGCTGCAGGCTGCGGCTGCGGCTGGAGGAGTGGAAGAAGAAGTGATTGTCCCTGCTTTCGTACAAAGGCGAAAAGAAGGGGATTCCCTGAATGTGGTCCCAGTGGAAGTGCGAGAGAAATATGTGGGCGTGGATGGGATGGCCCGTGGCCTGGGATTGCCGCGAGAGGTGCTTGCCCAGATTACGGAATCCGGTGCCGCAATCGAAGATGTAGAGCCGGCCGTTGATGCGCACTTCGACGCAGGAGGTGTTGCCTCCATAGCGCATGTTCTCGGGCTGGGGAGTGGGGGTCGATCCGCGGACACCCCAGAATCTTATGTGCATGCAGCTCCCTTAACCGCCCCGGGACATCCTGAGGTGCGGCCCCCCCCAGCATCTGGCGGAGGCGCACTCACAGCCACTCCAACCTCAGGCGAGCAGTCCTCTAAGTGACGCAGTATAAGGCACCTCCTCGGCGGCCAGTCAATTTGCGAACTAGGGACGGGCAAAACCATCGTTCAGTGGTCGTTGGAGTAGGGTGGGGGTAGCCCGGGAGGATGAATCGGGGAGCCACGTATAATCGAGTTCACTGAGACCGTTTCATGCTGCATCCCACCTTCCAGGAATTCCAGGAGTTAACCCGCCAGGCGACGCTGGTGCCGGTGGCCAAATCGATCAGCGCCGACCTGCTGACCCCGGTCTCGGCATTCCT
>DATHDM010000225.1:0-4666 GCA_035319065.1 Terriglobales bacterium
GCATGTAGGAGAACGACCTGACCAGAAACTTGTGAAAACTGCATAGTGTGCAGCCTGCGGGCCTACTGAATTAAACGGGGCTGTGTTCGATCCAAGAAAACACCCTCTGGCGTGCTTTTGCATGGTAAGCGCGGCTAGAACTTGAGAAACTGCATACTGTCCATGCAGACAGACCACCGCATTACCTGGCCAGATTAGGAACCGCATACTGTCACTGGATTCCGGCCAGAGGCCGAGAGTCTCACACTGTGCTTAGCGCTTCGCTGTGTTCTGGGAAGAGCAGTGTGTTCAATACTACTAAGGGATGTATTAAGCGTGTCTTTTCTAATCGTTCCGGCGGTCGCCGAAATTGTCGGTGCTGTCGATGGCGCCCGCGATGCCTTTGGATCATTCTTATCTAAGTTATTGAGAATCGAGCGGCATACGCGATAAAGCGGTTGTGCTTTTTGAACTACCCGAGCTAGGAGTTCGAACTGCGGACACTCAGGCGCGCCATTCTTCCCCGAATGGTAAGACACACTTTACTCTAAAGTTGTTCTCGTTCTCTTCAGGCACTCTTCGCAGCCGGTGCTGCCTGAGCAGGCTGGATGTTGTGGTTCATGCGGAAGAAGTTCGTCGGATCGTACTTGTTCTTCAATGCAACCAGTCGGTCATAATTGGGGCCGTAGGCGGCACGGGCAGATGCTTCGCCCTCATCGGCGATGTAGTTGACATAGGAGCCGGAAACGAGAAACGGCTGCATCGCCTGCCAGCATTCCCTCGTCCACTGGATGTTTGTTTCGGAATCAGAAGGGTTCTGCCACACCGACCAGGCAAAGATATTCCAGGAATGCTGGCGGTGAGGAAAAGCGGTATCGGACACGCCCACGCGGCTCACCGCGCCGTGCCAGTGTTCGAAGAACGGCGCAAAGCTGTGCGGTGATGGGCTCTTGCCGGAATACCCAGCCATAACCTCAATTGCTTCATCGCTCAGCGACTGCAGGAAGTTTGATTTGACGTACGCGTACCGTCCTGGCGGAAACCAGGGTTCGAACATGCCCTGGATTTCGAGATAGCTCATGGGGGCAAGAATTTCCGCTAAGGGCTTGCCTAACTTTCGAAGTGGAGTCAGAGTCCTCTCACCTTCCGTGAGCGATGGCCCACAATAGCATGCAGCGACCGCAAAAGACCTTTCACCTGCAGGACTGGGGACTGCGCCCCCCTGGATCACGATCTCGTCGGGAAGCGTCTCCGCTAACTCCCGGCAGAAGCGCAATATCTCTTTCGTTTTGGTGATGGGATAGAACACTCCGCCGCCAAATACTCTGCTCACCTCATGCAAGCGGTACTCCAGGGAGGTCACCACGCCCAGATTTCCATTGCTGCCGCGCACTCCCCAAAAGAGGTCTGGATTCTCCTGCGCGCTGGCGGTGAGCAGACGGCCATCGGCGGTGACGATGTCCACGCTTATCAGATTGTCGAGCGCCAGGCCATACTTGCCCATCAGGTGACCAAAACCGCCGCCCAGAGTCAGGCCAGAGATGCCGGTGGTTGGAACCACGCCCAGAGTCGTGGCCAGGCCAAAGGCTTGCGTCTCGCGGTCAAACTCGCGAAGGATGAGGCCCACCTGAGCACGCGCCGTGCGCCTCGCAGGATTGACGCGTATGCCTTTCATACCCGACAGGTCAATCATCAGGCCGTCGTCACAAACCGCCTTCCCCGCGAGGCTGTGGCCTCCGCCCCGAACGGAGACGAGGATGTCGTGCTCGCGAGCGAAGCGTACGCAATCCACCACGTCCGCGGCACCGGAGCAGCGGACAATGATGGCAGGACGGCGATCAATCATCGCGTTGTGGACGGTGCGCGCTTGGTCGTAGCCCGGCTCACCGGAGCAGAAAGATTGGCCACGAAGAGACTTCCTGAATTCCCGCAAGGCTGGTTGAGGAATCATGGGGGGCGACTCCTCCTGGAAAAATGCGGACAGGGCTCTAGCCATCCAACCCCCGGCGCTGACCATACGCCCGGCGAATTGAGCTGTCAAGCGGACGCATCGATCCGGGACGAAGGACTTTGTCAAATGGGCCGCGCCCACTCCTAGGACTCGCGGCTCCCTAGCATGTGGGGAAGCTGAGGCACCCCAGGTGGACTAGAGTTCTAAAGTCGTCTCTCAGGGCGCGCCATGAAACTAATGGCTTGCGGGCACCCGTTGCGGGTGCCTTTTGCTTTCCGTCCTGATGAATCGCTGCTCCGATCAACGCGATCGGCCATGCTACGATTAACGCTCGACGCCTGCATGTTTTGACAGTTTTCTCTGGCTTGACAATCTGCGCCAAGAGGGCGAAGTCGCCGTAGCGCGCGCTGCGCGGGTGGCACGTCGTAGTCGCGTCTTCGTGAAGGCACCGTCACGGTCATACATCGCAGATCCGGCACCATGAGCAGCGTGTCAGATGCTCGCATCAGGCTCGCTCGGCCGTCAGATCGCGACGGTCTCGTGCGATTGCGGACGGAACTGTGGCCGAAGTCTTCCGCCGAAGAACACGCCCGAGAACTCACGGCGATTTTCGAAGGCAACGCTCCTCTGACGATGCCGCTCATCACGCTGGTCGCGGAGACGAGTGATCGGAGCATAGTTGGCTTTCTGGAAGTAGACTTGCGCTCACACGCGGACGGCTGCAACCCAGCGCGCCCGGTGGGCTATATCGAGGGTTGGTACGTTGCAGAAGGCTACCGACAGCAGGGGATAGGGAGGAGGCTCCTGGGGGCGGCAGAAGACTGGGCACGCAGCCAGGGATGCGTTGAAATGGCGTCGGATACATGGATCGACAATCAAGTATCGCAACGTGTGCACGAGGCGTTGGGATACGAGGTTGTGGACCGCTGCGTGCACTATCGGAAGGCACTGTGAGATGCGTCTTGAGCCAGAAGTGGGTCGTGGAATCGTCTCCAGGGATGATAGATCTTCCGATGACAAGTAATCCAGCTCGACTAGTCTCAATCATCACGCTATCAACAGTCATGGCAGGGGGACGACCAATGGCACGCAATAATGTGCTATCCTTGCGGCCGTACCTAGCGGGCCAGCGTTATTGATCCGTTCGCCTTCGTGGCGGCAAGTTGGCCCTACCTGTGCGACCGAAACTCGCCGGACGTGTGGATGTAGGCTTATCTGCGAGCACACGAAAGGTGTGCCTATGAGCCTACACAAGCTGTCAGCAACGAAACTCACTCCCAACCTGATTGTTTCCAATGTCGAGGGAAGCCTGGGCTTCTACGAAGGTGTCCTCGGCTTTGTGCGGGGCATCACCGTCCCCGAGCAATCGCCGTTGGTGTTTGCGTCGGTAACCAGCGGCCCGGTGGAGATCTTCCTCAACGACCGCTCGACAGTGACCAAGGAGAGCCCACAGATGGCCGGCCTGGCCTTGGGCGGCGGCAACACGATGTTCATCGAGATCGAGGGTGTGGACGCGCTGCACGCGCGAATCGCGTCGCGCGTGCAGGTGGTCATGCCACTCCGGACCCAATGGTACGGGATGCGCGAGTTCGCGATCCAGGATCCGGACGGGTACGTGATTACGTTCGCCGAGCGCGTCACGACGCCGGCAGGAAAAGACTGAACCTATGGAGGACACGGAGGAGCTCGAGGAGCCTCCGTGTCCGATTCCTATGGTTGTCCTCCCGGCGAAATCCCGTGAATCCCAGCACGGGTTCGCTGAATCTGTTGCCGAAGATTCCATCTTCCCCCACCCCGATCAGGCAGCGAGCCGCCTTTCTCCTGGAAACGCGCCTCGCCTCGGCCATGGGACCGGGCCGGGCGGAAAGACAACCCAGTGAGGTGAGCAGATGACTTCTTGTTACGGCGGAAAGGAACTGGCAAACGCGTTTCGTACGGTGCGCAATAACACGATCAAGGTTGCGGAAGACATACCCGAGTCGAAGTACGGCTTTGTCGCTGCGCCGGAGTGTCGCTCCGTGGGAGGGATGCTGACCCACGTAGGGCTCGCCACCCGGCTGTGGGAGGAATTACATAAGAAGCGGATCACCACGCTGCAGGGCTTCAACTTCGTAGGCAGGCTCGAGCAGTTTCAGGCTGAGGAGGCCAAACCGCGGTCCAAGGCCGAGATCCTGGAATTGCTGCGGACGGAAGGCGAGAATTTTGCCTCGTGGCTGGAGACCCTCACCCCCGAATTCCTGGCAGAAGGGGTGACCGAGCCCGACGGGCAGACCGTCAAGACGCGATTCGAGCGTCTGCTGGGCGCCAAGGAGCACGAGATGCATCATCGCGCGCAGCTGATGCTGATCGAGCGACAGTTAGGCATCGTGCCTCACCTGACCCGACAGATGCAGCAGCGCATGGAGCAGATGCGGGCCGCGGCTACGGCCTAGAGGCCGCTCAGGACGGAAAATCTGTTCAGCTCGCAATCGACTTTGCCCCGCCTTGTCGCTCCGCGTTCGGAGCGATAGGGCGGGGCGTGATGGGTGAAACGCGGCGGGCAAGTGGCGGCGCTCCAGGCTCCGCCGCTCTGACCCGGGGAGCGGGATCGAAGAGCCGGCAGCGCATCGGTAACCTCACTTTGGGAAGTACCCGGGAAATTCATCCCAGGCGAAGTAAATCTTTCCAGCCGGGAGGTAGTTCCTACCCGTTCCCGCGCGCGTGGTGGGATGCAAGATCTTTGTTTTCAATGGCACA
>DATHDM010000226.1:0-18443 GCA_035319065.1 Terriglobales bacterium
AGTCGATGCCCTGCCGCTGCGGGTTATTCAGGCTGTATTCCATGTACATCTTCTGTTCGGGCACGACGATATAGACGGTTTTGGCCGCAATGTCGTTGATCATCACCGACTGGCGACCCTGCCCGGTCATCTCCATGCGGAACTTCTGATTGCCCACGTACATCTTTCCGTTCATCTGAGGCCCACGGGGCGATTTCATGCTCATGTCAGCCGAAAATTGCGACGGCAGCTGCGCTCGCGCTGCGATCGCCGCGATAAGCACCACCATGGCGCCCAAAACCTGCCTTGCCTTTGCCCCAGACATCACGTTTGCTTCCTCACGCCGCTCGCCCACAGCCCAGCACACACGGCCTACGACACGATCCCAGCCACCTGGAGAATGGAAAGCTGGAAAGTTGCTACTGCGGCTGTTAACCTGCTCGCGCCCGCATGAATCCCATCGTCATCAGCTTCCTGCTTGGAATCACCGCGGCGGCCGCCAACATCTTCGGGGGCGGAGTCATCGTCAAGCGCAGCTGGGAGCGCCGCTACCTGAAGTATTTCATCGCTCTGGGCTCGGGATTCATGCTGGCCACCACGCTGAAGGAGATGTTTCCCGAGAGCGTGCGCCTGCGCGGCGACAGCGCAGCCTTTCTGATCCTGGTCGGCTACCTGATCGTTCACTTCTTTGAGCACACGGTCATTCCCCACTTTCACTATGGCGAGGAGACGCACGAAGAGGAGTTCCTCCACCCACACAAGACCTACTCGGTGGTCGGAGGGCTGGCCATCCACACCTTCTTCGACGGCATCGCCATCGCCTCCGGCTTCCTGGTATCCAACTGGCTGGGCTGGATCATCTTTCTGGCGGTATTCCTGCACAAGATTCCCGAGGGCTTCACGATCGCCTCCGTGATGCTGGCGGCGGGGCGCAGCCGCCGGGTGGCGTGGGCCTCGTCGGCGGTGCTGGGACTGGCCACCCTGCTGGGAGTGGCCACCATGGCCCTCACGCGCAGCGCAGTCTCGGTTGGCCTTCCCATCGCTGCCGGAGTCACGCTTTATGTAGCGGCCTCAGACCTGATTCCCGAGGTCAACCGCGAGCCGGGAATCAAGATGGCGCTGGTGGTCTTCATCGGCGTGGCGTGCCTGTTTGTGCTGGATCGCCTGTTCCACGTGCACTGAAAAGCACGGTCAGCGGGGCAAGCATTCTGTTCGGGGCTGAAGGGCGAGCGCTGGTTCCTATTCCACCTGGTGTTTCGCGGTGTAGCCTTCGCGCGCAATCACCAGGTATCTCAGGTCGTGGCCCTTCTGGTCTTTGACCTTCAGCGGGCCGCCGTCAGGGGCGGTGAGCTCGATCTTCAGCTTGCGATAGGTGCCGTCCAGCTTGGCATTGGTGGGGTGGTAGGCAATGCTGTATTCGTTGCGGATGTTGGCGGCCACGTCGCGGAAGATCTCTGGCAGCTCGCCTTCAAAGCGCGGCTTGTACCAGCGGCCCCCGGTCAGCTTGGCGTAGGTGTTCATTTCGTTGTCCGCCTGCATCAGGTCCAGCAGGTACTGCTGCACGCCAAAGTAACTTCCCCCCACCGAATCCAGCCACATGCGGAAGGCTTCTCCGGTGCTGATGGCGTAAATCTGCACGTTGGGAGTATCCCGCACCTTCTTCAGGACCTTATCGTAGGTGAGCTTGCTGAAGGTGTCGCGACCGCTGGCGATCAGGATCACGAACTTGCGGCCCTCGATGCGATCCAGGCGGTCGAGGGTGTCGTAGAGCGCATCGAAGAGATTGGTCTCGCTGAATCCGGGAATCCGCAACTGGCCAAGTGCGGCATAGACTTCGCGTTTGTCCTGGGTGAAGTCGCTGATGATGTGCGACCTCATGTCGTAGGAGATGACCGCGATCCAGTCCTGCGGCTTCAGCGTGGCGGCAAAGGTATAGGAGGCGTTCAGCGCGTCATACATGAAGCGGTAGGCAGTGGAGGCGAATTCCACCAAGAGCACCGCTGTGATCGGGGCTTCGGAGACACCGAAGTTGCTGATCTGCTGCAGCTGCCCGTCCTCGTAAATCTTGAAGTTTTCTCTCTTCAGCCCAGGAATGAATTGGCCTTCCTTGGTGACCACGGTTACGGGGACGTTGACGACAGGAACATCCACGCGGATGGAGAAGTCGGGCATTCCCTCCGGCTGCCTGGGCGCGGTGCGGGTGGGAGGAGGCGGGGCTTCTTCCTCCTTCTTCTTGGGCAGAATGATGGGCCCAACATCGCCCTCCGGCCCCCCCGCTTCGGCGGGGGCCTGTTGTTGGTTCGGCTTGGACGAGCTTTGCGGTGAACCCTGCTGCTGGGCGGGAGAGGGCAGAACCAGCAGGGCTGCCAGGACCAGTAACCACAGGCAATTCCGGAAACTCCCGGCTAAGATGGGCATGAATCTCTGGGACCACATGGGCTTTTTCGTCAAACGAAGGCGCTGAGCGCCGCTGCTCACTCTCTCTTCCTATGCTAGTATACTGCTCAAATCTGCTTTTTCATTCGGTGTACTCCCCTCACCCGACGGGAAGGAGCAGGCTCTCGGAGCAAGCTCGTTTCATGTAGCGTACGGCCTTTTGCTTTTTATGATGCGTGCAAGTACGCTTTGGTTCGTCGAGGTCCCAGGCCAGCCGTATGAAAAAAACCGTGCCACTCGTCGTCCTCGCTTTCGTCGTGTATCTAGGCGCTTTGATACCGGCGTCAGCCCAGGGGAAGCCGGCCGTCGCCACGATGGCGGTTTCCGAAATCCGTCCCGGTATGAAGGGTGTGGCCCTGACGGTGTTTCAGGGCACCCAGCCCGAGCCCATGGAGATCGAGGTCCTCGGCGTTCTCAACAACGCTATTGGTCCTAAGCAGGACATGATTCTGATCCGCCTCAAGGGCACGAAGCCGGAGTACACCGGTGTGGTTGCCGGGATGAGCGGCAGCCCAGTTTACGTGGACGGCAAGCTGATCGGGGCGCTCGCTTTCCGTATCGGCGAATTCTCCAAGGAACCCATTGCCGGCGTCACCCCCATCGCCCAGATGCTGGAGATCAACGAACTGGATCGCTCGGTACTTCCGGCTGACGCCAAATACAACGCTTCAGGGCCCCAAGGCGCGGAGAAGACCGCCGGACCCGGCGCCGGCTCGGGCCCGCTGGGCAATCTCGCCAGCATGATGACCCCTATCGAAACCCCGCTGGTCTTCAGCGGCTTCACGGAAGATGCGGTTCGGCGTTTTGGGAGCCAGTTTGCCTCCGCGGGAGTTGTTCCGGTGATGGGCGCAGGCTCAGTGACCGACCAGAAACAGCCTGAGCCCCTCATACCCGGCGCGGCCGTCAGCGCGGTCCTGGTCCGCGGCGATCTCAATATTGCCGCTACCTGCACCGTCACCTACCTGGACGCCGATCATCTGTTGGCGTGCGGCCATCCGCTGTTGAAGTTTGGCCAGGTCGATATCCCGATGACCAAGGCCAACGTCGTGGCAACGCTGCCTTCGCCGCTCAACGCCTTCAAGATCATCAACACCACCGAGCAGGTGGGTTCGTTCGTGCAGGATCGCAACTCGGGCATGCTTGGCCGATTCCGCAAGGAACCGGACATGATCCCGGTGACCTTGAGCGTCCGTGGCATCTCCCGGCCGCGCAATTTCCACTACTCCGTGCTGAACAATGCGCGCCTTACCCCGGTTGCGGTGATGGCTACTGCCTACAGCATCCTGCAGGGACTGAATGAATATGGCGACGACGTCACCTATCGCTTCCAGGGCCGCATCGACGTCAACGGCTATCCTGAAGTCAAGATGCAGGACATGTTTTCCCCCACCGACAGCAGCACGCCCACGGCCGCCAGCCTGGCCCTGTCGCTGGGTGAGCGCTTCGGCCGGATTTACGACAATCCCTACGCCAAACCCAGCATCAAGAGCGTGCAGTTGGATCTTGAACTGGTGCCCGAACGCCGCTGGGCGCGGCTGGAAGGGGCCCGCACCGACATCACCGAAGCCCGCCCCGGCGATGACATTGTGGTCGAAGCGGCGCTGCGGCCCTACCGCGGGGAGCGCATCGTACGCCGCATCCCGGTTCGTATCCCCACCTCGGTTCCCAAAGGCACGCTAAGGATTCTGGTGAGCGATGGCGACACCATCGACCGCATGCGGCGCATGGCGCCCACAGCCCGCCGCCTGGATCTGGCCTCCACCATTTCCATGCTCAACAACGAGCGTTCCAACTACAAACTGTATGTCTCGCTGCTGGAGGCGAACCCTGAGGCCATGGTGGAGGACAAGATCATGCCCAGCGTCCCGCTTTCCATCATGAACGTGATGGATGGCATGCGCGGCACGCAGGACATGGTGGTCCTGGGAGAGTCTGCGGTTAACGAGGCGTCCACCGCGCTGGACTTTGTGGTCTCCGGGGCGCAGATCATCACGCTGAATGTGAAGTAGAGCCGACTCGCTTATGAAGAACCAAGCCCGGCCGAATCGGCCGGGCTTGCACTCTCTGGAGCATCTCTCACGCCGGCTTAGCGATCCACGATTATGGTGGGATCGTTGACGCAGTCCGCACTCTTTACGGTGTACTTAAAGGTGTGCGGAGGGTTGAAGTTATCCCTGACAGGTTCGCTTCTTGCGTGAGGATTGGGCTTGTTGACGTGATAGTGATGAACGCTTGTAAACGGGCTGTCATTCCTGTCGAAGTCGACATCCAGATCCTTCTGCCCTTTTTGATGCCAATGAATTCGGTCTCCCCGATGCGCTCGAACCGGATCGGGCGAAGCCTGGCAAGAATCAGTCACATCTACATCTAAGTCGCTTGCGGCCAATACGGTGCGGGATCGAGGTCCAAGGAAACTTGCAAGGACCAGCACCAACACCGCGACACGTTGAACGCTCCGGTGTTCACACTTCTCCTCCATACCCGCCTCCTCTCTCTCTTCGTCGACGGGAACCGAGTATCGCCCCACCCAAGTCTGCTATTGCTTTGAAAGACTCAGCCCGAAACGGCTATTGATCCACAATGATCGTGGGATCATTTGATCCCTTCACACACGTGACCGTGTACTTGTAACTGGAGTAGTTCCTGGCGTCGACGGTGTATGTTCTGGACGACTCACCGTCGATCAGGTGTATCACCTGGTCGCGGGGCTTGACCGGAGTGCCCGTCTGCGATGGAAAGATAATCCAGCAATCGGCGCCCGATGAGTTCGTCCAGTAGATCTTGTGCGTGTTCTGAGTAATCACGTAGTCGTGATCCACCGAACCCTCCTGATCGGTCACGACAATCTCATAGTCTTTCCCTGCCTTGGTGTGAGTCTTGCTGGGCTCAAACTCAAGTATCTCCTTTTTTTTGGGTAGTCCCATACGGCCTCCTCAATTTGCAATTTTGGCTGGCTACAGAATTCTGACTTCAACCCCTATTCACCCACTACTGCTTTGAACTGGGCGTTAGACTGCAAACGGTCAAAGGCGGGGTTTTGCCGGGCGCGGCCCGGCGGTAGCCCAAGATCGACCGCTTGCTTCAAGTAATCCGTGCATTCCTTATCCTGCCGCAAGAAGACGGCGGCCTGGGCAACTTTCAGCCACACTTCCGGATCCTTGGCCCCGACCGCCAGGGCTTGCCTGGAATACAGTTGTGCGCCGTTAGCATCCCCCAGCGCCGACAGGTAGAAGGCCATTTCGCTCAACCTCATGCCGTCGCGGGGGTTCACCTTCAGGTCCTCCCGCGTCTGTTGCAGGGCTTTTCGGAAAGTGGCCAGGGCATCCCCCCGTTTCCCCGGAACCCAGTAGTAGGCTTCCGCCAGATTCCCCGTGAGAGATGAACGGCGGGGATCCAATCTCACCGCATTCTCGTAATTGGTGGCAGCATCTTCGAACTGGCGCAGGTAAAAATGCGCCGCACCCAGGTTGCTGTAAGCACTCGCCGTGGGGCGGATAGCCACCGATTGCTCCAAAGCGTGGATTGCTTCCTTGTACTTCTCCGATAGCACGTAGGTGGCGCCCAGGTTGCTATAGCCGCGGAAACTGTCCGGCGCCAGGGCGATCACCTGCTTGAACATCTCCACCGCCTCGGGATAGCGTCCGTGGTCCAGGAGGAAGCGGCCCATCCAGCTATAGCCCGCCCAGTAGTGCGGACGCATGGCAATCGCCCGCTTGTAGGTGGCCTCCGCATCTCCCGGGCGATCCAGATGCTCGTAGGCAAAGGCGAGCCCGCGGTAGGCGTCGTCGCTGGTCCCATCCAGCTCCAAGGCGCGTTGGAACTCTTGGGCAGCGCTCTCGTATTGTCCGGTTTCGTTGTGCACCATGCCCAGGCAGGTGTAGCCGTTGGCTAAATTGCCCCCCAACTTTACCGCCTGCTGGCAGGCCTCGGTCGCCCTTGCGATCCACTCGTTCTGGTGGGTATGCACAAACTGTTGCCAATAGCTCTCGCCCAGCCCGGCGTAGGCCAGTGCATAATTCGGATCGCGACCGAGGGCATGCTGGAATTCGGTGATCGCGTTCGCGATGTTCTCCGGCTTCTCGTATTCCTGCAGGTATCCTCGCCCGCGTACGTAGAAATCATAGGCAGCCGGCGAAGTATCGTGCCCGCCCAATGCGCGGCGTTCCTCCGCGCCCAACTCGACCTCCAGCCTGCTGAGCACGCTCTCCACCACCCGGTCTTCCAGCGCAAAGGAGTCAGCAGCGAGCTCGGTCAGGCTGTCGGCCCCGAGCTGCCGGTGGGAATGGATGTCAACCAGGCTGTAGTTCACTCGCATCTTCTCGCCGGATCGCTGCAGGCTGCCTTCCAGAACCAGGTTGGCCCCGAGAACGGCCTGGGCCTTCTCTGCTGAGGTGATCTGTTGCGTTCGTATATCGCTCGCCGGCGCAACCTGCAGCGGATGCTTCTGGGTGAGCTGCGCAAGCTTGGTGGTTAGCGTCTCGGTCAGCCCATACGAGAAGGCCCGGGTCTGATCGTCGGCGTTGATTGCCTGGAACGGCAAGACCGCCAGGTAGCGACCCGCGGCGGGGGCTAGCGATCGCTCTGCTCGCCCGGCCTTCGGCTGTCGCACTCTGGCAATCAGGGTCAGCGCCAGCACAATGGCGAGCAGCCCTACAGCCGTCAGGATCCCCCAGAAGCGCATCCGTTCGGCTCGGGTTCGGAACGCCGGACCTGCCGCGCCCTCCCGCACCTGCTTCAGGTCCGCCAGCACCTCCGATGCGGTGGCGTATCGGTGGCCGGGGGTCTTGGCGAGCATCTTGAAGACCACCCGCTCCAGGCCGCGGGGAACACTGGGATTGGAACGGCGGATCGGCGGGGGATCCTCACGCAGGATGCGGTCGGTGGTGCCTACGAAGCTGTCTGCCTTGAACGGGCTGTCTCCGGTAAGCACCTCGTAGAAGACCACTCCCATGGAGAAGATGTCCGCGCGCTGATCCGGTGCCTGCTCCAGCAGGATCTCCGGCGCCATGTAGGCAGGCGTTCCGGTGAGTTCCCTGGCTTGGCTGGTGGTGGGATTCTCCCCCTCCTGAGCGCCTGCGCGCGGGATCTGCCGGGCGAGTCCGAAATCCAGGATCTTCACCAAGCCCGACGGCGTGAGCATGATGTTTTCCGGCTTGATATCGCCGTGCAGAATGCCCTTCTCGTGCGCAACATGCAGCGCCTGGGCCGACTGCTCGGCGATGTCGAAGAACTCGGACATGCCCAGCGGTTGCGAGGCACGCTGCCGAAGAGTGCGGCCTTCCACGTACTCCATCACCAGGAAGACCTCGCCATTCTCCTGGAGCACGTCGTAGATCGCGGCTATGTGCTGGTCGGTAACCTTGGAGGCACGCTCTGCTTCCTTGAGGAAGCGCTCGTGATATTCAAGATCTCCGGAGAAGGCAGGCGTGACGCGCTTCAGCGCGACCGGGCGCTTCAGCACAGAGTCGTCCGCGCGATACACCTCGCCCATCCCGCCCGAGCCCACACGTGCGCGGATCAGGTAGCGGCCTACCCTCGCACCGATCAGGCCGTCCTCCGGCTGGAGGTCAGCTCGTTGCCGCGCACTAGACTCCGGCATAACCCACCCGAATGCACTGAGGAGGAATCGCGTGGCCAGGCCCGGATCCGTCCGGGCCCAGAATGCAAGGACGCTGTGTAATGTTACTCCCAGCCCGCGCTGGCGGCGATTTCTTTCGTTCCAAGGGCGCACCGGAAGCGCAAGACGCCCCAAACTGACACCGCCGTCCGCAGCTACTGAGCGCGCCTCCAGGCGCAGGAAAACCGCCCTGCGCAGGAGCGTTTCGGGTTTGGTTTCCAGTCGCTCTCTCGTGTTACGCTGGTGCTAAATCAGGACACTCGATGCCAAAATTTGCAGCCTTCCTCCTGCTTTGCCTTGCTCCTGCTCATCTGGCTTACGCTGACGGTACACGCACCTGGTTTCAGTCGCGTTACGACGAATTTGAAAAGGGCACCGCAAAGGGGGTTGCCATCCGCAGCGATGGCATCCTGGAGCTGGCGCCGTCAGTGAACCCCCTGACGACCAGTCCTTCAACTTACATTTGGGCGCTGGCCAGTGACAGTCGAGGCAATGTCTATGCTGCGGCCGGGGCCCCGGCTCGCGTCTATCGCATCACTCCCAAGGGGGAGACCACCGTCATCTTCGAGCCGCGGGAACTGGAGGTGCAAGCCCTGGCGATCGGTGGCGATGGCGCCATCTTCGCCGCCACCTCACCCGACGGCAAGGTTTACAAGATTGTCCACGGTCCTCCCCAGCCGCTGACCACCAAGAAGGAGACGGCGCCCCAGGATCCGCAGGCTCCGCCGGAAAAATCCGAGGAACGCAGCAGCGCCGAGAAGCCGGTCACGGTAGCGATCGACCCCTCCTACACCGCCAGCGTGTGGTTTGACCCCAAGACGAAGTACATCTGGTCGCTCGCCCTGGATGCCCAGGGGCGACTCTACGTCGCAACCGGCGACCGGGGAGAGATCTTTCGCGTGGAGACCAGCGGCTCCAGTTCGCTGTTCTTCAAGAGTGACGAGGCCCACATCCGTGTTCTGGCCATCGACAGCCGGGGCAATGTGATCGCCGGTTCGGATGGCAGCGGCCTGGTCTATCGCATCTCGCCCGCGGGAGAAGGCTTTGTCCTCTACAGCGCATCCAAGAAGGAAATCACAGCGCTGGCGATCGATGCCCGGGGGGATATCTTTGCTGCCGGCGTGGGAGAAAAGCGTCCGCAAGGGCTCACCTTCCCGGGCCCTCAGCCCACGGCGCCTGCCGTCCCTCCGCCAACCAGCAGCGGCCCGGCCGGACTAACTGTGGGCCCGCCTACCGGCCCTGCCCTGGGAACAACCTCTCCCATCTCGCCCTTTTCGACTGCCGGCGGCTCCGAGATCTACCGGATTGTTCCAGACGGGTCGCCTAAGCGCATCTGGAGTTCGCATGACGACCTGGTGTACTCGCTGGGATTCGACAAGAGCGGACGCCTGTTGGCTGGGACGGGAAACCGCGGACGCATCTTCGTGGTGGAATCCGAAGATCGCTTCACCGACCTGGGCAAGGCCAGCGCCAGCCAGGTCACGGGAATTGCCAAGGCCCTCGACGGCGGTCTCTATCTGGCTACCAGCAATTTGGGAAAGGTGTTTCTGGTGAGCGGGAAGACCGATTCCGATGGCACCTTTGAAAGCGACGTCCTCGACGCCAGAATCTTCTCGCGGTGGGGACGCGCCCAAGTCCGCGCCACCGGCTACTACGAACTCTTCGGGCGCAGCGGCAACGTTGATAATCCCGACCGCAATTGGAGTCCGTGGAAGAAGGTTGACCTGGCTCACGAAGCTCCCCTCGATACACCGCCCGCCCGCTTTCTGCAGTGGAAAGTGGTCCTGCATCCTGCGAATCCACCCACTACCCTGGACAGCGTGCTGATCAATTACCTGCCCAAGAATGTGGCGCCTGAGGTGGATGAGGTTTACGTCCAGACGGGAGCTCGCTTCCAGCCCGCCGTCAAGCCTCTGGGGGTGCAGGAATCGGTGACCGTAGGGCCCTCCACACCGGCGCCGGCAGCGCGCTTCGATGCCGCCCCGGTCGCCGTTCGTGACCCCCACTCGATTGCCGTGCGCTGGACCGCCCACGATGAGAACGACGACGACCTCCTGTACTCGCTCTACTACCGAGGAGACGGCGAGACCCGCTGGAAGCTGCTGAAGGGCGACCTCAGCGACAAGTACTACTCATTCGACGCCGCCCTTCTGCCCGACGGGGGCTACAGCATCCTGGTGGTGGCTTCCGACGCACCCTCGCACTCGGAGGGAGCGTTGACCGATGCCCGGGAGAGCGCCCGCTTCGAGGTCGATACCACGCCTCCGCAGATCGAGAGACTTGTGGGGCAGATGAACGGCAACTCCATCCACGTTACCTTCCGAGCTGTCGATAGCTTCTCGCCTATTCAACGCGCGGAATATTCCGTGGACGCCGGCGACTGGCAGCTGGTGGAGCCGGTGGGACAGCTCTCTGACTACCGCATCGAGAACTATGACTTCAACGCCCCGGTGCCCGAAGGGGACAACACGCTGGCCGATGACCCTGCCGATGCGGCAGCTGCTCCCCATGCGGTGGAACCCGTGCGGAATGCAAAGAGCACGGCGGCAGCCGCATCCAGCGAGCATGTGATTGTGGTTCGGGTGTACGACCGCTTCGACAATCAGAGTTCGGCAAAGACGGTGGTGCGAGGAAAGTAAGGCGCGGGCGCAGGTTAGGTGCGGACGAACTTCGTTACAATCGCCCTATGTTCCTGCGAACGTTCGCGTGGGCAGCCTGTGTCATCTACGCGAGCGTGCCTTCGTTCTGGCTGCTCATTCATCCTCATGCTGCGTATTGGCGGACGCGGCGGCAGGCCGGCCTCCCCGTCTATCAATTCCTAGTTCCCCTGTGGATCGCCATGTGGATCGCACTCGGCGCTCTTAGCTGGCCGTTCCGCAAGATTCTTCTCTACGACACAAACCGGGCATGGTTCCCTGCCGCGGCACTGATCGCTTTGGGAATCTATCTTTATGCCCGCGGGCGCCATGGCTTTTCCCCATTTCAGCTTTCTGGGCATGCGGAACTGGATCCCGCGCGGCATCAGCAGACCCTGGTTGTAGCGGGCATACGGCGACGCGTCCGCCACCCCATCTACCTGGGCCACGTGTGCGAGATGCTAGGCTGGAGCGTCGGAACCGGGCTCGCCGTGCTTTATGCGCTGACCGCCTTCGCGCTGATTAGCGGCGCCTTTATGGTCCGCCTCGAAGACGCCGAACTGGAAGAGCGCTTCGGAGAACAGTACCGGCGGTACCAGAAGGAAGTGCCTGCCATCTTTCCCCGCCTGTAGGTTGGTCGAACAATTTCCGGAGCATCTGTCGCCCCAAGTGAGCGCTCAGGCCGCGAGAAACCGGCAGCCGACAAACTGGCGGCGTCCCAACCCTCGCCCTCCGCTATACTCGCTGTTGGCCAGCTATGAGGTTTGAGCTCTTCGTGGCGGCGCGCTACCTGCGCGCCAAGCGGCGCCAAGCCGTGATCGGCGTGATTACAGCCATCTCCATCGCCGGAGTGGCCGCCGGCGTGGCCTCGCTCATCATTGCGCTCGCCATCAACAACGGCTTTCGCCAGGACCTGCAGGACCGGCTGCTCGGTTCTTCCTCGCACATCAACCTGCTGCGCGTCGAGAACGATGGCATCCGCAATTGGCAGGAGCTGCTGGCGCGCCTGGTCAAGACTCCGCACGTGGTCGCGGGCGCTCCAGCCATCTACGATCAGGTGCTGATCTCCCGCGGCTCCCGCGCCCGCGGCGCCGTGCTCAAGGGTGTGATTCCCAGTTACGAGCGCCAGGTCAGCGACCTGCTGCAGAGCGTCAAGATTGGATCCAGTGAGCCACTCGATGCCAGCGGTCCCCCCGCGGCAACTCCGGGCGCGAGCGGCTCGCAAGCCTCACAACCAGATGATCTCGCCTCTGTCCAGTCGCGTGTGGCGGGCATGCCTCCCATCATTCTCGGCAAGGATATGGCCGACGACCTCGGGGCCACCGTCGGCTCGGTGGTGATGGCGACCAGTCCCCAGGGCGAGCTCACGCCCTTTGGCCTGGCGCCCAAGTACGTCCGCTTCAAGGTGGTGGGCATCTTCAACTCCGGCTTTTACGACTACGATGCCAGCTGGGCCTTCACCCGCTTGTCAGATGCCCAGAGGCTTGTGGGACTCGGCGACCTGGTCTCGGTTCTGGAATTCAAGGTGGACGACATCTACCAGGCAGGTGCGATCGCCCGCCAGCTCGAGCAGCAGGCCGGCCAGGGCTTTCAATCGTCGAACTGGATGGAGCAGAATCGCGCGCTCTTCCGCGCTCTGCGCCTGGAGCGTGTGGTGACCTTCATCACGATTGGTCTAATTGTGTTCGTCGCCGCGCTCAACATTCTGATCTCGCTGATCATGATGGTCATGGAAAAGACCCGCGACATCGCGGTGCTCCGCTCTATGGGAACTCGCAAGGCACAAGTACGCAATATTTTTGTCTTCCAGGGACTCCTGATCGGCGTGGTAGGAACTGCGATCGGCCTGGTTCTGGGCTTCGCTGCCTCCTGGGCGGCCGGGCGCTACCACTTTATTTCCCTCTCCCCGGAGGTCTATTCCATCGACTACGTTCCTTTCGCGCCGCGGTTGACGGACGGCGTAATCGTGGCGGTGGTTTCCCTGCTGATCTCTCTGGTGGCAACCATTTATCCCTCGATCTCGGCGGCACGCATTTATCCTGCCGAAGCCTTGCGCTACGAATAGTGTTGTATTTTTCGCCAATCGCCGCCTGTATCGCGGCGCGAGAAATTCCCTACAGAGTTCTCTCGCGTGATCGTAGCATGCAAAGATTTGCTGTTCTCAAGCAACTCCCTTCACTTCATTTTTGGCACGTCAGGTGCTCAGACATTTGTCCAAGCTACCTTCACTCGCACCTTCGCGGCATGGCGCAAGAAAAACGCTTGTAATCGCGTTTTAAAGAAGTGAGAATCGATCAGATTTGACGCGGCTTCGGAGGGTGTAGTCGCGGCGGCTAATTCGTAACCGATGGGGTCGGTTCTGCATCTATATCCACAGCACGAAGTGTTGCGCGGCGAAAAACTCAAGAAGGTTTTTCGTTCGGGCAGTTCCGACTTGGTGATCTTTGACAACTTATCGCTTGGAGTAAAGCAAGGCGAGATGGTGGCGATCGTGGGGCAGTCGGGTGCCGGCAAGAGTACCCTGTTGCACATCCTGGGTGCGCTTGATAGCGCTTCTGAAGGTGACGTATACTGCGCGAAAGAAAACCTGCGATCGCTCTCCGAGGAAGCGGCAGCGGATTTTCGCAACCGCGAGATTGGATTCGTCTGGCAGTTTCATTATCTGCTGCCGGAATTCACCGCAGCGGAAAATGTGGCCATGCCCCTGCTGGTACGGGGACGCCACCGGTACGAGGCGGAATCCGAAGCGCTGCAGTGGTTGCGCGAAGTGGGCTTGGCGGATCGCGCCCAGCATCGATCCGGCGAGCTTTCTGGCGGAGAGCAACAGCGAGTTGCGATCGCCCGTGCGTTGGTGACCCGGCCGCAGCTGCTGCTCGCGGACGAACCCACCGGCGATCTGGACAATCAGACCGCTGAGGCGGTGTTTGAATTGATCGCTAGGCTTCATCACGGCTACCGCTTAACCTCTGTTATAGCCACCCACAACCTTGCGTTTGCGCGACGTTGCGATCGTGTGCTTCGGCTTGAGGGGGGACGGCTGGAGGAGGTTTCGCCGGAGCGATTGACGGCCTGATTTGGAACTTTGGTGTGTAGCAAGGGCTTGATAATCGACCTTGGCAGTGGATTTGGTACTTTGCGTGCTCTTTGGGATAGGAAAGGTTCTCGCCAGCGTAGCGGGAACACTCGGGAGGATAGGTCGGTTGGGCGGACACCTGGCCCCCATCGATGGTAAGGTGAGGTACGAGCTGGGTTTCGCTCCCAAGGGCCTGGGAGAGGGAAAATGTTTGAACGGTACACGGAAAAAGCGCGGCGGGTGATTTTCTTCGCACGCTACGAGGCGAGCCAGTTTGGTTCTCCTTACATCGAAACGGAGCACCTGCTGCTCGGACTGTTGCGCGAAGACAAGGCCCTGACCAACCGGTTCCTCCGCTCGCATGCTTCGGTCGAATCGATTCGCAAGCAGATCGAGGGCCACACCACCATCCGCGAGAAGGTCTCTACGTCGGTTGATCTGCCGCTCAGCAACGAGTGCAAGCGGGTGCTTGCCTACGCGGCAGAGGAGGCCGAGCGGCTCTCCCACAAGCACATTGGTACAGAACACTTGCTGCTGGGCCTGCTGCGGGAAGAAAAGTGCTTTGCCGCCGAAATCCTTCACGAGCGCGGCCTGCGGCTCTCCAGTGTGCGTGAAGAGTTGGCGCGCAGTTCGCAGGAGAAGGCTCAGCCGCAGCGCTCCCGCGAATCGTCGCTATTGAGCGAGTTTTCACGCGACCTGACCCAGGCCGCCATGGACAACCAGCTTGACCCGCTGGTGGGTCGCGAAGGCGAACTGGAGCGCGTGGTGCAGATTCTCTGCCGGCGCACGAAGAACAATCCCGTTCTGATTGGCGAACCAGGTGTGGGAAAAACCGCAATCGTCGAGGGTTTGGCGCAGCGCATCGCCGATGGCGATGTCCCCTCTTTCCTGGCAGATAAGCGCATCCTGGCCCTGGACCTATCCCTGATCGTGGCCGGCACCAAGTATCGCGGTCAATTTGAAGAACGTCTCAAAACGATCATGAAGGAACTGATGGAGTCGCAGAACTCCATCATTTTCATCGACGAGTTGCACACCCTGGTAGGCGCCGGCTCGGCCGAAGGTTCGCTGGATGCCGCCAACATCCTGAAGCCCGCCCTGTCGCGGGGAGAGATTCAATGCATCGGCGCCACCACCCCGGGCGAATACCGCAAGTCGATTGAGAAGGACCGCTCGCTGGAGCGCCGCTTCCAGTCGGTCAAGGTCCCTCCCCCCGGCGAGGACGATGCCATCAAGATCCTGAGCGGCATCAAGGAACGCTATGAGAAGTTCCACGCCGTCAGCTACACCGACGAGTCGATCCGCTTTGCCGTGTCGCACTCCAATCGCTACATCCCGGATCGTTTCTTGCCGGATAAGGCCATCGACCTGATCGATGAAGCCGGCGCGCGCGTAAAGCTGCGCCAAACGTCGCTGCCGGAAGAGATCACCGAGGTGCAGAAGCGCATCAAGTTCATCGTGCATCGCATGGAGAACGCCATCGCGAACCACGAGTTCGAGAAGGCGCGCTTTTATTCCGACGAGGAGCGCAAGGAACGCGAGAACCTGCGGGCGCTGCGGGAGAAGTACCATCTCGATGAATCCTCCACCGGCGTGGTCGCCCGCGAGGATATCGAGGACGTGGTTTCGCGCTGGACCGGCGTTCCCATCGCCTCCATCAAGGAAGAAGAATCAAAGAAGCTGCTCCGCATCGAAGATGAACTGCACAAGCGGGTCATCTCGCAGGATAAAGCCATCAGCGCGCTGGCGCGCGCCATTCGCCGCTCCCGCGCCGGCCTGAAGAATCCGAACCGTCCCATTGGTTCGTTCCTCTTCCTGGGTCCGACCGGCGTGGGCAAGACGGAGGTGGCCCGCACCCTGGCGCAGTTCATGTTCGGAACGGAGAAATCTCTGATCCGCTTCGACATGTCGGAATTCATGGAGAAGCATTCGGTCTCCAAGCTGATCGGATCGCCTCCCGGCTACGTTGGCTATGAGGAGGGCGGCCAGCTCACCGAGCGCGTCAAGCGGGCTCCGTACTCCGTCGTGCTACTGGACGAAATCGAGAAGGCGCACCCGGATGTCTTCAACATCCTGCTGCAGGTCTATGAAGATGGCCAGCTCACCGACGGGCTGGGCAACACCGTGGACTTCAAGAACACCATCATCATCATGACCTCCAACATCGGCGCGCGCCATCTGCAGAAGAAGCAGGGGCTTGGTTTCCAGACCGATGAGAAGGAAGGCGAGATCGGCAGCAAGGTCGAGGATCTGGTCCGCAACGAGGTCAAGCGGACCTTCAATCCCGAGTTCCTCAACCGTCTGGACGAGATCATCATCTTCAATTCGCTGACCGAGCAGGACCTGATCCAGATTCTGGAATTGATGGTCAGCCAGCTGAACCAGAACCTGGCCCAGAAGTCGATCACCATTACGGTTACCGAGGACGCCAAGAAATGGGTGCTCGAGCGCACCTTGGTGGACCGCACCTATGGCGCCCGTCCGCTGCGCCGCGCGCTGCAGAAGTACATTGAGGACCCGCTCAGCGAGGCCCTCATTCAGGGCACGATCAATGCGCGGCCTGCGTTCATCGAGGTATACCGCGACGGCGAGCAGTTGTTCTACCGCCCGGTGGACTCCAAGGAGTCCGAGGGCCTGCTGCTCTACTCAAACTGAAGCAAGTTCACGGGAAAGAACAAAGGCCGCCAGCATCCTGGCGGCCTTCTTACTTCTCCCGTGCAGGAGACTATTGCTTCTTCTCCTCCTTCATCGCCGCTTCCTTCAGCTTGGACTTGGACTTGGCGGTCGTCTTGGTGGCCGCCGCCTGCAACTCGTCCGGCTTCACCGTCCAAAAATCAGGGTTCGCCGCCACATAGGTCTTGGGCGGCCGGCTCATGCCCGGACTCGCGGTCATGATGTTGGTTTCCGACGACTGAATAGCCTCGGCCGCCATGGCGTCCAGGCTGCGCTTGACCGCCGGCGTGTACACCGCATCCATGGCCGCTGTCCGGTCTACATCCATATCGGCCAGCGACTTCAGCGGTACAACCGAGACGAATGTGTTGTTGGGCACGCCCGCCACCGCCTGGTAGGCAATCCACGTGTCGTCAATGTTTCCAGTCTTGCGGATCGAAACCACTTCCTTGATCAGGTCGGTGAACTTCGAGGTCATTCCCGGCTTGATGTGATAGACCGTCACCCGCCAGTGAGTGGTCTGGGGACCGGTGACCTTGCCCGGGTTGTAGGAGAGGTCCTCGCGATACTTGTACATCTCCGCATGTGCCATCCGCTCCGACTCGGAGGCCTCGTTGAGCAGCGCCACATTCTTCACCATCGCTGCCCGCTGCACCTTATCGAACGATTTGTCGAAGTTCTCCATGTCCTGAAAAGAGTCATGGAAGGTGATAAACGTGAAGCCCGCCATATCGCCGGTCATCGGCGTCCCAGCGATCCATGTCAGATCGGGACTGTTGGCGTCGACCGCTTCCTTGAGCTGGCTTACATACTTCGTGAAGGTTGGCCCTTTGCCGGGGTTGAGCTGGACATGTTCCACCCATACATACTTGGAAACCTTGGGCATGTCCTGAGCCCAACCGGCGAGCGCCCACAACCCCAGTAGCAGCAATAGAGCCGTCAGGCGTTTCATCGCTGGCTCCTTTCTGAATTGGAATCTTTCCGAGGAGATATTAACCAAGGCCGAACTTGCAACAGGCAGGTTCCTGCGATGCCGGACTCTATACCCCACGTGTCCGGGCGTCAATTGCCCGAAAATGCAGCAGGAGGGTTGCCTCACGCTCGCTTCGTTTTCGCCAGCGTGGGAGGTTGAGCGCGTAGCCTGGACAGAGGGCTGATTGAACGCTGGTTCACGCGCGCCGCCTCACAAGCCTCGCAATCCAGCCGTCCTCGCGCACGCCCTCTTCCTGAATCCGCCGCAGGCGCGCTGCCATAACTCCCTGCCGACCCAGATACCCCACCAGCTTCCTGGAATTCTCGCGGCTCACCACCGGCAGCCTGCCGATGTTGTGGCGCAGCATTTTCTCCGCTGCCTCCGCCAGCAACTCATCGGGAAACGCAATCACCGGTTCGCGATTTCCCGCCTCCAGAACTGTCATGCGGCCGCTGGGATCCTGCTCCAGCGCTCGCAAAATATCTCCCCGTGTCAGCATTCCTACCAACTCCTCCTGGCTATTCACAATGGCAAGTCCCTGGTGCTGTATCACCGTAGGATCTCGCGCCGCAATCCGCGCTGCCAACTCCCCAACTGGAAGCTGCTCCGGAACTCTAGGAACATTGGTGTCCATAGTCTCCGCCACCGGCACGATTCGCAGATCGTCCGGCTCGTACTCCGCGTGGATGCGCAATCCCCGCCGCGCCAGCTTCTCGGTCATGATGGACGTGGGCAGGAAGAACATCGTTACGCCGTCCGCAATCACACTCACCAGCATCAGCGGAAGCACCGAGTTGTAATCGCGTGTCAGCTCGAAAGCAAAGATGATGAAGGCGAAGGTCGCCCGCGATGCCGCTCCAAACACCGCTCCCATGGCTACCAGGGCGAATGCTCCCGGAGCGAGATGCGCGGCGGGGCTGATGCGGTTGATGATCATGGCTGTCGCCGAACCCATGGCGGCGCTGGCCATAAACATCGGCGCCAGCAAGCCGCCCGAGGTCCCGGACCCGAGCGAGAGCACCAGCGCAAGCGACTTGAAAACCATGACTACCAATA
>DATHDM010000227.1:0-31944 GCA_035319065.1 Terriglobales bacterium
GTCCGCCGGCATTCAACCGCAACAACCGCTACAACGATGTGGGCGTGTACGCCATGGACTCCTGGAAGGTGATGCCGCGCTTTACCTTTAACTACGGCATCCGCTGGGAGTACTACGGCCCACAGCACAATGTTGACCAGAATCTCGATTCCAACTTCTACCTCGGAACCGGTGCAACGCGTTTTGACCAGATTCGCAACGGCTTCGTGGCCACCGTCCCCAACAGCCCCATCGGGAGCCTGTGGGAGGCCAAGTACCGCAACTTCGCTCCGCGCGTGGGCTTCGCTTATGACGTCTTCGGCGACGGCAAGACCAGCATCCGTGGCGGTTTCGGTATCAGCTACGAGCGCAACTTCGGCAACGTCACCTTCAACGTGATCCAGAACCCGCCTAACTACGCCGTGCTAGCCATCGTCAATGGTGTCGACGTTCCCGCGGGCACCGTACCGATTACCCCCAACAACACCGGACCACTTTCTGGCACCGGCAGCAAGGCTCTGGGGGCGGTTAGCCTGCGCGCTGTAGACCAGAAGATCGACCCGGCATACTCCGAATTCTGGAGCCTGGCGGCGGAACGCGAGATCGCCCGAAACACCCTGTTGTCGATTGCCTATACCGGATCGAAGGGCGTCCACCTGTATGACATCGCCAACATCAACCGTCCTGGCGGCGGTGGCGTTATCGAGGGCGACGCCTTGTCTGGAAACCGCTTGCTGCCGCAGTATGGCGACATCAATTTCCGCGGCTCCAACGGCTTCTCCAACTACAACGCCGTGAACATAGGCTTGCGTTCCGCCAACATCCACAACACCGGGTTGCAGTTCTCCGTCAACTACACCTGGGCGCACGCCATCGACAACTTGAGCTCGACTTTCAGCGAGTCGTTTAACAACTTCAACCTGGGCTACCTCGATGCCTTTAACCCCGCGCTCGACAAGGGTGCGGCGGATTTCGATGTCCGGCACCGGGTGGCGATCAGCGGCATCTGGGACGTTCCTTTCTTCAAAAACTCCCAGAACAAGATAGAGAAGAATGTCCTGGGCGGTTGGGAATTTGCCCCCATCTTCACCGCCCGCACCGGGATTCCCTACAGTATCTATGACTGCACCAACGGCAATCAGGTCTGCTTGCGCTGGTTGCCGGCGACGCCCATCAGTACCAGCGGCAGTGTAACCCCAGTGGGTCCGAACACCTTCGATTACATCGATATGGCGTCCGCCGGATCGCTAACGTCAAGCTACGCCAATCCGATCGTAGGCATCTCTGATTGGCCTACCTGCACCGGCTTGCAATACCAGGGTTGCTCCTTCCCGGCGATGCTGGGCAAGGATGCCTGGAAGGGCCCGAACAACTGGACCTTTGATCTCGGTATCTACAAGAATTTCAAAGTCACCGAGCGGGTGGGGCTCCAGTTCCGCGGCGAGCTCTACAACATCTTCAACCACCACAACTACTACGTCGTGGACGACGCTGCTGACTTCTCCACCGCAACCACGATTCAAGTGAAGAAGGGCGGGGCTTATCCGGGAGCAACCAACCAGCTCACCCAGACGGGCTCGGATGAACGCCGCTTCGTGCAGTTCGCTTTGAAGGTCACCTTCTAGAACCAGCCGCGTAAGCTGGTGGGGGGAGCTTTTGAGCTCCCCCTTTTTATATGGGTGCAGAGTTTCAGCGCATCCGCCATCCACTGCGCGCGTTCTCTTCTTCACGTTCAGAGGCAGCATGCTTGTCGGGGGGAGGGGCATCCCGCAAACCTGATATTACGAAGCGCTCACTTGCTGGTACGAACTGCGTTTTGTCCATTCTTCCGTATCCGTCGACCGTGGAATATACAAAATTCGGAATTCCGCAAAGATGTGCTTCCTGAAGTGTCCCGGACATCTCTCGATTCATCCCAAGCTAACCGAATTTTATCCCACATCAAGATTGGTGACTGAAGTGCCTTTGTGAGTGATGTTCAAGGAAGTGTCGGGGACCAACGGCGACTAACGGCTCCAGGGATTTCTGGCATTCAAGAGCAAGCATGAAGGCAGTTCAATCCAACACGGTATCAGGAGCCGGATGCGCGGGAAATTTTCTTGGGGCTCTTCGCGCATTTGCTTCCCTAAAGGATCTTCAGGAGGAAGAGATGAGAGACAGGCGCAATGAGGGCGGACGAAGCGCACGGCTTACAGGCTTCGTCAGCGCATTGCTGGTGCTGCTCCTCGCGTTTTCGGGAGCAGCTCTGGCGCAATTTGAAAAAGGATCGATCGGTGGAACGGTCACGGATGCTTCCGGCGCAGTCGTGGTGGGCGCAACCGTAACTGTGACCGATCCCGGCACCAATGCGGTTCGCACTACCGTTACCGACAGTTCGGGCGGCTACACGATTACCAACCTGCCCCCCACGACCTATGAAATCAAGGTTGCCGCCAAGGGGTTTGGCGACGTCACGCAAAAATTTCAGGTGTCGCCGGGAGTGCGCGGCAGCCTGGACGTTCAGCTAAAGGCCGCGGGAACCGAGACCACGGTGGAAGTGGTCAGCGCAGCCGAGACCCAGGTGGACACGGAAAGCTCTTCGCTGACGCAAGTGGTCGAGAACCGGCGAGTGTCGCAACTCCCCACGCTGACCCGCGATCCCTACGATTTTGTCCAGACCCTGGGCAATGTCTCGCAGGATTCTTCGTCAGGCAGCGGTGGCAAGGATCAGATCACGCGCGGCGCCGGTGTCTCGATTAACGGCCAGCGCTCGGCCAGCACGGACGTGCTGCTGGATGGTGGCGAAAACGTCGATCTCTACACCACCAAGGTGGGCCAGTCGGTTCCGCTCGACGCGGTGGAGCAGTTCAGCGTCACCACCAGCAACTTCACGGCGGAATATGGCCGCGCCTCGGGCGGCGTTATCAACGTGGTGACCAAGTCGGGCACCAACGCCTTTCACGGGTCGGTCTATGAGTTCAACCGCATTTCCAAGCTGACCTCGAACGACTACGACTCCAACGCGAATGATGTGGCTAAGCAACGCTACACGCGTAACCAGTTCGGGTACTCCATTGGCGGACCCATCATCAAGAACAAGCTGTTCTTCTTCAGCAGCACGGAGTGGCAGCGGGTGCGCAGTTCAGCGACGGCGATTGGTCTGATTATGGACCCGGCGTTCCTGGCAGCGACCGCGGCCAACAGCCAGGCATTCTTTTCGGGCAAGGCACTGCGTTCCGGCATCACTATGCTCAGCACTGTGAATGCCGCGCAGGCCGGCTTGGACTTCGCCCAGGCGGGATTTTCGACCAGGTTCCCGAATCTGTTTGCTTACGGGAACACTAATCCGGTGTTCGATAAGTTCAGCTACAGCGTTCCCTCCGATTCTGGCGGCGGCGCACCTCAGAACAACTACAACACGACCAACCGGGTCGACTTCCAGCTTTCCGATAAGACCAGCATGTTCGGTCGGTACACCCTGTTCAGCCAGACCGAGTTTGCCGGATTCATCAACAACAGCCCGTATGCCGGCTACGATACCGGGCAGACCAACTTCAACAATAACTTCATGTACTCGTTGACCCACATCTGGAGTCCGCGCCTGGTCAGCGACACCAAGGTGTTGTTCAACCGGTTGAACAACAGCCAGCCGCTGGCTTCCACGCAGCCGGTGCAGCCCACGCTGTACTTCAGTTCCAGCACACCTGCCAAGGTCAACGGCGACCTGATCAATCTGCCAGGCTACGCGCAGTTGACGCCGGGCAACGCCATTCCTTTCGGCGGTCCGCAGAATGTGGCGGAAATTTCCCACGCTTTCAGCTGGACGAAGAACAAGCACGAATTCCACTTCGGCGGGCAGTACGTCTACACCCGCGACAACCGTACCTTCGGCGCCTACGAGAATGCGGTCGAGGCGCTTAACGGAACTGGCGGGATCATCGCCGGTGGTTTGGAGAACCTGCTGGTCGGCAATGCCAACTGGTTCCAGAAAGTGATCGATCCGCAGGGCAAGTTCCCCTGCGTCAAGGACCAGAATGGCAACACTATCGTCACGCCGGCTTGTTCCATCACCTTGCCTGCTACGGATCCTTCGTTTGCGCGCAGTAACCGCTACAACGACATGGCCTTCTACGCGCAGGACAACTGGAAGGTCAACCCGCGATTGACCTTGAACCTGGGGCTGCGTTGGGAATACTACGGCGTGCAGCACAACAAAGATGCGAAGCTGGATTCCAACTTCGTATTTGGAACAGGCTCTACCTACTTTGACAAGATTCGTAACGGGCAGGTGTATACCGTGGATGCAACCGCCAACAGCCCGGCGAGTCCCGTGGGAGGGTTGTGGAATCCGCAGTACCACAACTTCGGGCCGCGCGTTGGCTTTGCCTACGACGTCTTCGGAGACGGCAAGACCTCTCTCCGCGGCGGCTACGGCATCGCCTACGAGCGCAACTTCGGCAACGTCACCTTCAACGTGATCCAGAACCCGCCCGGGCAATTCAACTCGATTTTCAACACGGGCGTGCCGATCACCTCGAACAACCTGGGGCCGTTTGCGGGTACGAGCGGAACCAAGGCGCTGCCTTCTCCGAGCCTGCGCTACGTGCGGCAGGATCTTCCGACCGCCTACACCAACATGTGGAACCTGTCGGTGCAGCGCCAGGTGTTGAGCCACTCGCTGATCGCCCTGGAATACAGCGGAACCCACCAGGTTCACCAGTATTCCATCGAGAACAACAATCAGGCGGGCTACGGGGTGGTCTACCTGGGCACCGACCCGGTGGCCAACAACCCCTTTGATCGCCTGAATCGCCAGTACGGCAACATGAATACACGCGGTGCCAACGGCTTCGGTTCCTACAACGCGTTGAACACCCGCTTCGTGTCCAGCAACCTGTTCCACCAGGGGTTGGACCTTACCATCAACTACACCTGGTCGCATGCCATCGACAACATCAGCTCCACCTTCAGCGAGACTCCACAGGCAGAGGGTTGGCTGGGTCTTCTGGATCCGTTCAACCCGGCCTTGGACAAGGGCAGCGCCGATTACGACACACGCCATCGCATTGCTTTGAGCGCGGTGTGGACTCTGCCCTACGCCAAGGGGACGCACGGTGTCGCGCGGCAGGTGCTGGACGGCTGGGAACTGGCGCCGATTGTTACCGCCCGGACCGGCAACCCATTCACCGTATTTGACAGCAATGGGTTCACCGGCCTGGATACGATCGCCTCTCGCTACATTCCTACCGGTTCCTTCACGCTGGATGGAAATACCAGCACCTCGGTAGGCAATTCCGCAGGCACACCGAATGCGTTCATCTATAGCAACCTGCCGGGCTCGAACACCTACACCGATCCGTTGGTGGGTTCCGGCGAGTTGCCCACTTGCGACATGACCACCAATGCCGCCGGTCATCTGATTTCCACCGGCCGCAACTGCCACTATCCTTCCGACATGACCGGGCGCAACGCCTTCCGGCAACCCGGCGTGTACAACATCAACATGGCCATCGGGAAATACTTCCCGATCAACGAGCGCTTCAAGCTGCAGTTCCGCACCGAGTTCTACAATCTGCTGAACCACTCGAACTACTACGTTCAGACGAGTCAGGCGGACGCGGGCAACTACGGCACCAACGTTCCTTTCCAGATCATCGGCAAGAAGGGCGTGAATCCGGCAGCGGGCGTTCCCAACGAGCGGCGCTTCATCCAGATGGCTCTGAAGCTGACGTTCTAGCTAGTGGTTTCGCAGCCTAGTGCTGCTTCTGGGGGATGGGCAGAGGAGCTCATCCCCTTTTCTTATTTCCTGCGCTTCGTTCTTGCTTTCTCCAAACTGCACGCGCCCGCTATTCTTCACTTCTGTTCGTCAGAGTTCCCTCTAACCGCGCAGTCTCTTGTCGAACGGAAAATTCAGAGCAGATGCAGCTCTCGGATCAGTTCGGGACCAGACACTGGTAAACATCCACCAACCGTTTGCGACAAGGGACTAGTTCCCAGTTAATTCCGTTTCTGCATATTCTATGCAAGCTCAACCTACAAAATTTTGGATAACGAAAACGAGTGCTGACAAAGCACCACAAGAACTTTCGGCCTTGTCACCCGCGCTGCACCATTCGTCACAGGTCATTTTTGGTGACCAAACTGCCACTGCAAGGGATGAATTCGGGATCTGCCGAGGACCAACCACGCCATTACGAGTGACCGTACGGCTCAGAGAATGGCGCTGCCCGCGGTCGCTGGGGCGATTCCAGCAAGTACCAACAGATCGGGAGAGCTGAGACATGATGAAGGCTAGCATTCACCACACGCGGATCCTCTGGGTAGTGTTGCTGCTGCTGTGGATGGCGTTTCTTGTCCTCCAGGTGGCGGCGCAGGTTGACACCGGCGTGATCGCTGGAACCGTCGTCGATACCTCCGGCGCCGTGGTTCCCGAGGCCTCAGTGACAGCGAAGAATCTTGCCACAGGGGTTGAGCGCACGGTTCAGACCAACTCTTCCGGCCAGTACAGCATCCCGGCCTTGCCGCCCGGGCAGTACGAGGTATCTGTGAAGAGCGCGCACTTCGGGGAGTACCGTGCCCGCGCTACTGTCACAGTCGGAGGCCACCTGACCCTCGATGCCACGCTGGCCGTCTCCAAGGCGGAAACAGTGGTGGAAGTGGTGGGTGAGGGCGGAACCCAGGTCAACACGCAAACCTATGAGCTTTCGCAGATCATTACTCCCCAGGAGATCGCCCAACTGCCCAGCCTCACCCGCAACCCTTATGACTTCGTGGCAGTGGCGGGCAACGTGAGCAGTGGCGATCGCACTACGGGTGACCAGAACACCACCGGGCGCGGTGTCGGCTATGCCATCAACGGTCAGCGAACATCCGGCACCGAGATTCTGCTCGATGGCGTGGAGAATATCGACCTGTTCACCGACACCGTCGGCCAGTCCATTCCTATCGACGGAGTGCAAGAATTTCGCGTCATCACCACCAACTTCGATGCGCAGTATGGACGCGCTTCGGGCGGCGTGGTGAACGTCTCCACCAAGTCCGGCACCAACGCCATTCACGGCTCGGTTTGGGAATTCAATCGGCTCGCCGCCTACACCGCCAACACCTACGACAACGATTCCAAGGACCTGCCGAAGGGGCAGTACACACGAAACCAGTTCGGCTATGCCGTCGGCGCTCCGATCATCAAGGACAAGCTGTTCATCTTCCAGACCACGGAATGGACGAAGGTGCGCAGCAACGCGAGTCTGAGCGCCTACGTGCCTACGCCGCAGTTGCTGGCTCTGACGGCGCCCAATACGCAGGCGTACTTCAACGCGTACGGAGCCAATAGCTTCTCTTTCGCTAATACCCTCAGCGTTGCCCAGGTGACGGCGGATGTGGGGTCGAAGGGAGCGTTTTCCCAGCTTCCGGCTTCTACTCCAGCGTTTGGGCTGTTGAATTTCAACGCGCCGGCGGATGCGGGAGGCGGCGTGCCCACCAACACCTACCGCATCCTCGGGCGTCTCGACTTCAACATGACCGATAAGACTCAGATGTTCTTCCGCTACGCGTTGGAGAACGTCGACAACTTCATCGGAGCTGATTTCGCCAGTCCCTACAGCCAATACAATGTTGGCGACGCTCAATACAACCAGAGCGCGCTGTTCTCCCTCAGCCACACCTTCAGCAATAGCTTGCTGGCCAACGTCAAGGTGAGCTACAGCCGCGTCAACATTGTCAACACCTATGACCAGGCCCAGGGAAACGTTCCAGAATTGTTGCTAAACTCTGCCCCGGTAACCCTGGGCACGGCCCCAGTGTTCCTGCCCGGCCTGTTTGCCCAATTTGCCGGCGCAGGCGGCCTGCCTTTTGGCGGTCCGCAGAACGTCATACAAATTACCCCGACGGTGGCCAAGACCAAGGGCCGGCACAGCCTGATGTTCGGCGGTTTGTTCGATTATCAGCAGATCAACAAAGCCTTCGGCGCATACGCCCAGGGCCTCGAGCAGACCGGCAAGAACAGTGGGCAGGGTGTGGACAACCTGGTGCTGGGACAACTGGCGTTGTTCCAGGCTGCCGTCTACCCGCAGGGAAAATTCCCCTGCGTGCGGGATCCCAACACCAATGCGCTGATCCAGACTCCCGACTGCACCCTTACGCTGCCGGCAGGGTCGCCCAGCTTCAAACGCAACTTTCGTTATAACGATTGGGCGATCTTTGCGCAGGATAGCTTCCGCGCCACGCCGCGGCTGACCCTGAGCCTGGGACTGCGCTATGAGCACTATGGCGTGCAGCACAACAGCGATCCCAACCTCGACTCCAACTTCTATTTCGGTTCAGGCTCCAACATTTATGAGCAGATCCGCAACGGATCGGTACAACTCGCTCCCAACAGCCCGGTGGGCGGCATGTGGAACCCGCGCTGGGGCACAGTGGCGCCGCGCGTTGGCTTTGCGATGGACTTGACGGGAGACGGCAAGACCAGCCTTCGCGGCGGATTTGGCATTAGCTACGAGCGCAACTTCGGTAACGTCACCTTTAACGTGATTCAGAACCCGCCGAACTATGCCAGTGTGCAGTTGACACCGGCGAACTTGGGCGTCCCCATTCCCATTACCAACGACAACCTGGGACCATTCAGCGGCGCCAACGGTTCGGTGCCTCTGTCGCCGTCCAGCCTGCGGCACGTCAGCCAGGATATTCAAGTGGCGCAGACGCAGTTCTGGAGCCTGGCGATCGAGCGTGAATTGGCCCGCCAGACTGTATTTGCGGTTGAGTACGCGGGAGCGCACGGCGTTCACCTGTACGACATTTCATCGTTCAATCCGCTGGGCGGCGGCCAGGAATACCTGGGCGATCCATTCAACGGAATCTTCACCCGCACCAATCAGCAATACACTGGAATCAACACCCGCGGCAGCAATGGCGGCTCCCACTACAACGCTCTGAATCTCCGCTTTCAGAGCTCGAACCTGCATCACACCGGTTTGAACCTGGTGGCGAACTACACCTGGTCGCACTCGCTCGACGATCTGAGTTCGACCTTCTCGGACAGCTTGCAAGGCGCGTCCAACGGCATTGGCAACCTCGGCTATCTGGATCCACGTAATCCTGGGCTGGACTGGGGAAGTTCGGATTACGACATCCGGCACCGCTTCTCGGTTACACCGCTCTGGCAGACGCCGTGGTTCAGCAGCGGTAAGGGTTGGCAGCGCCAGGTGCTGGGCGGCTGGACCCTGGTGCCGGTGTTCAGCATCCGCTCGGGCGTGCCCTTCTCCGTGTACGACAGCACCAACTCGCTTAACTTCGGCACTCCCGGCTGGCCGCGCTATGAGCCTTCGACGCCAATTGGCAGCTATGCGACGGGCTCGGCCGTGGCGGTTGGTCCCAACGTCTTCAACCTGCTCACACTCCCGGCGGCGGCTTCGGAAAACCCCTTCGACCCAGTGCTGGGCATTTCCGACTTCGGACCATTTCCGGCCGACATGACGCACCGGAACACCTTCCGCGGACCGGGCGCCTGGACCTTCGACTTCGCGGTGACCAAGTCCTTCAAGCTAACCGAGCGAATGGGGCTGGAATTCCGCGCTGAAGGGTTCGACATCTTCAACCACCACAACTACTACGTCAACGGCTCCAACCTTGACGTGCCGAATTTCGCCGGCGGCATTCCCATCGTTCAGGCAGCTAAGGGCGGACTCGGTATCGCTGCCATCGGCGGCAACCACGACGAGCGACGCTTCGGCCAGTTCGCGCTCCGCTTGACCTTCTAGTTCTTGCAGCCTTGGCTGCTTCGGGGGATGAGCCCAGCTCATCCCCTTTTTTTGTTTCCGATTCGCTCAGCCCGGGCGCCAGCTGCCCTAGCAGGCTGCTGAAAAACAAGTAGGATCAGGGTTAACCTGTCTTCTGCGGGTGTCTCTTATAGCATTCCGTTCGTCGCTGTCCGGAGCGATGGATGGCCGACCGGTTTTGGCGTACAGCCTGTTGAACCGAGATCTCAGGTCGCGCAAGGCTTCATCGGTCAGTGCACGCACTGGACGGAGAGCATGGTCGTTCGGGACACGCTGTTCGGGGCTTACCTAGCTGAACACGCCTAGCTGTTGCTCGTCATCTCCACGCATGTGTTCTTCTTACCAGCTTCGCCTGTGGAAACATGCATGATTTCAGCGTAGAGTTACTGGGCGTGAACCACAGACCGAACGCTCCTAACGCCCGGCGAGTTGTTGTCGGCCTCGCAAGTGTTCTGCTCGTTATGAGCCTTCTCCCGATGCGGTATCTGGCATCACCGAGCTGGGACGTTTGGGTTGCAACGGATGACGGCAAGCCCCGTGCGGGCATCAGCGTCCGCCTTGTATATCAAAACTACTCTGCTGAAGGCCAATCGCATGAAGTCACTTTGAGAACAGATGAGAATGGACACATTCTGTTCCCGGCACAGTACGGAAGGGCATCTCTACTTCAACGGTTGGTTTACACGGTCTCCTCCGCTGGGGCTGGCATTCATGCGAGTTTTGGACGGCACGCTTACATCTTCGCGTTCGGAGACGGTTACGAAGGAACCGCCGTTACCGGCAAGTACGTAGCCGGTTGGCGTGGCACTCCCGAGTCGATGGAATCCAGAATCGTTGTCCGCAAAGCGGGAAGTTGACACGGGCATAGAGATTTTCGGCGTTGGCCTGAGTTTTTCCGCAACCTGCTAGGGGAAATCATGTAGAAAGGGCGGTACCGTGTTCTCGGTTTCTTCTTGCAGTGGTCTGCCGCTGAAGGGACTGTCGATCTGCCTGGCCATATCGGCCGCAACCACCTTGGGACGATCCCTGCAAATCTCCCTTTCCCCGTAGGGCTATTCCGTGAAATCTACGAAATTGTGAAATGAGTAAGTTCCTCCGTTCCGAACGTCCCAACAAATCGCCGCTTCATCGCGAAGTAATCGTCGCCTAATCCCATTGGACTATGGTGACCAAACTGCCTAGCAAAGGGATGACTCCGGTATGCGTTCCGGGATCAACCTGTGCAGCAAATGACGATTTCGTTCATCGCAGCGGCTTTGAAGTTTGAAATCTTAGCGGCAGAAACGAAATCAGAGCGCAAGTAATCGGCAAGGTCATCAGGAGGAATCACGATGAGAAGTACGCTCTTGGAAGGCGGGCGAAGTCGGCGGAGTGCAGGCTTCGTGATTGCCATTCTCATGCTGCTCCTTACATTTTCGGGAGCGGCGCTGGCGCAATTTGAAAAAGGATCGATCGGCGGAACGGTGACCGATGCTTCCGGCGCGGTCGTAGTCGGCGCCGCGATCACCGTCACCGATACTGGCACCAATGCCGTTCGCACCACTACCACGGACAGCGCGGGAGGCTACACCGTCACCAACCTTCCGCCTGCCGTGTACGAAGTGAAAGCTTCCGCCAAGGGATTTGGTGATATCTCGCAAAAAATCCAGGTATCGCCGGGAGTGCGCGGCAGCCTCGACATTCAATTGAAGGCGGCAGGGACGGAAACCACCGTCGAAGTCGTAAGTGCAGCGGAGACGCAGGTAGACACCGAGAGCTCTTCGCTTACGCAGGTCGTCGATACGAAGAGAGTGGCGCAGCTACCCTCGCTGACTCGCGATCCCTACGACTTTGTTCAAACGCTGGGCAATGTGAATCAGGATTCTTCCTCCGGAACCGGCGGCAAGGATGAGATCACGCGCGGCGCAGGTGTTTCTGTCAACGGCCAGCGCTCTGCCGGCGTCGATATTCTGCTGGACGGGGGCGAAAACGTGGACCTCTACACCACCAAAGTGGGCCAGTCGGTTCCGCTCGACGCGGTGGAGCAGTTCACGGTCACGAGCAGCAACTTCACCGCTGAATACGGGCGCGCCTCAGGCGGGGTCATCAACGTGGTGACCAAGTCCGGCACCAACGCTTTCCACGGGTCGCTCTATGAGTTCAACCGCGTCTCGGCGCTGACCTCGAACGACTACGACGACAACTCCAAGGGCATTCCCAAGGCCAAATACACCCGCAACCAGTTCGGCTATTCCGTCGGCGGACCGATCATCAAGAACAAGCTGTTCTTCTTCAGCAGCACGGAGTGGCAGCGCGTGCGCAGCCAGGCCAATGTGACCACGGCAGTCATGGATCCGGCGTTCCTGGCGGCATCGAACGCCAACACCCAGGCATTCTTTGTGAACCAGACGTTGCGCCCGGGCTTCACTGTTACACAAGTGTTGACGGCGAATGATGCCAGCATCACACCTACCGCGAACACTCCTCTTCTGGCCGCCTACGGCACCAACAACCCGATCTTCGACGTGGGCAGCTATCCTGTTCCCTCTGACTCCGGCGGCGGCGCACCCCAGAACAACTACAACACGACCAACCGTGTCGACTTCCAACTCTCCGATAAGACTACGATGTTTGGCCGCTACACTCTGTTCAACCAGAACGAGTTTGCCGGATTCATCAACAACAGCCCCTATGCCGGATTCGATACCGGGCAGACCAACTTCAACAACAACGCCATGTTCTCGCTGACCCACGTCTGGAGTCCGCGCCTGGTGAGTGACACCAAGCTCTTGTTCAATCGTCTGAACGTCAATCAGCCGCTGGCCTCGACCCAGCCGGTCCAGCCCACCCTCTACTTCAGCGCCAGCTCGGCGGTCAGCGTGCTGGGCAACCTGATTAGTCTCCCTGGGTACGTGCAAACCGCGCCGGGCCTTGCGATTCCCTTTGGCGGTCCGCAGAACGTGACGGAGATCTCCCACTCCTTCAGCTGGACCAAGAACAAGCACGAATTACATTTCGGCGGCGAATACTTGTACACGCGCGACAACCGCACCTTTGGCGCATACGAGAATGCGGTCGAAGCGCTCAATGCCAGCGGTCTGGCCAACAACCTAGAGCGGCTCCTGGGAGGTCAGGCTGGATGGTTCCAGGTCGTCATTGACCCACAAGGCAAGTTCCCCTGCGTCAAGGACCAGAGTGGCAACACCGTCGTCACTCCTGACTGCTCCATCAATCTGCCCGCTGCGCAGCCTTCCTTTTCACGCAGCAATCGCTACAACGACATGGCCTTCTACGCACAGGACAACTGGAAGGTCACTCCGCGATTGACCTTGAACCTGGGCCTGCGTTGGGAGTACTACGGCGTTCAGCACAACAAAGATGCCTCGCTGGATTCCAACTTTGTCTATGGGCCAGGATCTACCTTCTTCGACCAGATTCGCAATGGACAGGTGTTCACCGTGGATGCCACCGCCAACAGTCCGGCGAGTCCGGTGGGAGGGTTGTGGAAGCCGCAATACCACAACTTCGGCCCGCGTGTTGGCTTTGCCCTGGACGTCTTTGGAGACGGCAAGACCTCGCTCCGCGGCGGCTACGGCATCGCCTACGAGCGCAACTTCGGCAACGTCACCTTCAACGTGATTCAGAACCCGCCGGGGCAGTTCAACTCGATTTTCAGCCCCGCCGGTCCGATCACCACCAACAATCTCGGGCCCTTCGCCGGGACCAGCGGTACCAAGTCTCTGCCGCCTCCCAGCCTGCGCTACGTGAGGCAGGATCTGCCCACCGCCTATACCCAGATGTGGAACCTGTCGCTGCAGCGCCAAGTCCTGGGCCATTCCCTTCTGGCTCTGGAGTACAGCGGTGCGCACGGCATCCATCTTTACTCCATCGAGAATGTGAACCAGGCCGGCTTTGGGGTGGTCTACGAAGGCACAGATCCCACGGTGAACCCCTTTGATCGCCTCAACGAACAATACGGCAACATGAACACGCGCGGCGCCAACGGCTTCTCGTACTACAACGCGTTGAACACCCGCTTCGTGTCCACCAACCTGTTCCACCAGGGGTTGGATATCACCGTCAACTACACCTGGTCGCATTCGATCGACAACCTGAGCTCGACCTTCAGCGAGACCCCACAGACCGAGAACCTGGGCTTGCTCGATCCTTTCCAGCCCGCTCTAGATAAAGGCAGCGCCGATTTCGACGCTCGTCATCGCATCGCGTTGAGCGCCGTTTGGACCTTGCCGTACGCCAAGGGAACGCATGGCATCGCCAAGCAGGTACTGGACGGGTGGGAACTCGCGCCAATCATCACCGCTCACACCGGCAATCCGTTTACGGTGTTCGACAGCAACGGATTTACGGGATTAGACACCGTGGTGGGACGCTACATCCCCAGCGGCCCGATCCAGTTGAGCGGCTCTACCAACACCCTGGCGACCGGCGGATTTGCCGGACCGAATACGTTCAACTACATTTCGTTGCCTGCGCCCAACACCTACGTCGATCCTCTGGTGGGCTCGGGTGAGTTGCCGACTTGCGACATGACCACCAATGCCGCCGGTAATCTCATCTCTACCGGGCAGAATTGCCACTGGCCCTCCAACATGACTGGCCGAAATGCCTTCCGTGGTCCGGGCTGGTACAACATCAACATGTCGATCGCGAAGTATTTCCCGATCAACGAGCGCTTCAAGCTGCAGTTCCGCTCCGAGTTTTACAACCTGCTGAACCACTCGAACTACTACGTTCAGCCGGGTGGAACTCAGGATGCCGGCAACTACGGCGAAGTCCCGTTCCAGGTCATCGGCAAGCGGGGTGTCGTTCCGGCGGCGGGCGTTCCCAACGAGCGTCGCTTCATCCAGATGGCTCTGCGGCTGACCTTCTGACGATCGAGTTCTTGCAGCCTTGGCTGCTTCTTGGGGATGGGTTCAACCCGTCCCTTTTTTTTTCTTTAAGCACTAGGCGGAACTCACGCAACATCTACGTTTTTTCTCAGAGCGCACGGGCGCGACGCGGCCCTGCTCAAAGCGGTTCCTGTATCATGTGACGCATTGAGGACAGCATGCTGGACTACAAGCGGTTCGAGCAAATCCTTGTGGATTCCCTGGAGCTGAAGCGTGAGCCCGTTGCGATTGCCTTCCGCGAGATGCCCGTAGAGGGTGTGTCCAAGTTTGAAGGGTCCGAGCCCTCCAGTTGCAGTTACTGGCGGTTGGCGGCCGAAGGCAAGACCTTCTACACCGTGCCTTCTGATCACTACAACTGCGCCGTCGGCAGCCACACGCACAACATTCCGCTTCCCCCCGAACGCCAGCAGGAGCTTTCCGACACCATCGGCTTCATGACGGGCATTGGCTACATCCGCATGGAGGATATCGCCCAGATACCGCAGCTCAAATTCCAGCCCCGAGTGATCATCTATGCACCGCTGGGAGAGACACCGGTCGATCCCGACGTGGTGCTCCTGAGCGGCAGGGCGGGGAGGCTGATGCTCGCGTTGGAGGCGGCAATTCGCGCCGGGGTTGCGTCGGCTGCGGCCACTTTGGGCCGCCCCACCTGCATGGCTATACCCGCTGCGATGGCGAGTGGTGCGGTCGCCAGCGCCGGTTGTGTTGGCAATCGCGTCTATACCGGCCTCACCGACGATGAACTGTACATGTCCGTACCCGGGAGCGCCCTTCCCCAGGTCATACAAGCTCTGGAGACGATCCTCGCCGCCAATGTCGAACTGCTCGGCTACCACCGTGCTCGCCGGCAAGCCCTGGCCTCGGAATAGGCAGACGGCAAGGTCCCACCTGCATCAGGGACTAATCCACAATAATTTGGGATGAACTGCCGTATTTTCGGGCTACAATGCGCACTCCCGTTTCTCGCACGGTGGTGGTGAGGGTGCGCCAACACCACCCTTGTATGAACGGCTGACGCAGGGCATCTGCCTGAGGAGGCCGGAATGTTGGGGCTGGGGCGTAAGTATTCGGCACCTATCGCGTGCAGTCTGCTGGTTGCTGCCTGGGCGAGCCTGTGGCCAACCTCAGGGGGTGTGAGCGTAGCCTGGGCTCAGGACCTTGAGGCGGCAGTGGTTCCGCCTCCATCTTCGCCGGCGGCAGATGCCCAGTTGCTTGCCCTGACTAGCGACAGCATCAACGAGATGCGCTTGCGGGCACTCTCCGGCCGCAGCGAGGCCCAGTACTTATTAGGACTGGCTTACGACCGGGGACGCCTCGTCACGCGCAACCTTGCCGAAGCAGTGCACTGGTACAGGGCGGCAGCCGAGCAGGGGATGATCAGTGCGCAGACTGCGTTGGGCTACATCTACCACCACGGAGTCGGGGTAGAGCGAAACGACGCTGAATCGGTCCGCTGGTTGCATCAGGCTGCCGAGGGGGGCGAGGCCTCCGCGCAAAACAACCTCGGCTATATGTACGCCCAGGGTCTGGGGATTGCTCGAGACGACAGCTCGGGTCTCAGCTGGTACCGCGCCGCCGCCGAACAAGGCTTCGCTCCCGCCCAGAGCAACCTGGGACACATGTACGAGCACGGTATCGGCGTGAGCGTTGACTACGCAGAGGCTCTGCGCTGGTATCGTGCCTCTGCGGAAAAAGGAGACGCCTCCGGCCAGAACAATCTGGCGCACCTCTACTCCGAGGGCCACGGTGTTCCTCGCGACTACGCTGAAGCCGCGCGCTGGTACCACGCTGCCGCGGAACAAGGGCTGGCAGCCGCGCAGTTCAACCTGGCTTACCTCTACGAATATGGCAAGGGCGTATCCAAGGATCCGGTGCAGGCGTGCGGCTTGTATCAGAAATCCGCGGAGCAGGGTTTCGTGATGGCGGAGAACAACCTGGGAACCTGCTACTACTCCGGCAAGGGAATGGCGCGCGACTACACGGTGGCGGCGAAGTGGTATCGCGCCGCAGCCGAGGCGGGGGTTGCCGCCGGCCAGGCCAATCTCGCCTTCCTCTACCTGACGGGGACCGGCCTGCCTCGCAGCGAACAAGAAGCCGAGAAGTGGTTCCGCAAGTCTGCGGAGCAGGGAAGCGTGCTGGCGCAGGCTAGCCTGGGGCTCCTCTATCGCGCCGGACGCGGCGTGCCTCTGGACTACATTCAGTCCTACGTGTGGTTCAGCCTGGCGGCGGCTCGCGGGAATCAGGACAGCGTGCGCGGCCGCAAAGAGTTGGAACAGGTAATGACGCCCAGGCAAATCGAGGAAGCGCAGCGTCGAATCTCGGACTGGAATGCCGCCCACCCATGATTGAGTCTTCTTGCCCCAGGTGACAATCCTCAGAGATGACTGGCTGGGTAAAGCCGCCTCCCTGGCGTGTGCAAAGAACTGCACTCTTTCTCTCGGAGGGCGCCCAATTCAAGTCCCGGAATCCGATGTAAGCATCTGATCGTTATGCAATTAGCGGGTAGCCCATAATCGGCAATGATCGTGCTGTTTTCCAGGGTGCTAGCTCAAAACCCTTCTCTTCATGTGTTAAAAGCGGGTCAAACCAGGCCCGCTTTTTTGTATTTTCGGCGGCCTCTTGCTGCTCCCCCTAAGGGCCATCTAGACTCGCGCTCATGCGCGCGATGGTGCTCTCCCAAGGTCGTCCGGTGGAACAGAATCCTCTCGCGCTGAACGAAATTCCGGAGCCCACGCCAAAAGATGGTGAAATTCGCGTGCGGGTCCGCTGCTGCGGTCTGTGCCACACCGATCTCCACACCGTGGAAGGCGATCTGCCTCCGCACAAAATTCTCGTAGTGCCCGGACATCAAGTCGTCGGCTTCGTGGACGCATCGGGTCAGGGAACGCGGATCTTCAAGGAGGGGGATCGGGTCGGAATTCCGTGGCTCAACTGGACGGACGGCGAGTGCCGCTACTGCCGCGCCGGCCAGGAGAATCTTTGCGAGAGGGCCCGCTTCACCGGTTACGACGTAGATGGAGGCTATGCCGAAGCCACTGTTGTCAATGAGTCATTCGCCTATCCTATTTCCAGAACGTTGTCCGACAGTGCCGCGGCGCCGCTGCTGTGCGCCGGCATCATCGGCTACCGCTCCTACCGGCTCAGTGGAGCCCGCGCTGGCGACCGCCTCGGCCTCTATGGCTTCGGTGCTTCGGCGCACATCGTGATCCAGTTCGCCCGTTTTCTGGGCTGCGAGGTCTATGTCTTCACTCGCGCGCCTGCTCATCGCGAACTCGCATCGCGACTGGGCGCAGCCTGGGTGGGGCACTCCGAGGATCGTCCACCTTCGCCGCTCGATGCGGGCATCATCTTTGCTCCCGCGGGCGCCCTGGTGCCCACGGCACTCCGCCACCTGCGCAAGGGCGCGACGTTGGCGCTGGCAGGCATTACCATGTCTCAGATCCCGGCGCTCGATTACAGCTTGCTTTACGACGAGCGCATTGTGCGCAGCGTCGCCAACAGCACTCGTCAGGATGCGCGCGAGTTTCTGGATTTGGCCGCCGATGTCGGGGTGCGCACGCAGGTTCAGGTTTTTCCACTGGAGCAGGCAAACCAGGCATTGACAGACCTGAAGCACAGTCGGATCGAAGGCGCGGGCGTGCTCCAAATTTCAGAGTGATCTCTGCATGATTCCTGAGAACATTCGCGACGAGTTTCCCGGACTCAAAGACCGGATCTTTCTCGATGCGGCTTGCGTGAGCGTCCCGCCTCGCCCGGCTATGGAGGCCGTCCGTCGAGTCACTGAGATGCTGGAAGGCACGGGCTGCGCGTCGGCCACTCAGAGCCACATCGACCTCGACAACCTGCGTAACACCGCTCGAGTCGAGGCTGCGCGCCTGATTCAGGCTCGCCCAGACGAGATCGCCCTGGTGGAAAGCACCACGCATGGTCTAAACCTGGCCGCGGAGGCAATCCCGCTGCAGCGCGGGGACCACGTTGTTCTCTGCGATCTGGAATTTCTCGAGGTGGCCATTCCCTGGGTGCAGAAGAGGCAGGCTCTGGGGATCGAAATAGACGTTGTGAAGAATCGCTCAGGCGCTGTGCTCGTGGAGGACATTGAGCGGATTCTTGCTCCAAGAACGCGCGTCGTTACTATCAGTTCGGTGCAGTGGGCGAGCGGCTTCCGTTGCGACCTGGCAGCGCTCAGCGATCTTTGCCGCAGCCGCGGCATCTTCCTGGTGGTGGATGCAATTCAGCAGCTTGGCGCTGTGCCCATCGATGTGTCGCAGACCCCCATCGACTATCTTGCCTGCGGCGGCCACAAGTGGCTCAACTCGCCTTTCGGAGCCGGGTTCCTCTATGTTCGCCGGGAGACGATGCCCCATGTGCGTTTGCCCCTGGCGGGCTACCTCAACGTGCAGGTGGAGGGATGGGACACCTATTTCCAGAATCCCACCATTGTGCCGGTGCGCGATTACAGCTTTGCAGACGAGGCGCGGCGCTGGGAAATCGGCGGTACTTCGAACTACATTGGCGCCGCGGCGCTGGCAGCCTCGCTGCATATGATCAATGACCTGGGGTCTTCAAACATTTCCGCGCATGTTCACGCTCTGGCAGATCATCTGGTGGAGTCACTGCCAGGGCTGGGAACCAGTCTGGTGACCGATTTCCCCCGCGCCCAACGCGCCGGCATCGTGAGCTTCAGCATCGGTTCGGCCGATGACAACCTGGACCTGATGCGTCACCTTGAGCAGAACAATGTCATGGTCTCCGTGAGATACACCGCTGGCGTGGGAGGGGTGCGTGTCTCCTGCCACCTCTATAATTCACGGGCGGATCTCGATCGGCTGCTCAGCCTGGTGGGCGACTTTATGCGCAAGCGCGTGGCCGTTCAGGTTCCAGGCGATCAGGCGAAGAGATGATCATTCTCCCGTGCGCCTCTCAATCCTTGGCGCCCAGTAATTGCTGTGAGAGATAGGCAGCTGCGCCCATCTCTTTGATCGCGTGCAGCTGTGCCTCTAGGAAGTCTGCGTGCCGCTCTTCGTCCTGGATCATGTGCTCGAACAAGGTCTTGGAGCCGTCGTCTCTCGCTTCAACGCAGACTCGCACAGCTTCGTTGTACTGGCGCACTGCATCCTGCTCGTCTTTCAGGTTGATCTCCAATTGCTCCTGCACCTTGCTGCCGAGTTGAGGCTTCAAACCAGCATCGACCGCAGGAGTCCCGTCGAGGAAGATGATGCGTTCGATGAGCCCTTCCGCATGCCTCATCTCCTCGATGGCGCGGGTTTTGGTAAGGTCGCCCAGCCTCCTGTAACCCCAGTTTTGGCACATTTCCGACTGCGTCATGTACTGCACGATCGCGGTCAGCTCCGAGACCAGAGCCGCGTTTAACTGCTCGATCACCTTCTGGTTGCCATGCATGGTTCGCTCCGTTCAGTCCCATATTGCGATCTGGTCAAACGGAAGCGCTGTGACGCAGGGCACAGAGGGATAGCTCCTGCCCGGATTTTCGCTGCGCTTGCGGCCGGGCACAAACAATGCGCTAACGTCCCTCAGGGCAGCGACTAGGTGTTCACCGCGATTCCATTCCCGCTGGGGGCCGCTGACGACTGTGCGACCGAAGGGTGGTTCTGCTCGAATTGCTGCAAGTCCTGCTGCAGCGTGCTGTAGGCCGTCCGCGCAGCGGAGAGATCGCCGGACTGAAGCGCCTGGCCCAGCTGGCTCAATAACTGGCTGATTTCACCTCCTCCCCCGTGATGGTGATGATGGCGCACCTGGGTGGCTTTGTTCTGGAAGTCGTGGTTGACGGTCCTCACGTCCTGCTGCACCGCAGACGAGTTTCCGGTTTGCGAGTCTTGGCCGAGTTGTGGCAACTCTGAGCGAAACTGCTGCACCCGACCCTGTATGCTCTGCTGGTAATAGTCGATGAGGCTGCTGCTGCAAATGCCCGACACTGACATTACGGTCTCCTCAAACAGAATGAATCGTTCCAACCCTCGCCGGCGCCGTGCGAACAAGGCCCCGGCGCCGCATTCCTGTATCCAAGGAAGCAAGTCGCGTGCCAAACGCATTCGGTGGGAGGAATCGCCCAGTCTTCGCTATTAGAGAAGCTTAGCTGCGCCCGCAACTCGCACTAAGGACGCGCAGAGCTTTTGTGGGCAGATTATGCCGCATCCGACTGGGCAAAGCTTGCCCACTCTGCAGCGATCAGGCATCCAGTAATTCAGTTCAAAATGCGCCGTTTATGCCATCTGCGAGCTACTGGCGGAAGTGGGCTTGCGCAAGCCATGTCTGAGGTTGGCAATTTCTGTGCGGTTGCGGCCGGCTTTCTTCGCTTTGTAGAGGGCCTTGTCGGCGAGCTTCATTACCTGTTCCAGGCTCGCGCCGCCGGCATGCGGCTCTGCCGCGCCGATACTGACCGTCACGCACACCTCTTTTGCACTCATGCCGCGGGGCTTTGCGCCGTCGAGCTGGCGGTCTTCCGCAGAGCGCCGCTTGCGGTCCGGACCGCGTACCACAAACCGGCTGTCCTCGATTCGCTTGCGCACCTCTTCCAGGTGAGGATAGGCATCGCGCACGGCAATGCCGGGGAACAGCAGGACGAATTCCTCGCCGCCCACACGGAACGCGCGTCCGCCGCCGTTGACCCCGCCCAGTCTCGCGGCCACCATGCGCAGCACCTGGTCTCCGGTATCGTGCCCGAAGGTGTCGTTGAACTTCTTGAAGTGGTCCACGTCCACCATGGCAACGGAAAATCTGGCATCCAGCGAATGCATGGCTTCATTCAGCGCGCGCCGCGCAGGCAAGCCGGTGAGTTCATCGTGGTAAGCGAGGCGGTAGGAGTTCTCCACCAGTGAGATCACCAGCACCAAGCCTGCCGTGATAAGAAAGGCGCGGGAGATGGGACGCGCAATCCCCAGCTGCAGCCCGATGCCGCAGGCGGCCACGCTCCAAAAGAATCCGGCCTCGATGGTCTTGCAGCGGAAGGCGAAGGCCACGGCGATCGCGGCCAGCGCACCCACCAGCGTCACGATCCCCAGCTGCGGAATTCGACTCCAGGCAGTCCATCCTGCCGGCAGCAGGTGGCTCTTGAACAGCCCGGCGATGTCGGCCACCTCGGGCCGCGAGAGAGCGGCCACGAATGCACAGCCGACCAGCAATGCCACGAAGCGGGGCGCGATGGTCACCAGGCTGAAGCCGGTTTCCGGCCACAGTGCGAACACCGCCAGCATCAGTGGCAGCACAAAGCATAGCACTGCGCCATAGGCAGGGGCAGCCGGCGGATGCGGCGCCTTGATGGCGATTGCCAGAGTAAGCAGCCCCAGCAGTGTTCGGCTGGAGTGGAACCGCACGGCCAGCAGCACTCCCATGCCGAAGACGGCGTCAAAATAGAATTGCAGGAAGGAGTAGTTGTACGAGGGCAGAATCCCTGTCCCCAGCAACAGGGCCGCCAGGGCCAGCGTCAGTCCACCGGGAAATACCGAAAGATGTAGGAGTTCACGCCGCCCCGGCCACACTCGCGCTACCTCGCTGGTGACTTTGCCTGCCAACGAGTATTATCGCGGGCCCGCTTGGGGCAGCCTCATTACTCCTGTGGTGCAGGGCAGTAACGAAGGGGCAAGACCCTATTGCTCCTCAGGGATTTCGCCGGCGCTGGTAGTCTTCCGCCAGCAGAGCGTAATTCTCAACATCCAGGAACTTCCCCCACTTCTGCACATGCCCACGCGCGCATCCTTCGTACCGCATCCCCAGCTTCTCCAACACTCGCATCGATGCGGGATTGCCCGCAAAGTGCCCGGCGTAGATGCGGTGAAGCTTCAGCGTCTCGAAGCCGAACTTGACGACCGCACGAGCCGCCTCGGTGCAGTAGCCGTGTCCCCAGTAGGGTACTCCGATCCAGTAGCCCAGTTCGGCATGAGCGTGAGCGGGCTTGACTTCCAGGCTGATCATGCCGATCAGCTCCGCGCCGCGGCAGATGGCAAACATCGCGCGCTCGCCCTGGGCTTGAGCCTCCTGGCAGGCGGCGAGAAAGCTCCGCCCATCGGCCTCGGTGTAGGGATGAGGAATGCGCAGTGTGGTGGCCGCAACTTCGCGCGCGCCGGCCAGCTCCACGATCGCCGCGAGGTCGTCTGCCTGGGGCGGACGCAGCGTAAGGCGCTCGGTGTGCAGGACGGGAAAATCCTTTGCTGCAGCCGCCTCTTGGTCCACGCTACCGCCGTGTGGCTGAGACCTGGGCGCGGCTTAGGAATCTGGCTTGCGAGCTGGTTCCTTCCTCGCCCGAGCCGGGCGTGAGCCGGCGATAGGTGCCGTCGGACAACATTTCGCGCGCCTTGCGAGAGTCCGCCAGGTAAGTCTCCATGACCTCATCCCGCAGGTAGCGCACCAGGCGGCGATCTTCGACCGGGAAAATCACTTCCACGCGCCGGTTCAGATTGCGCGGCATAAGGTCGGCACTGCCCAGGTAGACCTCTTCCTCGCCGCTATTATGGAAATAGTAAACCCGGCTGTGCTCCAGGAAGCGCCCCACCACGCTGATCACGCGAATGTTCTCGCTCACTCCCGGCACTCCTGGGCGCAGGCAGCAGATGCCGCGCACCAGCAGGTCAACCTTCACGCCCGCCTGCGAAGCTTCGTACAGCAGGCGAACCATTTCCACGTCCACCAGGGCGTTCATCTTCAAGATCATGTGCCCATGGCCATGCTGCAGGTGCTGCTTGATCTCGCGCCGGATCAGGTGTTCCAGCCGGTCCCGCAAATTGATGGGCGCCACCAGCAGCTTGCGGTAGTCGTCTTTCGCCGAATAGCCGGTCAGATAGTTGAACAGGTCGGTGACGTCGGCGCCGATGTCGTGATCAGCGGTAAACAGTCCGAAGTCGGTGTACAGGTGCGCCGTGACCGGGTTGTAGTTGCCGGTGCCCAGGTGCACGTAGCGGCGGATGGTGTCGCCCTCCTTGCGCACCACCATGGCGACCTTGGAGTGCACCTTCAGGCCCAGTAGTCCATACACCACGTGCACGCCCTGGCGTTCCAGTGCTCGCGCCCACTCGATGTTGCTCTCCTCGTCGAACCTCGCCTTCAACTCCACCAGCGCCGCCACCTGCTTGTCGTTTTCCATGGCCTCCAGCAGAGCCTCGACGATGGGTGAGTTCCTTCCCACCCGGTACAGCGTTATCTTGATGGCCAGCACCGCGGGATCGCGCGCCGCCTTGCGCAGAAAATCGACTACCGGCTGGAAGGAGTCGTAGGGATGATGAAGCAGAATGTCGCGCCGGCGGATGGCGCTGAAGACGTCCTCCTCTTCGCTCGCGACTTCCAGATCAAGTGATGCGGGAATCGCAGGCAAGAATGGCGGATCTTTCAGCTCCGGTCGGTCCAGGGCGGCGATGTACTTGAAGCGGCTCAGCGACAGCGGCCCCTTCACCCGATAGACGTCCTTGCGGTCAACCTCCAGATTGCTGATGAGAATCTTCAGGATGTGCGTCGGCATCTCCGCGTGCACCACCAGGCGGACGACGTCGCCGAATCGCCGCTGCCGGATCCCCTCTTCCGTGGTTTCCAGCAGGTCGCCAGCCTCCAGTTCCTGGATCTCAATGTCGGCGTCGCGCGTGACGTGGAAGGGATGCGCCTCCACGATCTCCATTCCCGGGAACAGCATGTTCAGATTGGCGCTCACCAGGTCTTCCAGCCAGAGAAAAGACTGGTGCTTCGGCATCTTGCTGGAGCGGCGGCCGTTGGGTACTACGCGATCTACCGGCACCAGTTGCGGCAGCCCGTCAGGCACCTTCAGGCGCGCGAAGTGCTCCTCGCCGTCCTTGTCGCGGATCAGGATCGCCAGGTTCAGACTGAGGTTGGAGATGTGCGGGAACGGCCGTCCTGGATCGAAGGCCAGCGGGGTCAAAACCGGAAACACGGTCTCGGTGAAATAGCCGTCAGCGCGCGTCTTCTGCTGCGGCGTCAGCTGCTCGTACTCCATCAGGTGAATTCCCGCGCGCTCCAGCGCAGGGATCAGCTGCCGCCTGACGCAGCGGTGGGCGCTGCCCAGCAATTCCAGAACGTCGGTGCGGATGGCCTCCAGCTGGGCCGCCGGACTCAAGCCGTCCGGTCCCACCTCCAGGGCTCCACCTTCGAGCTGGCGCTTCAAGCCCGCCACCCGGACCATGAAGAACTCATCCAGGTTGGAGCCTACGATGGACAGGAACTTCACCCGCTCCAACAGCGGATTGGAATCGTCCTGCGCCTCCTCCAGCACGCGGCGCTGAAAAGCGAGCAAGCTCAGCTCGCGATTCAGATAGAGGCTGGGATCATCGAGCGGAGGGGGCTCCAGCCCCAGGGCCGCAACGATCTCTTCGATTACCGCTTCCGGCTTGGCCCGGCGGTTGATGAGAACGGAGGTTTTGGTCGCCATACGATCGATTCCAGTTCAGCAGCCCGCCTTGACCGGGCTTCCAATCAGCAGAGCCATCGAGTGCAGAGGGGATCTTGCGGACAATATCCAACCGCATCCATCAATTGGGGGATCCGCAGGTTGCGTTCAAGGTTTCCGCTGGCAATAGCTTAGCAATTCCCCCGGCGGCTGGGATATGACCTTTTGGATGAAATTTGGCGTGTCAAAGAGCCTTGACTAATGAGAGCAGCCACCGGCTTAGGATATCGGTAACCATTTGAATTTGCATGGCTTAACGGACGGCGGGAGCGTTCCCGAGCAGCCATGCCCGCCCTTATCGCCGCACGATATTTAACGGACGGTTAAAACCGGCGTCTCAGTTGCCCGGCGCCATCGCCGTCTTCTTCACCTCCGCATGCTTCACTGGTCTCATCTGCCGCAACTCCAGTTGCCCCAGGCGGCAGAAGTTGATGGCGTCGGCAACGATGCGTGTGGCTTCCTCGGGGGCGTGGAATCCGGTGGAGTTCTCCGCCTCGACGAAATCGATGTAGAACTGGGCCTTGCGCTGGTAGTCCTGCGCCTTCGCCAGTTCTGCGTCGGTAGCTCCGGCCGCCTTGGCGGCCTTGATGTCGTGTATCAGGTCGATCAGCGAATCCATGGCAACGTTGCGGATGTTGAAGAAGCGCGTCTGGATCTCCTCCACGCGCTCCTTCAGCTCCTCCTCCGGCCACTTGTGGCAGGTCTGGCAAGCGCGGTTGATGTTCAACAGCGGGCTGCGCACGTTGTGGTCGCTGATCTTCAGCCCGCCTTCGCGCTTGTAAGGCATGTGGCAGTCGGCACACGCCACTCCGGAACGGGCGTGGATTCCCTGACTCCACAGCTCGAACTCCGGATGGCGCGGCTTGATCAGCGGCGCGCCGGTTTCCGCGTGCTTCCACTCCACCAGCTTCTCTTCATCTTCATGCGCGACAATCTGCTCGACCTTCAGCCCTTTCGTCCAGGGAAACGTCAGCTGCTTGGTGGGGCCGCGGAAATAGTAAGTGACGTGACACTGCGCGCAGACGAAGGCGCGCATCTCCTGGCGAGCGGCCATCTTGTTGACGTCGTAGTCCGCGATCCCTTGCGATGCCTTCAGTGCCTTGATGCCTTCGATGAATGCCGGGCGCGTCACCCGCAGCTCCATGGTCTGCGGATCGTGGCAGTCGATGCAGGCAATGGGATGCTTCACCAGCTTGCGGGCCTCGGGATAGCTCATGTGATTGATGGCTTCAAAGCCCTTCATCGGGTCGCCGTTTCCTACCTGGTTGTAGGCCACCACCATCGAAGCGTGGCAGTTCAGGCAGGCGCCCGGAGGATTGGCTTTCTGCCTCTCGGTGAAGGTCTGGTCCTCAAGCATGTAGGCATGCCCGCGCTTCTCGCGGTAGTCCTTGGAGAACGAATATCCCGCCCACATTTCGATCAGCCGCGGATCGGCCTCCAGCTTGGATTGCGCCACCACGGTGCGCGGGTCACCTTGCGTGGGCGCGTGGGGCAGCGCCTCACTGCCGCCATAACGGGTGCGTTGCTGGTCCACGGTGCGCTTGTAATCGTCGTACTGCATGGGGAAGTTCTTTCCCCAGGTTGCCGGGTCGTCGATGGTGTTGTTCAGCTCCACCACGCGATAGAAGGGGTTCTTGGCCTCCTGCTTGCGTTCGAAGATGTTGACCAGCAGCGCGGTCACCGCCAGGGCGGCCACAGCGGCAAAAAACACGGTGGCGAAGAACAGAATCCGGGCCCGGCCTGAGTCGTTGACTTTATTCATTGGCTGTTCCTTGATGCATGGTGTGTGGCAACGAGGCCGCCGTTTCCGCGTGCCCCACCGAGGAGTGGCAACGGGTACAGGACATGCCCGTGGCGCGCTGGTGCCAGCCGTCGATGGCCGTTACGATGTCCTGATGACAACGCCGGCAGGCGCCCTCGGTGACGCGATAATTTCGCGGCTTGATGTCGATGGAGTCGGGAAAGCGTCCCGAGGTGAAGGCCAGGGAGTGGAAGAAGCCGTTGGTCGCCTTCACTGCATATTTTCCCACCAGGTTATGAGGCGTATGACAGTCGTTGCACGCTGCCGCGGCGCGATGGCTACTCTTGAGCCAGGCATCGTAGTACGACTGCATCACGTGGCAGTTGGCGCAGGCTGCAGGATTGTTTGACAGGTAGGAGTACCCCTTGGCGTAAACGAAGGTGTAGGCGCCGATGCCAATGGTAGTGCCCAGCAGCACCGCCACCACGACTGCGGCCGCGAATCTGGATCGCATTCCAACCTCAACGATGCCGAGGACCTGGTGAGCACCCGCCCTGGTAAGCGGGGCCCCGAAGCTTGGGATTATGTGTGCCGGTAACCAGTCCGTGATGTGACATTTGTCACGCCAACAGCCGCGAAGAGTCGGCCAGTAATCTGGGACGAATCGCCCGGACCGGAAGACTTAGAATCGCAGCTCTCGGGCGCGCTCGCTTCGAGTTAAACTAAATGCATGTGTCTGCGCGGGCCTTCAATCGGACAGATTCTAATACTCCTCGCTGCGCTTGTGTTCCTGGCGGCTTCCCTGTGGGCGAGCGACGCCGTCACCTCTCCCGTGGAATTGGACCTGGTTTCCGAAAACCAGACCATCTCGCCTGGCCAGCCATTCTGGATCGGGCTGCACTTCGACATCCAGCGCAACTGGCACATCTACTGGATCAATGCCGGCGACTCCGGCGAGCCGCCGCGCGTGCAGTGGGACCTGCCCCCAGGTTTCTCTGCGGGAGACATACAGTGGCCCACGCCGGAGCGCTTCCAGATGGACACGATCGTGGACTACGGTTATCACGATCAGGCGGTCTTGCTGGTGCCCCTCACCGCTCCTGCCACTTTGAAGCCGGGAAGCAAGGTCAACCTGGCGGCTAATGTGCGCTGGCTCATGTGCCGCAATGTGTGCATGCCCGGCAAGGCCCGGGTTACGCTAGCGGTTCCGGTAGGGCAGACCCCGGCCATGGACTCAGCTGTGAAGGAATTCTTTGACCGGAGCCGCATGCGGTTGCCTAAGCCCCTGCCCAAGGCCTGGAAAGCTTCCGTCGCTTCCCGGCCGCAGGAATTCGTCCTCAATATCAGGGCCGACAAGTCCCTTGCCGAGGCTCGCTTCTTCCCCCTGGAGCCGGAGCAGATTGATAATTCCGCCGAGCAGAAGCTCACGCCCGGCCCGCGGGGAGTCGAGTTGCGGCTGAAGAAGTCTGACCAGTTGCTAAGAACGATATCCGCACTGAAGGGGGTGCTGGTCGTTGCCAGCAACCAGGGCTACTTCATTGACGTGCCGGTAACCGAGGCTGCATCTAAGAAGCCTTTACGCTAAGTCTTTATCCCCTAATTCTGCTGGAGGTCTTCTCATGAAGTTCTGCCGTCTCGCGGTCATCTTCATCGCACTTCTGACGTTCATCACGGCTGGGTTTGCCGCCAAAATCGGCGAGCCAGCCCCCAATTTCACGGCTACCGACAGCAACGGCAAAACAGAACAGCTTTCCGCCTTTAAGGGCAAGTTCGTGGTCCTGGAATGGCACAACCGCAGCTGCCCATTCACGCAAAAGCACTACACCAGCCACAACATGCAGAATCTGCAGAAGGAATGGACGAGCAAAGGCGTAGTGTGGCTCACCGTCATCTCCTCGGCTCCCGGCAAGCAGGGCTACGTCACGGCGGAGGATGAGAATGCCTACGTCAAGCAGATGGGCGCCTCGCCAACCGCGGTGCTGTTGGATCCCACGGGCGCGCTCGGCCATCTTTACGATGCCAAGACCACCCCGCACTTATTCATCATCAGCCCGGATGGCGTATTGATCTACAACGGCGCGATCGACGACCACGCCTCGACCGATGCCTCCGACATTCCTAATTCCAAGAATTACGTCGAGGCTGCTCTCGCCGAGGCGACCGCCGGCAAGCCGGTCACGACTCCGTCCAGCCGTCCTTACGGGTGCTCGGTAAAGTACGCCGAATAGCCGCCGGGGCGAGGATGTTCCTTGTCAGCGGCTTGTGAGCTTTACATGTCGTGCGGCTATTTGCCCCGGGCGGCCAGGAACTTGCTTTCGCAGTTGGCGGCGGCTGACCTGACGGGGGAGAACTCGGGCTTCTGGCGGAAGCGGGTGAGCAGCGGGTCCTTGTCGAGGGCGGCAGTGGCGCAGTAGTTCTGGGAGATGGACTTATTCAGAACGCTGGCCGCGATGTCATACTGGCCGCAATAAGCCATCAGGGAAGCCTGGAAATATTTCATCTCTGGATCCCGCTCCGCCAGCAGCGCGGGAGCGAGGTCCTTCGCCGTCTGCTCCACCTCGGAGCCGGAATGAGCGGTCAGGCAGCGCTCCAGGATGCCCCCGTTCCAGGGCGGGCGCATCGACATCCTGACCACACTCTCGCGTGCTTCGTTGACCTTGCCCTGGCGCAGCAGGATGGAGGGCATGACGTTGTTGAAATATTCGGAGCCGGCATCCATCTGGAGGAACTCCAAGGCCCGGTCGTTCTGGCCGAGTTCAAAGAAGGTAAAGGAGCAGGAGCGGAAGTCGAAGTTGCCGGGATCGAGCGCGGCCGCCTGGTCGCACTCCTTAGCCGACTCTTGCAGTTGACCGGCATAGCGCAGCACGTAGGCCAGGGCCAGCCGCGCCTGGGCGTTGTCGGGACGGCGGTCCACCAGCGCCCGGGCTTGCTTGAAGGCCGCGACAGTATCGCCGCTCTCTGCCCGGTCGCGCGCCAGGTGAGCGGCGGCTGAGATCAGGTTGGGATCCAGCGTGACCGCCCGTTCCAGCGCCGCAATCGACTTCCCAAATACCTCTTCTTCGCCGTTGGCGTACGAGGCGTCGTAGTAGTAGCGCATGCCCAACTCGTCCCACGCCGGGGCGTAGGTAGGATCGAGGCCCACCGCCTTCTCCAGCATGTTGATGGCTTCTTTGTTGGGCACTGGATCATGGGGAACCGAGGTGCTCCGCAGGAACAGGTCGTATGCTTCCGGATTCTTCGGCTTGGTTGCGCTCGCGGCGCCCACCGTAGTAGCGCCAATCGCCGGCAATAGCCCTTGCCGCACCTGCGAGCCCAACTGTGCCTGCATTCCCGTCAGGTCCTGCGGCACTCCGGCCACGGTGCCCTGCCACACCACCCGATTGGTCTTGGTGTCCACCGCTTCCATGGCAACGATCAGCTTCTCCCCCTGCTTCATGTAGTGGCCGCTGACCGTCCTGCCGACATGCAGCTCTTTCCCCACCGTCTGGGGATCGAAATCCCCGCCGGCATACTTGCGGGTGGCGGAGGAGGGGCGAATCTCCAGCGAGGGCATGTAGGTCAGGGCCGTGGTCAGCTCATCGGCCAGCGCGAAGCGCAGATAGTCGAGGGAGGAATCGCCGGTCGTATTCTGGAAGGGGAGCACGGCCAGGGATTTGTCCGCGGCTTCGTGAGCGCTGGCCCCGCGGTGGCGCAGCAGCAATCCCGCGAAAAGCAGCAGCAGGGCCACAGCCACCGCCCCCAGCCCGATGAGCCGGTACAGGCGGATGGAGTCCAGCCCGGTGAAGGTCTTGCTGGAACGGCGCCGCAGAACCGCCGTCACTGCGGTCTTGGTCACGGTGTCGGCATCGGTGTCGTGCTTCAGCTGCTGCAGGTCCGCGCCCAGTTCCTTAGCCGTCTGGTAACGTTTGTCGCGGTCTTTCTCTAGCGCCTTGCCCACGATGCGCTCGAACTCGAAGGGCAGCCCCGGATTCAGCTTCAGCGGCGACGTGGGCTTCTTGTGCAGCACCGCATCCAGAGTCATGATGACGTTCTTGGCGGCAAACGGCTTCTGCCCGGTGGCTATCTCGTAGAGCACCACACCAAAGGAGAAGATGTCGGATCTGGGGTCCAGTTCCTCGCCCTTGGCCTGCTCCGGCGACATATACACGGCCGTGCCCGGCACCACCCCGATCGCCGTCAGGGTCTCCTCGTAGTTGGTGTCGGAGGCCTCGTCCCCTCCCGCAGTCACCGGGCGGGGCGTCAGCTTGCGCTCCTGCAGCTTGGCCAGTCCAAAATCCAGGATCTTGGCGTGGCCGCGGGTGGTGAGAAAGATATTGGCGGGCTTGATGTCGCGATGGATAATGCCGCGGGCGTGGGCGGCGTCCAGCGCCTCCGAGATTTCCACGCCGACCGCCAGGACCTCCTCGAAGGGCAGCGGTTTTCCGCTCTGAATGCGCTCTTTCAGGGTGTCGCCCTCGAGCAGCTCCATCACCATGAAGGGCTGGCCGTCCTGATCATCGATTTCGTGGATGGTGCAGATGTTGGGGTGGTTGATCTGCGAGGCGGCGCGGGCTTCGCGCTCGAAGCGCTCTACCGCCTTGGAGTCGTCGGAAAGGCGGTCGGGAATGAACTTGATGGCCACCCGGCGTCCCAGCTTGACGTCTTCGGCCAGGTACACCACTCCCATACCCCCGCCTCCCAGCTTCTCCAGGATGCGATAGTGAGAGATGGTACGGCCGATCAAACGGGAAGGCCTCCACCCTAGTGGGGGGCCATGTTAGGCCGCCGGGGATACCAAGTCAATCGCCCGGGGGGGGTAGGCTTATATGGAGGGGAAAAGTAATAGACCGTCTGACCGGCTAGGCCTGGCAGCAAGTGGAAGGGAAGGGGAGCGGAATGCGCAGGAGGAGTGGGAGTGGGAGTGGGAAGGTGAGGGTCAGTCGCGCTGCCAACCGCCTGCTCACCCGCCGCATGATGCAATGCCCTGGCGGGTGTACCTGAACTCGTGTGGAGCAGATCGCTGGTTCTCAGCATCCATGTAGCTATCCCGCCGCGCCGCCCTCAGCCGAGCACTATCGCAAGATTTTTGGCATTCGTGAACCGGGGTTCGAGAAGTTCCCAGGTCTCGAACAGCGCGAGACCTGGGGCACCCGGCCGCAGAGATTTAATGCGAATTGAGGAACGATTCGCCTCCTGACCGTG
>DATHDM010000228.1:0-3511 GCA_035319065.1 Terriglobales bacterium
TGCCACGTTTCGATTCCGCCAAACCGGAGCTGGGATGTGCGGTAAAACCTCGCACATGCAACTCGTAAATGATGGTGCGCGACCATGGCCGCTTCAGGGGTACGTCACCTTCCCAGTCATACGCGTGCGAATCCGTGACCACGCTCTTCATGGCCGTCGCGGTGTTGTCGCCTTCCCGACGGGCTGCCTCACGGCTATAGTTTTTCGGCACGACGACGGCGCGGCCATATGGGTCAAGCAGTAGCCTGGACGGATCGAACCTGAGTCCCCGTTCCGGTTCGAACGGCCCGTAGGCCCGGAATCCATAGATTTGACCCGCTTGCACTCCCGGAACGAAGACATGCCAATAATGATAGGTACGGTTCGCTGCCGGATCCATGGGGATGGCACGCGAAGCACGAGGATCCTCCACCCCGTCGAAAAGCAGCAGTTCGAGGCTGGCCGCACTCCGGGAGAAGACTGAGAAGTTGACCCCGCCGCTTACCAGCGTAGCCCCTAATGGAGAGCTATGGCCGGTCGTCGCGGCTGGAAGCGGCTTTTGCACAACGACCTCGTCCAACACTCTCATAACTCGTCACGGGACTAGCACTTTTTTTGTGAACAGCACGATTGTCTCCCGTTCAAATCAGACTTCCTTCGAGGTTCCGCAGCGGCACCCGAAGCGTCGGACGTTCGACGCCCACAACAATGCGCCCTACTATGCCTGCCCTGGCACTGGACATGGTTGCACGTTCCAGATTTCGGCTGCGTATTCAGCGATGGTGCGGTCGCTGGAGAACTTTCCCGAGCCCGCCACATTTGAGATGGCCCTGCGCGCCCACTCGTCGGGATCGGCATACAGCGCGCAAAGCCGCTCATCTGCCTCCAGGTACGACTTCAGGTCTGCTAGATGCATATAGTGATCCTGCGTCAGCAACGTGTCGTGAAACGAAACAAACACCCTCGGTTCATTGCGGCTGAAATGATCAGAGAATATTAAGTCCAAGACCTTGCCAATCTCGGGCTCGTGCTCGTAATGCCAGCGTGGGTTGTAGCATTCGCGGCTGCGCGCCACCTGCTCGGCCGTCAGCCCGAATAGGAAGAAGTTCTCGTCGCCCGCCTCTGCGACCATCTCGATCGTGGCCCCGTCACGTGTGCCGATCGTCAATGCGCCGTTCATCATGAATTTCATGTTGCTGGTGCCACTGGCTTCGTAGCCGGCCGTTGAAATCTGGTTGGAGACGTCACTGGCAGGGATCAGGTGCTCAGCAAGCGAGACGCAGTACTCGGGCAGGAATACCACTTTGAGCCGACCGCGTACTGTGGGATCACCCTCGATGGTGCCGGCCAGATTGTTAATGAACTTGATAACTAATTTGGCGAGCCGATATGCCGGGGCGGCTTTGCCAGCGAAGAAGAACGTCCGCGGATGCATCTCCAGACCGGGATTCTCCCGCAGCCGGTTGTAAAGCGCTACGATCCTCAGCGCATTCAGCAGCTGACGTTTGTACTCGTGGATGCGCTTGACCTGGCAATCGAAGATCGTATCCGGATCAACCACCTGCCCTGTCGAACACCTGTACCAATCGCAAAATTTTAGCTTGGCATTTCGCTTGGCCTTCCGAAAGTCGTCACGGAAACCCTTGTCGGCGGTGAATGCTTTCAGCTCGCTTAATTCGCTTAGGTCAGTGGTCCAGCGATCCCCAATGGCGTCAGTGATCAGCCTTGAAAGCTCAGGATTCGCCAGCAGCAGCCAGCGCCGGGGCGTAACTCCATTCGTTTTATTGTTGAAACGCTCCGGAAAGATCTCTGCCAGATCCTTTAGCGTTGTCTCGCGTAGCAGCTTAGAGTGAATGACAGCCACGCCATTGGTACTGTGGGAGCCAACGACCGCCAGGTTGGCCATGCGAATCTTCTTGGCCAATCCCTCTTCGACAAGGCTCACGCGCTGGATACGGCCCTCATCGCCCGGAAAACGCCGACGCACGTCGCTGATAAAACGGCGATTGATTTCGTAGATGATTTCAAGCTGCCTGGGGAGCATCTCTTCAAACCACGCCACCGGCCATTTTTCGAGCGCTTCCGGCAACAGTGTGTGATTGGTATATGCTAGCGTGTTCTGCGTGATATTCCAGGCTTCGTTCCAGTCAAGGTGCGCCTGGTCAACCAGGATTCGCATGAGCTCCGCCACCGACAGAGCCGGATGCGTATCGTTCATCTGGATCGCCACTTTGTCTGGAAACAAGCGCCAGTCAGAGTTGTTGCGTTGGAAGCGACGCACCGCATCCGACAGCGAGCAGGCCACGAGAAAGTACTCCTGCAGCAGGCGCAGAGCTTGCCCCCTGGAATCCGAATCGTCGGGATAGAGGACCCGTGTCAAGGTTTCGGCCGTGAGGGTCTGAGTAAACGCTTCTACAAAATCGCCATGCGAGAACTCTTCGAAGTTGAAGTAGTCCGGCGCAGCCGCAGCCCAGAGGCGAAGCGTGTTTATGGTGGAACCACCGTAGCCGATTACAGGGCGGTCAAACGGAATGCCGATTAGGGTCGATGGACGCCCCGGGACTGGGCTCAGACTGCCTCCACGAAGCTCGAACGAGCAACCAAGGCTGACTTCCACCTTGTTGTTGGGGCGAGCGACCTCCCAGGGGTCGGGAGAACGGAGCCAGTTGTCCGGCGTTTCCCGCTGCCATCCGTTTTGGATGGACTGCCTGAAGATGCCGTACTCATATCGCAGCCCGTAACCCATGGCCGGGAGTTCCATGGTGGCGGCGGATTCCATAAAGCAGGCTGCCAAACGTCCCAGCCCGCCATTGCCCAAGCCTGCATCGGGCTCCTGCTCCAATGTTTCGACAAGATTGAGTTTCTTTTCGTGGATGAACTGGTCTGTCAACGGAGCGAGCAGAAGATTCATAACATTGTTTGCGAGTGAGCGGCCGATGAGGAACTCCATCGAGAGATAGTAGAGCCGCTTAGCATTTCGTTCTTCGTAGATTTTCTCTGTCAGGAGCCATCGCTGAGATAGAACGTCGCGCACTGACCGGGCAAGCGCCTCGAAGCGGTCACGCGCGGTCGCCGCCCCCACATCGACGCCACTATCAAACAGCAGGTGCCGTTCGTAGAGTGCTTCATCTGTTCCGGAGAACTGCACTGGACCACACCCGTACTGGGCGATGAGTGTCTCAGTATCTGGCAATGCCTGGCGCTTTGGTACTGTGGTGGTGATCATGTATCGACTCCTTTAATGATGCTCCGGGAATTGGCGAACTTTCACAACTTGCTCAGTCACTTCTTATGTAAGGCTGTTTCTCGGAAACGACTGGCTTCGGCCTTCGTCAGGGCTGCACCCTCACCATAGAAAGCTGATTCACGCCCGTTGGAACGTCTGCATCGCATAGGTCTTCGTCCGTGGCGAGGTCCAGCGTGTCGAAGGCAACGCAATACGCTCGCGCGACGGCGCTCTGGCTGATCCCGAGTTGCGCGGCTACTCCTTCGTGGGAGTCCTTTGCAATGCCGCGCATGATGAGCACGAACC
>DATHDM010000229.1:0-3629 GCA_035319065.1 Terriglobales bacterium
GTTGACCTCAGGGCGGCGAATTCGTCTTTCACCGTGCTGAAGTGCGTGGGCCACTGCGCCGCAGGCGACAGGGCAGAATCGTTATGTGAAGTCGCCGAGGGCATGAGCGCTTTGAGAATTATAGCGGAGGGACTCGAGGAAGCGCAGGGCGCGAGACTCGCGCAATAGGGGGTTTTCGGAAGGAGAGCTATGAGGAATCTACACAGGTGGGCGGTGGCAATCGTGATGCTGGGAGCGGCATCGGCTTGGGCGCAGTCGGATGCGCAGAAGGCATTGGATCGTTTCAAGTCGATGGAAGGGACGTGGGTGGGGAAGGATGCGCATGGCGAGAGCGCGGAGGTGACCTATCGGGTGATCGCCGGCGGGACTTCAGTGATGGCGGACATCAAGATGGGCGACGAGGCGATGACGAGCCTGTTCTATGTGGACGGCGGCCGGTTGCTGATGACGCATTTCTGTCCAAGCGGGAATCAGCCGCGCATGCAGGCCGTTATCGGGCCAGACGGCAAGACGGTCACGTTCGACTTCCTGGATGCGACCAATCTGCCATCGCCGCAGACGGGCCACATGCACAGGGTCGTGTATGGCTTCGCCGACGCTGATCACTACAGCGAAGATTGGACCTGGAAGCACGAGGGAAAGGATTCGCATTTCCAGCTTGAGATGGGGAGGAAGAAGTAGGGCACTGGGCTCTGGTAAGCTTTCTGCTAGTGACTTCCACAAAGAGAATTGCTGTCCTACCCGGCGACGGGATTGGGCTGGAGGTAATCCCGCAGGCCATCAAGGTCATTCAGGCGTCGGGCGCCGGGGTGGAGTTTTCCGAGTTTGACTGGGGCGCAGCGCGCTACTTGGCGGACGGAACGACCGTGCCGGCCGATGGTTTCTCCATGCTGAGCCGCGAATTCGACGCCGTCCTAGTCGGCGCGTTCGGTGACCCGCGGGTTCCCACCAACATCCACGCAAAAGAGATTCTCCTTGGCATGCGGTTCAAGATGGATCTCTTTGCCAACGTGCGCCCGGTGCGCCTGCTCGATGCAGGCCTCTGTCCACTGAAGGGCCTCGAGCCGAAGGATGTGGATTTTGTGGTGGTGCGCGAGAACACCGAGGGCGTTTATGGCGATGTGGGCGGCGTGTTCAAGCCTGGGACCGAAGATGAGGTTGCAATTCAGGAGGACATCAACACGCGCAAGGGTGTGGAGCGCGTGATTCGCTATGCGTTTGATCTGTGCGAGACCTGTCCGAAGGCGGCTGGCGGCCGGCGCGGCCGTGTCCTGATGTGCGACAAGTCCAATGCCATGACCCACGCGGGCGGACTGTGGCAGCGCGTGTTCCAGGAGGTTGCGCGCGAGTATCCGCAGATTAAGGCAGAGCACATGTACGTCGATGCACTCTGTATGCAGATGGTGCGCGATCCCCGGCAGTTCGATGTGATCGTCACCAACAATATGTTTGGCGACATCATCACCGACCTGGCAGGCGCCTTGCAGGGCGGGCTGGGCATGGCGGCGAGCGGCAACATCCATCCTGGCCGAACGTCGATGTTCGAGCCGGTGCATGGCTCAGCCCCGTCCATTGCCGGCATGAACGTGGCGAATCCAATGGGCGCGATCTTGAGCGCAGCGATGATGCTCGCCCATTTGGGAATGAGGCCCGAAGCCGAAAAGATCGAAGCGGCCGTGCTCGAAGCGGTCCGGCTGAGGAGAACGACGCAGGACGCGGGCGGATCGCTAGGTACAAAAGAGGTCGGTCAATGGGTCGCGGATCGGGTGGCCAAGGCATGAGCCTCGAGCTGAAAGGGAACCGCCGACAGTTGAAAACGAGAGGCCACGTTGTCGGTATTCTCGCCCTGGTCGTATTGGGGCTCGGGTTTGTGACCGGGCTCGCGGCCCAGCCGCAAGCCCAGAGCGCCGGTCAGCAGTCAGCTTCGCAGGCGTCGCTGCCACAGGGGTCGCCATCACCAGCCCAGAAGCCGGGGGTCTCAGGCCCCCAGGAATCCGAGAAAAAGATCACTCCCCAGGAGGCACAGGAACTGTTCCGGTCGGTCGACGAGATCCTGAAGTTTGTAAGCAAAGACACTACACTGCCGGTGCGGGAAGAGGTGAGGCGAAATCTGGTGAACCGGGATGAGGTGGTGGCGTTTATCCGGAAGCACATGGAGGAGGGCGAGGATTCGCAGCGTTTGCGGCGGTCGGAGCTGGTGCTGAAGAAATTCGGCCTGCTGCCGCGCACATTTGATCTGCAGACGTTTCTGGTGGCGCTGCTGCGCGAGCAAGTGGCGGGATACTACGATCCGAAAACGAAGAGCGTGAACCTGCTAGACTGGATCGAGCCGGAACAGCAGAAGCCGGTGCTGGCGCACGAGTTGACTCACGCGCTGCAAGACCAGTCGTTCGAGCTAGAGAAGTACATGAAAGCCGGGGCGGGCGACCTGGGGGCGAGCAAGAAAGAGCCGTCGGTGCAGGACATCGACACGGACGAAGCTTCGACGGCGCATCAGGCGGTGGTCGAGGGGCAGGCGATGGTGGTGCTGATCGATTACATGCTGGCGCCAACGGGGCAGTCGGTGACCGATTCGCCGCAGATCGTGGAGGCGCTGAAGGCGGGCATGCTGGTGGGAACGGCGGACTCGGTCGAGTTTCGCAATGCGCCTCTGTACATCAAGGAGGCACTGACCTTCCCGTACCGCTACGGGCTGGATTTTGAGGCGGAGCTGCTGACGAGAGTGGGCAAAGAGAACGCGTACGCCGGCGTATTCAAGAATCCGCCGCGTTCGACGCGGGAGATCATGGAGCCCACGGTCTATTTGTCGAAAGAGAAGCTGCCGCCGATGCCCATGGCGGACTTCAAGAAAGACTTTAAGAACTACGACAAGTTCGATGTGGGGGCGGTGGGCGAGTTCGATGTGGCGATCCTGATGGATCAGTATGCGGGGACAGAAGTCTCGAAACGGCTGTATCCGCATTGGACGGGCGGATATTACTACGCGGTGCGTCCGAAGGGGGATACGTTGGCTCCGCTGGGCGTGATGTATCTATCGCGCTGGTCCACGCCCCAGAAGGCTTCGGAGTTTGCGTACGTGTACGCAAAGGGACTAAAGGACCGGTACCAGCGGGCACATGAGGTAGGGAACGACGTCAAGGGCAGTAAGCCGCAGAACTACACCGTCGAGACTCTCACGGGGACGCACTCGTGGCTCACAGAGGAAGGGCCGTTGGTGATCGAGGTGAAGGACGACCTGGTACTGGTAAACGAGAGCCTGGATGAGGACACGACTGAAGAGTTGCGGCGGGATTTACTGGGGGCGGGGAAGTAGTGAGTTCTGGGTGCCGAGAAGATCTTAAGACGCAAGAGTGAAGCGTTTTCCTCGGGGCGAAAGCTCCGGCAATCCCTTGCCGATCGACGGGTGGCCTGAAAACCGCCACTTTGAGGCAAGTGCGTCCCAGTTAGGGGTCAAGGCTTGACGGTGTGGTTGCAGGCAGATTCCTCCGTGCTCGCTGCGCCTGCGCCTTGGAATGACAAGCGGACCTATGTCTTTTGTAGATAGCTCAGGTTAGCCTCCAAAGAACGGACGCGAACCTAGGGCACCGCCGCGCATCGAATGAGAAGGGCCCCTTTGCGCCCTCAATTTC
>DATHDM010000230.1:0-9729 GCA_035319065.1 Terriglobales bacterium
GTGCCGTCCGGGAACGGAAGCTTCCCTTCACGATAGGCCTTGATCGCTATGTCGTTGCCCAGAACGGCGCGCAAATCGTTGAGGCTGCCTTCTTCGTGGGCTACGGAGATCAATTTCCAATCTCGGTATCCGGGTGGGATTTTGATTCCGAAGATCGGGGCGGCATCTTGATCGGTATGTCCAGATGCAGAAACGGTGATGCCAACAATGCGGGACACCGTTGCAATTGCGATCAGCAAGAACGCGATCCTGTTCATGGGATGCCCCCTGCCGAATTCCTGAGCACCGCCATTCCTGCGAGTGACGGCGATACCAAAAGCCCAAGTCTAACATTCAGTCGATGTGTTCGAAACGGGAACCGTGCGCCAACCAAGAAAGCTGTCCAGTTCCTCAAGGAAGATCCTCCAGGCTGGTTCTTCCTCCAAAATCAGGTGGTTCGTGCTGGGCAGCGAAACATAGCGGGCGCCTGGAATCGCAGCTGCGATTTGCCGCCCGCACTCCGCAGGCACGGCCCGGTCGCGGTCGCAGTGCACCACTAGCGTGGGCACGCGCACCAGGGGGAGCAAGCTGCGAACGTCGATCTCGTCGTCGGTTTCCATCAGGCGTGCGGCGTTTTCCGGAGAAGTGGAAATGCGTTGTAGGTCATCGAACCACTGCTCGTGCTCCGGAGTGGCGTTCGGGATGAATCGGCACGTAAACATGCGACAGAACGCCGGGTTATGCAGCCCCCAGCCAAGCCGCGTCAGGTCGATCAACGCGCGCCGTGCGTTGATTTTTTCCGGCGTGCCTCGGTGCTTGAGCCCGGCCGGAAACGCACCATACAAGACCAAGTGACTCACGCGCTCGGGGTGGCGGACGGCATACGCGATCGCAATCGCCCCGCCGCGGGAGATACCGAGTAGCGCAAATCGTTCTAGCCCTACTGCGTCAACCACCGTCTTCAGGTCTTGCACCCATGTCTCGAAGCTCACATGAGGAACGTCACGCTGTGACATCCCATTCCCCCGCTCATCGTAACGAATGACGCGGTGGTGCCGACTCAGTTCCCCCCACCAGTGCCGCCAAAGCGGGCTCTCCCACTCAAAATCGAGATGCGTGAGCCAGTTCGATGCCTTCACTAACGCCGGGCCCGCGCCGATGCTGGCATAGGCGAGGCGCACCCCGTCGCTGGTGGTGCAATAGCGGATCTCCTGTCTTCCTCGTATGATCGATGGGGTTGAGAGTTGTGTCGGCCCTTGTGTGCACTCTACGCGTGCGGCAAAGCGGTAGCCCACCCGAGGCACCGTCTCAATGTACGTCTGCCCGGTGGCCTTTTCTCCCAGCGCCTTTCGCAGCACCGAGATGTTATGGTTCAGATTGTTCTCCTCGACCACGGTGTCGGGCCAGACCGTGCGTAGCAGTTCCTCCTTTGTCAGCAGCCGCCCGGCGTTCTCCACCAGCACGCGCAAAGTGTCGAAAACCTTCATGCGCACCGAGATGTCTAGAGTTCCTCGCGTCAGGCGTCGCTCTGACACGTCAAGCCGGAATGGTCCGAAGTAGTAGGTGCCGAAGGATTCGCGCATGCGTCGGGCTCAAAAGAACTCTATGCAATGTTTCCAGGTTGTCCAAAGACACAGCCGAGCGAGCTGCTGCCGCGGGAGTCAGGTGCGGTGGCCCCCACCCCCATTTCAATGGTTTGAACGATTCTATACGGTTTGGCGAGGCGCCGACTATCTGGCAGTGACGACGGTCTCGGCCGTGCTTACGACAACCAAATCACAGCAAAAAAAGAGGAGCCACCTCGCGGGTGGCTTGTAGGTTTATTCGACAGTCCCACACTGGCGATCCAGCTCTGCGGCGAATGAAGCCAATCCCACTCCAGCAGAACCTGTTCCGAGCAGCAGCAGCGATTCAATGTAGTCGTGCACGAAGGCTCGCAGTTTGGTTCGTTGGGCAATTTCAAGCTAGTCAGCGGCGAAGCGATTCGCGACTGTCGCATCGGCTACCACACCTCTGGGCAACTTAATAGCGATCGCTCCAATGCCATCCCGCTGCCTACTTAGTTTCGTGCTGCGGAGCGGGTGCTAGATCAGTGGCCGGTCGGCGAGTGTAAAGAAACTGTTGCGTTTCAGCATGAATAGACAGACACGCTGCAATCTGTTCGTCTGCTCCTGGTTGCGCTGTGTCAAAAGTCCCTGACACCAGTTTGCAACCCCGCATATTCAAACGGAGCGTTAGGGGCTATCTGGGGGTAATTCCTCGGCTCAGTGCAATAACAAAATATACTTATATCGTATTGCGATAAAAAAAACAAACCGCACCTGAACCGCTAAGCCGCTGGATAGAGCGTTTGAAGCAAGCATTACGGAGGGAAATTTATTTCGGCTAAGCCGTACATTGTAAGGGCTGGGAGTTGATATTGTGATTCTCAACAAGCAAGCCGAGCATGCGCAGGTCGCAACACTAGAAGGAGGGCACGGAGTCATGGGCTCTGAATACAAATCGGCGCACGGAAGGACGAGCTCGCAGAATTCGGAGCGATATGGAAAACGGGGAAATGGCGCCCCCAAATCCAGCGAGGTTTGCACATTTCGATTTTGTGCCAATGGGAGAATTCTGGAGTTGGTGAGAAACTCCGCTAACGATTCCGTATCCTTACTGGTGAACCGGGACAGAAAATATAGAATCGTCGATCGCTACGAAGATAATGGCCGAGTATTGATACCCCCCAGGATCGAGAAGGGCTTGCTCAAATCCATTCAGCTTCCTTCTCACCCCAGAAAATTCGGAAGCAGCTATGACCTGCTCTTGGAGCTTGCTAGTCATGCTGAACACCATGTGACGCTACCCTTCCAGTCTTTGATGCTTGTGAGCGCTTTCGTGCTCTCCACCTGGTTGGCTGATAGATTTCCGCGCGCACCGTACTTATCTGTCTTTGGGCCATTGGGCAGCGGCAAGACCCAATTGCTCCAGTTTCTGAGTTGCTGTTGTCGGCGCCCACTGCTGTTAACCGACGTCACGCCTGCTGGCCTCTATTCACTAGTGGACGCACTTCAACTGACTTTGATCATCGACGAATGCGAGTTTGGAAGAGATCAGAAGACTAGTGACCTTCTGCGGCTGCTGCGGGGTGGACACACTGCGGGAAGCTCGATTTTCCGAGGACACCGAGATTACAATCTCTATGGTCCCAAGGTGATCGCGAGCAGGGGGCCGATCAGGGATGCCGCTTTGGCAAGCCGCGCCATCCAGATTTCAATGAGTCGATCGCATGCGAGCGTACCGCCATTGGATCCCGAACGGTTGCGGAAGCTCGCGGCAATTCTACAGCCTAAGTTGTTGGCGTTCAGATTGGTTAACTACCGGATTCCCCTGCCACTCGATGCCGATCTCCGCTTCTTGACACCCAGATCCCGAGATCTTGCGCGGGCCCTTGCCGCCCCCCTGCACGGCCATCTCGAACAGCAGAAAATGATTGTCCGCTACCTCATGATGCAGGACAACGATCTGCGCACGCAGCAGATGCAGGAGCCCGAGTTGTTGGTATTAGACGCGCTCTTTCAAGGGTGCCACGCGCCGGCTCAGTACATCACTGTCGGTGGGGTCGCCAAAATCGTCAACTACTACCTTTCGTTGTACGGAGAACGAGGAAAATTTGATGCTCGCTTCGTCGGGCCAAAGTTGCGAGGCCTGGGCTTTAACACTGAAAAACTCGGCAGCATGGGCTATGGTTTGTGGTTGACCAAGTCGGTAATAAACCAGATTCACAGACTCGCTCAAGAGTACCGCCTCACCCTGAATGAGGAAATCAGGTACTATTACGGCTGTCCCATCTGCTATCCAAAACCACAATCTAGCGAGCAGAAAGCGTGAACGTTGTGAACGTCATGAACGTTGGCGACAGCAGGTCATATACGGGGGGCGAACTCATCGCAATCTTTCTCACAATGTCGAAGTACCCGTGCAACGGACATCTTGTTAGGAAAGAGAAGCGCGCACCGGAGGATGAGGGTGGGAAAGGATGGCATCGGTGCGCGCCTTGGTTCGTAATATTGCAATTACTGTACCGCCTCATGCGCGACGGGACCCGTGAGCTGGATCACCGATTGCGGTGAGGACGCGATCTATCGATCGGATCTTAGGCGGGGATGGGCTTGCCGAGGGCAGGGAAGAGTCGAACACCGAAGCCCGGATTTGAGCGCGCCTTCTAAAAGTTGGAGTGGAGGCCAATCGCAAGGTCCCAGGTTCCTGGAGAAATACATTTCCCGACGTCGGCCACAAACATTCCAATAAGCCACACCGGTTTTGGTCGAGCTGGTTAGAAAACTCCGGGAAGCTAGGGAGCGAGCGTTCTGAACTCTTGAAGCCATTCCAATAGAGACGAAATCTCACTTCTGATCGGACAGTGGCTCAATTTTCTCGATCACCAACGCGCTCGAACCACCCCGTTGAAAGAGCTTGCCGCTGGCAGAAACCTTCTTTCCCGCAAACGGTAACAGCTTTTCGTTCTGACCGGACGAAGGCGTGGTATCCGCGATTGGCCAATAGATGGTACCGTCGTCTGATAGGATCACCAGTGGAGATCCGGCTTTCGCGCAAGCCACGGCGCACTCTCGGCTGATGGGCTTGTTGAGGTTCTTCGTGAACGCACACGCCGAATCGAGAACATAGCCCTTTACCGAAATAGGCTTACCCGCATCGGTACCCACGGCCAAGGTGGCCACAAGCAACAAGCACACAGCCAAGGTTCTTGCCACGTTACGATGATTCATTTTTCAGCCTCTTCCTCTTTCGGGTTTCTTGATGAAGCGCATTCTAACTCATGACTAAGGGGGACCTCGACAGCCCCAGATACAGCCTTCGCCGTTTTATAGGGAACTGGAAGGATGCCTGTTACTAGAGTTGAGTTCCGATTTGGCCATAAACCGTGCAGTGTCGGTGCGCATAGGCCGGATTAGCGGGAGCATCGCCCAGAAACAACCCCTGGGTGATTAGCGGACCACGAGGTGATCGAGCATCCGCTCTTCCCCTTGCGAAGAACACCCCGTTAAGAGCGTGATTGTTGGCTTCACTTCCACCACTCGTGAATACGATTTCACTTCCTCTGCAGCCGAGTAGCTCAGCAACCTGCATGCGAGCTTAGTCAACCGCCTCCTTTGCCGAGTGGCCGGCCCAATGGCTACTCGATGGATTACCATATGGCTTTTCAAGAACGTTTTTCATCGCATCGATGACTTCGGGAGCGACAGGAGTACTGGCATTGAAATCCAGATAAATATGTCGATATGTTTCGAGCATCTGAGCTAGCCCTTGTCCGCGTTGCGTTGGCGCATTGAACCCATCGGTATGGCTGCCTGACAGGCGATGCGAGGATAGTACACGCTTCTCCAATCTGGTCGAGGGTGAAGTTGTTCCTCATCCTCTTGATTGCTCTGAATTATGCTCGACATCACGGATCGTCCCAAGCGGCTAATCATTGGTCCTTTCCAGCCCTTTCATTTTGGAGGTAGGCGACGTCCATAGGATTGGACAAGAGGCAGACTGAAAGCCCAAACGGCCATGGGTTCTTCCCTTGATTTTCTTTCCCGAAGGCAATGTTGACACCGGCCGATTGGGTGAATACCATCTGCCGATTTCAAACGACATATCAGCCTCCCGGCTATACGGAGGAAATTATGTGCATGCAGCGCCGCTCGTTCCTCAGTTCCTCGGGCGGCCTCATTGGAGTCGGTCTTCTTATCTGGGGCCATAGCCACGCAGACCAGATTCATCCCCATCGCACAAATGCGGCATTGCTCATGACCGAGTGTGCAAACCGCTTTCTCGCCGGGCTGGATGACAATCAGCGTGGCAGAGCGATGTTCCCCTTCGATAGCGACGAGCGCATGAACTGGCATTACATTCCCAAAGAGCGCAGGGGCCTGCCGCTACGTGAGATGACGCAGTATCAGAAGCACCTCGCTAGCGCACTGCTGGCGGCCGGACTGAGCCAGACAGGCTACATCAAAGCGGTGACGATCATGAGCCTCGAAGACGTGCTCAAGATTATGGAGAAGGACAGCGGCGAACGTCGTAACCCGGAGAAATACTATTTCTCAATATTCGGCACTCCCTCCATCAGCGGTAAATGGGGCTATCGCGTCGAGGGCCACCATCTCAGCCAGAACTACTCGATTATCAATGGCAGGGTTATCGACGGCCCCAGCTTCTTCGGTTCCAATCCCGCGGAGGTGCTGCAGGGACCGCGAAAGGGTCTGCGCACGCTAGCTGGAGAAGACGACCTCGGCATCGAGCTGATCCATATGCTCGACGAACAGCAGCGGAAGGTCGCAATCGTGGACCCCACCGCTTACAAGGAAATCCTGACCGCAGCCAGTCGCAAAGCGGCTCTCGAGGGACAGCCGTCTGGCCTTTCCGCTTCAAGGATGAATGGTAAGCAGTTCGACGCACTAATGGCCCTCATGGAAGAATACGCTCGCAACGTGCCCGGCGAGATGGCCGAAGACCGGATCAAGCAGTTAAACGACTCAGGGCGGAATGTCTACTTTGCTTGGTCGGGGGGCATCAACCACGGCGATCCGCACTACTACCGCGTCCAGACGTCCTCTTTCCTGATCGAGTTAGACGATACGCAGGATGATGCTAACCACATCCACTCCGTATGGCGCGACCTCAACGGCGATTTTCGGGCAGACTTGCTGCAACAGCACTACGATGCAAGCCACCAGGTGAATGTAAACTCCTAACTTGTCCGAACAGAACACAAACAAACCGGTCCCAAGCCGTCAGTTGAGGCGAATTAGGTATTTGACAGGGTTTTACAGACCGCAGTGCCGACTCTTCGTCGAAGGCTTTCTTTTCCCTCCTTCCCGGCCGCCTGTGTTAGGGGTGAAGGATGAAGCGCGAACACTTCGTCAAGGTAGTTGAGGAGACATTAGACTCGCTCCCCAAAGAATTTCGCAGTCGTATCCGTAACGTTGCTGTTCTTGTGGAGGATATGCCGCCAAACCAATCATCAGCGCAGCCGGGGCAACAAGGGCGGCTACTTCTAGGTCTCTTCCACGGCGTGCCCACAACGAAGAAGAGCACGTTTGACCTGACGACGGGACCCGATTACATCGTGCTTTATCAGAAGAATATCGAGGCAGTCTGCTCCAGCGAGGCCGAAGTCCGCAAACAAATCCGTCTGACGGTCATGCACGAGTTAGGCCACTACTTCGGGATGGACGAGAACCAACTAAAGGATGTTTAGCTAGAATCTATCCGCGTCAGGCATCACGAGAATCGACTTGAATTATAGCAACCCTTCAGGCGGATCTATCAGATATGCGCTGCCATTGGGACCGGCAACGACGCTGCGTGCGCCCTTTGTGGTCGGTACTACGGCCAAAGAAGTGGGTTTTCCTTCGTTGTCAATACGAGCAATAGTCAACTGAGCTGCATCGGCCGCTGCGGCGTAAAGCAATCCGGCGTCTTCTACGTAGTCAACGTTATCAACGCCAGCTCCGGTCGGGATTGATCCAACTGGTCGTCCATCGTGTGCCGTGTCCAACACAATCACATGATCACTGCACGCAACGAAGACGAAGCCATGCTTGCTATCTACTGCTACTCCGCTGGGGCCATCGCAGGAATGCCAGTTAGATACAACCGCCCGCTTCTGAACGTTCGACGGCCACAGTTTGACCCATCTCTTCGAGGTTCGTATAGAAAAAACCATGTTCATTGTCTACGCCATAACCCTCTGCGGAGCCAGTTAGCGGAATCTTGCCCGCTGGAATCAAATGGGTCGGCTGCGAAGCAGAAAAAATCTTGATGGAACGGTCAACAGGAGAGATGCCGATTGGTGGAGCCTCGCTGGTGACCCACAGTTCTTTCGTGGCCTCGATGTAGATGAGACCGTCGGGGAGCGGCCGAGTATCTCAGCGAACCGCTCTTGACTCCTTCGGCGGCTGAGTGGAATTTCCCGCAGGCGCCGTCCAAGTCGCCTCCAATGCGGCAACCGACATTAGGGAACGGGCGCCATTCCGTGGTACGGAACATGATAGGATGCTGGTCCTGATTCTGCACCCTGCCCTTGCGATCGAACTCGCCCATCACTCGAGGGCTGGTCGATCAGGGAAACTGAACTGGCTGTACCCACAACACAGGAAACCTCCCATGAGAAAGAGTGCGCTAATTCCCCTCTGTCTTCTCATTGTGCTCTCGTCTCTTGCTCAGAAAAAAGAAGACGATCGTCTGAAAGAGTCTTATACGGTGTTGAAGGAAATCCTGGGCATGCCAGACAAGGGTATCCCCCTCGACCTCCTGAATAAGGCCGAGTGCGTTGTTGTGTACCCGTCGGTGATGAAAGCCGCCTTTATCGTAGGCGCCAGCTATGGACGGGGCGTGATTACCTGTCGGACCGGAGAAGACTTCAGAGGTCCATGGAGTGCGCCTGCCATGTTCGCTCTAGAAGGTGGCAGCTTCGGCCTGCAGATCGGCGGCGAAGCCACTGACTTCGTGCTGCTCGTCATGAATGAGAGGGGTGCTGCCTCCGTGATGTCCAGCAAAGTCAAGTTGGGAGCCGACGCTTCAGCAGCCGCAGGTCCCGTGGGGCGAACCACCTCTGCGGAGACGGACATAGTGATGAAGGCTGAGATTCTGTCCTGGTCACGCGCGCGCGGCATATTTGGCGGTATCTCGCTGGATGGGTCAACTATGCGATCCGACGATGGTGCCAACAAGGCCCTCTACGGGAAGGACCTCAGCGCCAAGGAAATCGTACGCGAGGGCAAGGTCCAGACGCCCGATGCGGGCAAGCCACTGATCGACCTTCTGGAGAAGACCTCGCCCAAGCACGCATCCTGAGTTTGCAGAGAAGCTCCGCCGCAACCTGAGTTCAAGAAGGGCGCGTGGCATTCTCCTGCTTCGCTCCATTCTGATCGCTGAGATTTGTCAGTCGCGGCAGGTCGCGGTTCCACTTGGGAGGCTCAAGAACATTTACCGAGGCGCTTGGGCCATGACTCAGCCAAACGCCTCGGCAAGCGCAATCATTATTGACCCAACGCTGCAACGACAGTTTCGGCGCCAGGATTCGCGGCCCGCAGCCGGTTCTCTGCCTTGGAGCGCGCCAACTCGTGGACCGCGTCGGGCGTGGAGACAGAAACCAGGAAGTAGGTCTCGCCATAGCGGTGGAAAGTCAGCTTGGCGTCGCCCGTAGGATCCCCGGCAAAAGTATGGACGAGGATGGTTTCATTGCTCGCATTGTTGCGGATGGCCAGTATTTTGAGGTCATCGGCCAGATGCGATATTGAGTACGTTCCACCCGTAAATTCGTGGTTGTTAGCGGTGAAGCTGAAAGGAACGTTCGCGATAACTCGGTCCTGAGCAAAGGCGCCGGCTGCCAACAGCATCAGCAACCCCATCGCAAACAGAACTCGGTTAAGAAGTTGCATTTTTTCCTCCGGGCTGAACGATTTTGCCTGAGTGATTTGGTCGGCCCGGCAAGCGCTCTCAAGCAGGAGTCCGACCCTGTGTTCATCTGGTTAGACTCAGCGCGCATGCGCAAAGCATCGCATCAGAGCGGGAAGTTACTAAGGTTTGACAATTCCGAGACAAGCCGCTGAAAAACGCGGCCCGATTTGCGATGCGCGTAAAAGGAGCCATTGTCAAGGGGAATCAATCTCTTCATGGGCAACTGGGATCCCATTTTGCCTGCAAGGGTGAGCCTGTTTGTGCATTCCTATGCATATGGGAGTATTGGCTTGG
>DATHDM010000231.1:0-3920 GCA_035319065.1 Terriglobales bacterium
TGCCCACGCCCAGTGGGCGCCGGGAGCCCGTGTCACCCCCGGACGCCCGGCCGCGCCCTACAGTTGGCTCCATGACCCCGACGTCGCCTGGCTCATCGGCGTTCACGAATACGAAGGCGTGCGCTATTTCGGCAAGGAATCCTTCGAGCGCCTGTTGTGGTGGATGGCGTTGCGTTCACTGCTCGATATCGCCGCTCAGCCGGCCCCAGATCCCCACCCTGTGCGCGAGCTGGAACAGGAAATCCACTCCCGGCTCCTCGCCGCCGAGCGCGCCGGCTACAAGGTCAGCGGCCTCTTCGCCCAGGGCCAGCAGGCCAGTTCAGTCGATGACGTCTAGAAGTGTCGCGTGCCCCACCCTCTAGCCCTGCTGTGGGGCGTAAGGGTGGGGTCAGACGCTACCCCGCAGCCGACGATGGAGCTGGGACCACCGATGGTCTCGGCTTTGCGCCTCTGATCAACAGCCACAGCATGATCGCCAGCTCTCCGAACAACAGGGGGAACACGATGTTCCAGACCCTGGCTTCATATTGCGGGAGCAGCAAGCCCGTAAAGCTCAAGGCCAGGTATGCGAAGCAGTTGACCATCAGCCAGATGCCCAGTACGCGGGGAAGAAAGCGCGACCGATATACCAGCATGCCGAACGGAAACAGCCACAAGCCCCAAAAGACCTGGTTAGCCAGCACGCCCTGGCCATGCAGACGGAGGAAAAGCACGACGAGCGCGTCGCGCTGAGGCTGTCGAAAACCGACAAGAAATTGGTGCCACGCGCGCACAGCAGAGCGGCAGCGTCGTTCAGCGTGTTGACGAAGTAGATAGGAGTAGACATCAGGCTTCCCAGGATCACCATCACCACAGCCAGGCCCTCGTTCACGCCCTTCAGCAACCGGTAAAGGGCCAGCATGAGAAAGAGCGACATGACCCCCGTGAACAGGTCGGCGAGGATGCCGCAGCGGAACAGCATCTCGTGCGCAGCGATGTTGCTGGCCGTTGCGCTCGGGTTCCCAGTCACGAACAGACGGTTGGGAATGTAGATGAGCCGCAAGGGAGCGCCTAACAGCGTTAGATAGAGCAAGCCTGCGATTCGGGCGTTCTTGCTGAGCGAGGTCATGTGTCCTCCTCTTGAGAGTCAGACGGGGGCTGGAACGCGAATCTTACAGGTTTTACTCTGTTGACCCACTTCCCTCTCGCCCCTACCATTGCATCCGTCTCCCCGCCCCATGATCGGCCAGACCATATCGCACTACCGCATCCTCGAGAAGCTGGGCGGTGGCGGAATGGGTGTGGTCTATAAAGCCGAAGACATATCCCTCGGCCGCTTCGTCGCTCTCAAATTCCTTCCCGACGACGTCGCCCAAGATCCACAGGCTCTCGAACGCTTCCGCCGCGAAGCTCGCGCCGCCTCCGCCCTGAATCACCCCAACATCTGCACCTATCCTCGGCGACCTCATGAAACGTCTGCAGGGGGGCGCGAGCGAAGCCCAGCAGCAGAAGATGGTCACGCCCGCAACCACCAACTCTGCGGCCTACCAGTTGTATCTCAAAGGGCGCTATTTCTGGAGTTTGCGCGGCGATAACATTCCCAGAAGCATTGAATACTTTCAGCAGGCCGTGGCCGCCGATCCTAACTTCGCACTCGCCTACGCAGGTCTCGCCGATGCCTACGCCGTCGCCCCAGGATACGGCTCGATCACCCCTCGTCAGGCCATGCGGGACGGCGAAATGGCGGCCCACAAAGCCATTGCCCTCGACCCTTCCTCATCGGAAGCGCACGCCGCCATGGCCAACGTCGTCTCGAATATCAAGCCCGGCGAGGGGGCTCCCGAATATCTCCGCGCTCTGCAGCTGAATCCCAACAACGCTGCCGCCCGCTATCTCTACGCCTTCACCTGCCTGATGCCGCAGAAGCGCTTTGACGAAGCTTTGCAGGAGTTTCGCACTGCTTTGGCCCTCGACCCGCTTTCTCCCATCATGAATGTGAACTATGCGGCGACGCTAATGGCCGCCCACCGCTATCCGGAATCACTCGCCCAGTTCCAAAGGGCGGCGGAGATTGCGCCCTCTTTCGGGCCCGTCTACCTCAAAAGCACCCTGCTGTACGCCGCCTGGGACAAAGTTGATGAGGGCTTCCGGGCATGGAAGCAATTCGACCCGAAGGCAGTCAACAACGGAACCAGCCGTAAGGCTCTCGGAGAAATGATGGCCGCTTCTATCCTCGCTCGCCGCCAGGCCTCAGGCTATTGGCCTGCCTCCTACATTGCCAGCGGCTACGCCGTAGCCGGGGATCGCGAAAGGACTTTCGAATGGCTCAATGCCGCTGTCGCAGAGCAGGATTTTCAGCTTGGCGAATTCATCCGCTACCCGGTGTTCGACGACATCCGCTCTGACCCCCGATACACTGCCATGATGCAGCGCCTTGGCCTCCCACAGTGACGGCCTGGCAGTCCATCTCCGTAAGCCTTTATTTTCAATATCTTTAGATTAACTAGCGAGGAATCAATAATTTGCAGACGCTTCTCAACCTAAGCCGCTGAAAACAGGCCTGCTCAGTATCCTATCGGGTCTCGTTTTCTACCTGCTTGGAAGTCTCCCGGAATGCTCTCCCTGTGGAAATTTTCAGCGCCTAAGGGGTTGACGGCTCCCGCAACACCCCTTATCATCGGGAGTTTTCATTGTGGTCTCTGGCGATTCAGGTAACCCTCAGAACCAACATCAGTTAAGGCCACTCCGTGAATCCAGGAACCGGCCCGGTGAATCAAACCAACTAGTTCTGGTTCCCATCATTTCTATCTACCTAAGGCGAGGCAGGACGAACTTATCATGGCAAAGCGACGCGGAAATCCCAACTGGGGCAAGCCCGAGCCGATTGGCCCCATTGTCCCCACCGTAACTGAGTTCGAACAGATTGTGCGGGAGTTCAAGCTCACTCCCGATCAGTACATCCGTTCTACGCGCCTGCGGGAGTGGGCGCGCAAGAACCGCAATTCCAAGTACATCCCCGAGCCGCTACTGGAGGCCTGGGGATTCGAGATCGAATCCGCCCTGTAAGCGGGACTGGATCGCCGGAACACAGAGGACCGTCGGGCTCGCCCGCCGGTCCTCTTTCTTTCGCCAAGCATCTTTTGCCGGCTTTTCGCCGTGCGAAAACAGTTGCAATGTTTCTCCCGCCTGCCAAACTAATGATCCTGCGGGCAGGCTGCGCCCATGCACCTCTCCGGAAACCAGCTCGCTGCCCTGATCGCGGCCACCAGCTTCGCCGCCGGGCTGAACGTGTATGCCACCGTGGCCGCCCTGGGACTGCTCTCCCACGCCGGCTGGATCGCCCTGCCTCCCTCCCTGCACATTCTGGATAGCTGGTGGGTGATCGGCATCGCCGGGGTCATGTTCCTGATCGAGTTCGTGGCCGACAAAATCCCCGCCTTCGACCTGCTGTGGAACGCTTTGCAGACCTTCGTCCGCGTGCCCGTCGCCGCCCTGATCGCCTTTGCGGCCACCAGTCAGCTCTCGCCCCAGCTGCAGCTGATCAGTGCCCTGGCCGCCAGTCTGATTGCCCTGGCTGCGCATGGCGGCAAGATCGCCGTCCGCGCCGCCGTGACCCCCTCGCCCGAGCCCCTCTCCAACATCGGCCTGAGCGCCGGAGAAGATGTCCTGGCCATCTTTCTCACCTGGTTTGCTGGCGCGCACCCCTACTGGACCCTCGCCATCGTCGCCGCCCTGCTCATCCTCATTGCCTTCGCCATTCACTTCGTGATCCGGTCGCTGCGCGCCCTGTTCCGCGGCGCCGAGCGCTCGCTCTTCCGCTCCGATCCCGCTCCCCATTCCTTCTGACCTCCGCCCAGCCTTGTAGTCAGGCCCCGCTCCGCGTCCTTCGTGGTTGGCTTCGAGTTCAGTTAAAATTGCCACGGAATGTCGCCAGCCGCCCC
>DATHDM010000232.1:0-4342 GCA_035319065.1 Terriglobales bacterium
CGGCCGCGACTATGGCGACGTGGCTCCCGTTCGCGGCGTCTACAAGGGTCACTCCGGGCAGCGGCTCTCCGTGGATGTCCGCGTCTGTCCCGCGCTTGATCCCGAGGGCCGTGAGCAACTCAGCGAGCCCGCCGCCCGCCCGGCGGAACCGCCCGACGCTTCCGAGCGGCCCCAGCAGCCCATCCAGCAGCAACAGCAGTAGCCGTTCCTTCCTTCGTATTTACTCCGCCCTTACAACCGTGGCGCTCAATCCTTCCCTGCACTCGCTCTTCTCCTCCCCCGCGCTGCCGCTGTCTGCGTCCGCTTATGTCAATCGCTCGACAGTCACTCGACGTTGATCCGCACATGGCGACGCTTCAAACCACTTTGTGTCCATTTTCGCTGCAGATGCCCGCGTTTTTGCTTTGGTGCTTAAGTTGCTCACTATTGGGTTAACAACGCTGCCCGCGTTGCAGGAGCGCGGCTATGGATCACGTCCTTGACGTGTCAAGCAGCAGGCACGCATCGCTGGCCTCCACCTCAGCCGGGCGGCCTCCCTCTCCGCCCCGCGTTGTGTGCCTCCATGAGTGCTTATGGCACCAGCCCATAGCCGCACTCCACCCCTCGAGTCCCGGCGCAGGAATCCTCTATGTACTATGAAGTTTTGTTCGTTGCTCTATCCGTCTTCGCCGCAGCCCTCTGGGTCGGCGGCTGGTCGCTGCTGTTCTTCTTCTGGCGGGTCTTCGACGACGGTGGTAACAACCTCCACGACATTTATCGCGATGCCGCAAGAGGCGACTCCCGCTCCGCGGCGCAGCAAAGCAGTGAGCGCGGGAGAACCGCCGCCTAAGGCAGCAGGATTGGATCGGGCAAGGTTTTGGCAGTGCGGTGTGCGCTCATACCGTTCACCCGGCAAGCGACGCATTCCTCCGGCAAACCGCCCAGCGCGGCGCCGTGCACCCTAGCGGGCAAACGTTCCCACAAACGCGCTGCGCTTGTCGCTCACCGACCAGGTCTCACCCAGGCCGGGCCCCTTGTACTCATCGCGCACCGCCACCGCCGCCATGGCGTGACTGGTCTCGGTCAGAGGCGGATAGAAGGTCACTTCGTTGCCGCAAATGTGATCGTGATCGTTCAGCGGCCGTGTCTGTACGGTCGCGAAGTTCCCCGCGCGCAGCAGGGCCGCCGTCGAATGGGCCTGCTGGCGCGCCACCTCGAACGCCACCGGCGCCACGATCACCCGCTCGACGTTGTCCGCCAGCCTCCCGCTCATGCTCTGCGCGAAGGCTATCAGCGCAGCCTGCTGCGGCGCCGTCGCCTGATCGTCCACGATGATCACCGCTTTCGCCGGATAGGGCTGGCCGTAGGGATCGCCCAGCGTGGCCTGCGCCCGGACCGCTGTGACCACGCTCAAGCCGTCCACTCGCGTGCCGTTCCAGCTTCCCCGTTCCACCCGCCAGGCCAGAATCGCCTCGTTCCCCGTCAATCCCACTTCGCCGTTGGCGAAGCACTGCCCGGTATAAACATCGGCGCTGCGCGTTTCCAGATAGTCGCCGGAAATCTGCTGCCCCGCGGACACCCCCGCCAATAAAACGCTCGCGACCACCGCCACCAAAAGTCTCTGCACGGCAATACTCCTCACCCCGAACTTGGTCTGGCTTCCTATTCTCCTATATTCCGATGCCCGCCAATAGCCTTCGGCTGCACATGGTTTCAGCCGGACGTTGACCGGCCAAAGCCCGCTCCGCACTGATTGCTGATCGTTGACCGCGGCTCTCACCCGCATCGGCCCGTGCTATGGCACGACCGGCTGGTGCACTTGCACTCCCCCGGCTCCGCCAGGTGGCCGTCCGGTCCGATGCACGTCTGCGTGTATTCGCACCAGAACAGTCCATCGTTGCTCGGCTGCACCGTGGGATCGTGCTCGGCCAGCACGAACTGACCCTTCCAGCGCAGCCCCGGACACAGATCAGGCGACGAAGTATCGAACCTTGGATCGATTTCGAATTTCATCCCCGGCCTCCCTTCTCTGCCTCCAGCACGGCGCGCCTCACCGCCACCCGCGTCAACTGGATCTTGTATGCATTATTGGGCAGGGGGCGCGCATTGCGCACCGCCGCCACGCCCGCCGCATTGGCCGCCGCCGCATCAATCTTTTTGCCGCTCAGCGCCTGCGCCGCCTCCGTGGAGATCCAGGGGACCGGCGCCACCGCTCCCAGCACCACCCGCGCCGACTGCACCCGGTCGCCGTTCATCTTCATCACCACCGCGGCCAGCGCCAGCGGCCAGTCGAACGCCTGCTTCTGCCGCACTTCGTAATGAGCGCTCTTCACCGTGCCGCCGGCAGGCGGAATCACGATCTCGCTCACGATCTCGTTGGGGCGCAGATCGTGTTCCCGCTCGCCTGCCGCTTTCGGAATCACGTAGAACTTCTCCAGCGGCAGTTCGCGGAACCCCTGCGGCCCGAAGATCCGAACGCGCGCGCCCCATGCAATCAATACCGGCGCCAGGGTGGACGGACTCACAAACTTGGCCGCTCCCTCGTTGCCCAGAATCGCGTGATAGCGGCTGTCCCCAGCCTCCACCAGCGATTTGCCGTTCGCGTTCTGCCCCAGCAGGCCGAAGCCGCCGCGGAAATACCAGCACCGCGGGCGCTGACACAAATTCCCGCCCATGGTCGCCATATTGCGGATCTGCGGGCTGGCCGCCTCGTCGGCCGCGACTGCCAGGTCGAGATAATGCTTCCGCACCTCTACGTTGTCGGCGAACGCCTGCATCTTGACCAGCGCTCCCACCTTCAACCCCGCTTTCGGCGAATACACGATCGCGTCCATCCCCTGGATGGCCTTCAGATTCACCACCCGCTTGGGCGAAAGCACATCGTCCTTCATCAGCCCCAGCAGATCGGTGCCGCCGGCCATGGCTTCCGCCTGCGACCAACTCGTTCCCAGCAGTTGCACCGCCTGCTCCTTGGTGGTGGGAGAGGTGTATTCGAACGTTCGCATCAGGCGCCTCCTTTCGCGCTTCCCAGCGCCGCCAGGACGCGATCCGGCGTCAGCGGCAGCGAAGGCACTCGCACCCCAATTGCATTGGCCACCGCATTGGAGATGGCCGCGCCCGGCGAGATCACCGGCGGCTCTCCCAACCCGATCACGCCCCGCTCGTCGTAGCCGGGACCGCTCATCATGTGCACCACCAGTTCCCCAATGTCCCCGATCCCCGCCAGCCGGTAGAACTCCATGTTGGCATTCAGCATCTGGCCGCTGGTGGGATCCGTGATCTTCTGCTCGTACAACGAATACGCGATCCCCATGATCAGCGCTCCATAGCACTGGCTCTCCGCCGTCTTCAGGCTGATCACCAGCCCGCAGTCCTGCACTGCCACCATCTTGTTCACGCGCACGATGCCGGTTTCCGTATCCACGGTCACGTCCGCCATCTGCGCTCCGCCCACGCCGCTGTTGGTCAGGTCGGGCTTGTTCTTGGCAGGAGTGGAATCGTTGTGCCCGTGAGCCGTAATCGGCGTCGCCCCGATCTTGGCGCAGGCTTGTTTCCAGCTCAGACTGCGCTGCGGATCCCCGGCCACGCGGATTGTTCCCGCCTTCGCTTCCAGTTCTTCCGGCTTCGCGTTGAGCGCGGGAGCGACCTTGGCGAACACCTGGTCGAGCGCATCCACCGCCGCGCGCCGCGTGGAGGAACTGACCCCCCCGATCGTGGTGCTGCCGCCCGAGCCGCCGGACTTGGGATAGTTCGTGTCGCCGATGTACAGCTTGATGGCCTCGATCCCCAGCCCCAGCGTCTCCCCAGCCACCATCAGGATCGCCGTGCGCGTCCCCGTGCCGAGATCCTGCGTGCCCATCTTGATATCCACCGAGCCGTCGGGATAGATCGACAGATCGCAATCGCTGGCGTGGCCGCGCCCTCCCCAGGTGTGGATCGAGAGCCCCAATCCCTGCTTCAGCGGGCCCGCAGCCTTGTCTCCCCGCGGATGCCAGCGCTGCTTCCAGCCCATCAGCTCATCCGCCTTCAGCAACTCTTCGCGGTACACGTTGGCCCGCACCGTCAGGTCAAGGTTCTTCAGAAAGAAGTCCAGCGGATCCATGCCGATTCGCGCCGCCGCGTCGTCCAGCGCACACAGGGTGAGCACCGCGGCTTGCGGGTGATTGGGTGCGCGCCAGGCTCGCGAGGGTCCGATGTTGGTGGCAATCGCCGTGTGCTGGGTGCGCACGTTGGGGATCTTGGTGAAGACGTAGGGGATCGGTGGCATGCCTCCGCCGCCCGGCCCTCCCGTTCCCCACGACCTGGAATCCCAGGCCACGATGCTGCCGTCCTTCTTCACCGCGACCCGCGCCCGGGCAAACGC
>DATHDM010000233.1:0-6780 GCA_035319065.1 Terriglobales bacterium
AGTGGAACTGCATGGAGGAACCATCGGTTTGACCAGCCAGCTTGGGCGGGGATCAGTATTCTGGTTCACGCTTCCCGTGGCATAGGAACATTGCTGTTGCAGGGCGAAGGGAGTGGGAATAAATCGGCTGCGACAGGGGGAACAAATTGCTTGCCAGCGGGTTAGCACTTGGTAAGCATTGAGATCTTCAAGGGGGAAATTCGTGTTTGAAGGCCTGCTTCAGCCCATGCATCTGCTGGTCATCCTCTTTATTGCGGTGCTGGTGTTTGGCCCCAAGAAGCTGCCAGAGTTGGGCAAGGGCCTCGGGGACGGCATCAAGGGCTTCCGCGACGCGCTCAGAGAGAGCCAGCCGTCAGGAGGGTCCTCAAAAGGTGAGGAAACAGCCACCGCGAACGACGGCAGGAAGACTTAGTCCACCAGGAGTGCGAGCATGGGGGCGCATCCCGCCTTCAAGCGCGCAATCCGAATTCAAATTTCGAAGAAATATTTGCACCGGGCTAAATGAAGGTTGGCCCACAACCTGCTCGCCCGGTTGGAAAATGGCTCGCCATCCCGCGGCTTTCGCCCGTAAACTATCCTGCGCACTTGATCCCCAGATCGATTCAAAGCAAACCAGCTCAACTGGAGCATCGCCATGAAGACACGCCTTACGATGTTCGGGTTCGTCGGGCTTCTTGCCTTGTCCGCCCTCCCCAGTTCTGCCGCCGCTCAAACGATCAGGTGCTCCTCAGACGATGGGAGGCGCCACTACTGCTCAGCGGACACGCGCGGCGGCGTGCAACTGTCGCGACAGGTCAGCGGCTCGCCCTGCACCCAGGGTTACTCCTGGGGATACGACTCGCGGGGGATCTGGGTGGATCGCGGCTGCCGCGCCGAGTTCACTGTGGGCGGGGGATACTATCCGGGCGGCGGCGGGTCGGGGATAGCCCTTAAGTGCTCGTCCGATGATGGAGGCCGCCAGTACTGTCCCGCTAACACCCACGGCGGGGTGCGGCTCACGCGTCAGATCAGCGGCTCCCCCTGCATCGAGGGCTCTACCTGGGGATGGGATCGCAACGGCATTTGGGTCGATCGCGGTTGCCGCGCTGAGTTCACAACCGGCGGTGGGGGTGGAGGTGGCGGATACCCTGGAGGCGGCTACGGTCAGACGATCACCTGCTCCTCGGACAGTGGCAATCGCCAGTACTGTCCGGCCAATGCTTCCGGCGGAGTGCAACTGGTGCGCCAGATCAGCGGCTCGCCCTGCACCCAGGGTTACTCCTGGGGATACGATTCGCGGGGGATCTGGGTGGATCGTGGCTGCCGCGCGGAGTTCAGGGTGACGAGCGGCGGTGGTGGCTATCCCGGATATCCTGGCGGCGGCTACAACAACGAGATCACTTGCTCCTCGGATGGCGGGAACCGGCAGTACTGCCAGACCGGACCCTATCGCTCCATCAACCTGAAGCGGCAGATCAGCAATTCGCCTTGCGTGCAGGGGCAAAGCTGGGGAACGGATGGTAACGGCGTCTGGGTGGATCGCGGTTGTCGCGCGGTGTTCAGCATTCGCCGCTGATCGCGTCCGGCTGACGGCGTGGGACCGCGCGGCACCGCGCCTGCTCGGCGGGAACGTGTCCTCTCTTAGGGCATTCTGTGTAGCTGCTTGGTGATGCGCCCGTTGGACCGCGGATCGACATCTTTCCCACAGGCTTTTCAACCTGGTTGTTGAAATTCGTTTTCGAAATCTGCAGAGAGCTCCGGCGCGGCGAGGGAGTCATGACTCCCGCCGGCGCTCAGGCCGGATGTGAAGCTCTTCCCTGCCCTCCTCTTCAGCGCGTAGCCGGAGCGGGGGTCTGCGTCTGCGGCGCCGCTCCTGGGAACGACACTCTCGGCGCCTGCCGCGAACCTTCGTCCGCCTTGAAGTACGCATCGTTGCGAGTGAAACCGCTGAGGCTGGCAACAATGTTGTTGGGAAACAGCCCGATGTAGGTGTTGTAGTCCTGCAGCGTCTCGTTGTAGCGGCGGCGCTCGACGGCAATGCGGTTCTCTGTGCCCGCCAGCTCATCCTGCAGGCGCATGAAGTTTTCATTCGACTTCAGCTGCGGATAGTTTTCCACCAACACCAGCAGGCGGCCCAAAGCAGAATCCAGCTGGCCGTTGGCAGCGATCTTCTCTTGCGGGTTGTGGGCTCCCAACAGGGCAGAACGCGCATTGGCGATGTCGCGGAACACCGTCTGCTCCTGCCCGGCGTAACCTTTCACCGTCTCCACCAGGTTAGGGATCAGGTCAGCACGCCGTTGCAGAACGACGTCCACCTGCGACCAGGCGGCGTTCACCGCCTCCCGCTTGCGCACCATCTCATTGCGGTGGCTGACATACACGCTGCCGAACCACGCCAGCAGCAAGGCCACAATCACCAGCACAATCAGAAAAGTCTTCATAGCTTTCCTCAAAGAATCGGTCAGGGTTGGGAAGGCCGAGAGCTCTCTGCCACTCTCCGCCACTGTTTTTTGGGCACGGCTCGGTCGATCTGCTGGATTACCGAGGACAAGGCACGGACATAACCATGATAAGTCTGGCTAATGCCGGATTCGAGCCGGCGATCCTCGCGCAGATCCAGAGCCGCATGGAAGGGCGCTGGATCCACGCCAAACTGCCGGCTCGCACTCTCGATCACCTCCCGCTTCGAGGTCGGCACGGCCGCACCCACCACGAGCAGGGAGTGGCGCAGCAGGGTCACCATGCCGGAAGCCGATTTCGCCAGCACCCGCTCAAGCTCCGCCTCGTCCTCGTGGGCAAGCAGATAATGTTGCCGCAGGCGCAACAAGGCGTTGCGCAACTCGTGCTCCACCTCCACGCGATGCAGATTCACCGGAACCTGAATGCTGGTGATCGAGTTCTGGCCGTAGAGCACACGATGGCTGGCCTGGATGTCGAGCATTTCGATGGCGTAAACGTCGGCGGAGGCTTCCACCTCTTCCGCCGTGAGCAACAGAGGAGGACGCTGGCCCTGGTCTCTCGACCACCAGCGCACCACCGGCGCCAGCTTCTCTAACTCACTGGGGCTTGCATCTTTGAGAATGCACAGCAGGTTGAGGTCGGAATATTTTTCGCTGAAGTCACTGCCTGCGGCCGAGCCGTAGAGCACGACGGACTCCAGGTTCTCGCCCACCGCGCTGCGCAGCCGCCCGACCAGTTCATCGAGTTTTTCATTCGCCGCACTCATCTGCTCTGCTCCAATCGATCTGCCGTGGCGCTACCAGGAGCCGCCTGCGCCGCCTCCGCCGCTCGAGCCGCCTCCGAATCCTCCGAAGCCCCCGCCCGAGTAGCCGCCCGAGCTGCCTCCCCAGCCTCCGCCCATGCCGCCCAAGGCGCCCGCCCACCACAGACCCCCCATCCCGGAGCGGCGGCGAGTGCCACCGCTCCCGCTACCGCCTCCCAATCCTCGCCCTATTAGAAAGATGATCAGGATAATCAGCCAGGGCAGCCACCACGGGATGGAGGGCAGGGGTTCGCGGCGGGGGGCGGGCAGCGCCACCTGTCCGTCCAGCTTCACTCCCTTGTCGGCGGCAATCAGCTGCGCCAGGCGGCCGACGGCCAACAGCACCGCCCCGCTGTAGTTGTTTTGGCGCAGCAGGGGCACCATCTCCCGCCCGATGTCCCCGGCACGAGCATCATTAATGATGGGCTCCAAGCCATAGCCGACCTCGATCTTGTACTGCCGCTCGGGGGGAGCCAGTAGCAGCAGCACTCCGCGATCGTCCTTGTGCCCGATGCCCAAGTGTTTGAACAGATCGACAGCGTAGTCCTCGCGGGTCTCACCCTCCAGGGAGCGCACCGTGACCACGGCGATCTGGGCTCCCGTTTTCTGCTCCACCTCGGTGCACAGCGCCTCGACCCGCTGCGTGGTTTCGGCGTCGATCACCTTAGCGAGGTCAATCACATACCCGGAAGGACGAATGTCGGCGATCTTTTCCGCGTGCGCGACAGTGGACAGTCCCAGGCTCAAGGCGAAGAGGAGGGTCAGGCGCAGTTGGGGTCGTTTCCGCATGCGGCAGGCTCGGAGCCAGCTAAGCTAACTGGCGGGAGAAGGAGCGTCAAGGCATTCCCCGGCGGCGTGGTAGTCAGTGTAATCCGCCCAGGTGATGCAGAACGGCGCAGCTCACGTGACCCACGACGAACCAGAATACCGCCTCCAGCACTCTCTTTGCTGTGGGTGTCATGGTCTAAGGGTAAAGCACCACGACGCTCTGGCCGACGCGAGGGATCTCGCGCTTGGCTGTAAGGCGGACCCTGCTGTCCAGGCACACTACAGGTTTCTTTCTTGACTCTGAACAGGCCAGGACGGGGATCCGTGCTCCCCGTCCCAGTCGAAAGGAACTACTTCCGCAGCTTGCGCCGCACCACCCCGGCCAGCCCGCACAGCCCGCTGCCCAGCAGCAGCATGCTTCCCGGTTCCGGCATCGGAGCGGTGGTGATCTTCAGGACGACCCCGTCGTTGAAGAAGTGGCAATTCGGATCGAAACCCAGGGCCACGTCACCGCCATTGGTCAGGTACGTCTGCAGCGCAGCCAGCTGAGCGGAATTGAAAGTCAGCCAGTAGGTCTGCGGCGTCGTGGTGAACGACGGGCTGCCCAGCAGCGTGTTCCCCGAAGTCAGGGTGCTGGCGCTGAACAGGTTCTCCGCGGTCGCATTGGCCGGGGAGTTGCTGGGATTGTTCGTCCCGAAGTAATCCACAAAATTGTTGATGTTCGGATCGGGGCTGCCTAGATCGTACTGGTACTGGCAGGTCGTCACCGACTTGGAGTTTTGCGTATTGCTCGCGCAAGTGACCGGCGCCGGCGAGGCCGACGGATTCGGCGTGTTCAGCGCGTTATCGAACATGTGAATGTAGAGAATGTTGGGATTGCTGTTCCAATTCTCAATGTTCGTGAACCCCAGCTTGGCACTGGTAATGCTCTGCCCCGCCAGGCTGAACCCGGAAATGGACCACGAGTACAGGAAGTGGTGGTCGATGTCATTCATGTCGGCCGGTACGGGTTGAAAACTGTAAGTCGTACCGAAGGTGGCGGGGGAAACCAGTAGCAGAAGAACCAGAACCCAAAGCTGCTTCATTCAGGAGCCCTCTTTCATGACCCAACCACTCAGTAGGCAATTGTCTTTCCACTCGGCCTCATCAGGCGATCTCCGCCTTCAACCTATGTCATTGAAAATAATAAGATTGCATTCCTCCTGAATCGGGGGCGCCGAAGGCTCGAATCGCGTCCGAGGAATGTGCAAATTTCTTCACATCTCTAGGAAGGAATCGGGTAGGGGCAGGCTCAGGTCGGGCGAAGGCCCATGCGCAGCCTCTGATCGGCCCTTTCTCAGTCCGCGCCACCGGGTCCGACTACGGCGTGAACAGCTCCAGGCGGACGCGGCAGGTCACCGACTGGCCGGGCTGGAGCGTGACCATCCCACCCTCGATGTTGCCCCAGGCGGGGTTGAACGGATCCACCAGGTTGAATTGGGGCTCGATGGCGACCACGGGTTTGTCCGGGGGCGCGTACACCTGGATGGCGCGGATCTCGCGCGACTGTCCGATGATGCGCAGTCCGTAGCTGGCGGCCGGGTCGGCCAGGGTAACGACGGCGCTGCCGTTCGGGCGCTCCAGATCGGTGAAATTGTCGTCGAGATACTGTTTGCCCAGAGTCTTGCCGGTCGCGGCGGTAAAGTCGAAGTCGGTGCCGGCGTTGGGCAGGAGCTTTCCCGACGGAAAAACGTCGTCGTAGTTGTTGACCTCGGCTCGCATCCGCGCGGGGATGTGGAGGCGCGCCTGGGTGCGGTCGCCGCTGAGGACGGCAAACCAGGGATGCCACCCGATGCCCACGGGTTCGGTCTCCTTGCCCACGTTCTTCGCCTTCACCTCCAGATCGATGGCGTCGGCCGTGAGCTTGATCTTAAAACTGACATCGGTGGCCGAGAGCCAGTGACCACCGAAGTCGCTCGCGTGCAGCAGGCCGGCAACGACTCCGCCTTTCGACGACTTGGTGGAGGAAAATTTGTCCATCCGGGAGGCCAGGATCAACCCATGCATGGAATGGGGTTCGGCCCCCGGATTCTTGCCTCTCCAGTTCGCAGGCAGGGAAACAGTCTTGCCCAGGATCGTTGCCTGGATCGACTGCCCGTCGGGCGAAAGCTTGCCGCGGATGCGGTTGGCGTAAGGAACCAGGAAAGCGCCCCCGAGACCGAAAGCGGCATTGCCGAACTTGTCATCGGGTCCGCCGGAGAGCTTCTGCCGGGCTTCGGCGAGCGAGGGTGACTGCAGCAGATCGACCTCTCCTTTGCCCGGCAGGTAGGCGCGGATCTGAAACGTATTCATGCCGCGGCCGGGAAGCAGTTCGATGGAGAGGAACTGCGGCTTGTCGCCGGCGCGGGCGCGGGCAGCTATCGCCACGGGCTGGCCGCCGATCTGGAGATTCTGGTCGTCAGCATGGGAAACCGCCATCAGGCAGGACAGCAAGGCAAGGCTGGTGAGCAGGTGACGGGCATTCATCGACTCGTCCTTGGGTGTGGAAGTGCAATGATCAGGGTCGTCGAACCGCGTTAGATGATACATGATGGCAAGGGCGCACTGGACTACGCGCTTTTTTGCCGAAGCGGACGCCATGCCTTACACTCGATGCCATTTCAAGCCACGATGAGCTCGCCGGAAGCGGACAGCGGTCCAGGCATGAAGCGGGCGTCGGATCTCGCCAGTCAGTTCGAGCAGAGATTCGGCACGCGACCGAGGGTGTACCGGGCTCCGGGGCGGGTAAACCT
>DATHDM010000234.1:0-18525 GCA_035319065.1 Terriglobales bacterium
CCGACCTGAAGAAGGCCGACGAGTGGGTGGACAAGACCTTGGCCACCAAGAAGCAAAAGGCGGAGAAGGCCGGGCCTGGCGGCATCACCATGAGTCCGGGCGAGCAGAAGTAGGCATATGCTCACAGGCTGAACGACCTCATCCCCAGTTGGGTGGGGTCTTTGTATTTTGGGCCGTGGTTGGATGCGCCATATCCTGGCTCGGGCCCCCTGCATGACTGCGTGCCGGTTCCCGGGTGCTCGAGCCGCGTGGTTTCCATACGATCCCCTGTGATCCTCCTCACAGGCAGCGGGGTTGCGGCTTGTTAAAGTGCAAGCCGGAAAAGTGTGGCCCAGGGTTCGCTGAAGTAAAATCGAGGATTGCCAGCCGGCACCGGAGCGTGCCGTCCACCCTATGTTTAACAAGATCCTGATCGCGAACCGCGGGGAAATTGCCGTGCGGGTGATCCGTGCCTGCCGCGAGATGGGCATCCGCTCGGTGGCGGTGTATTCCGATGTGGACCGCGCATCGTTGCACGTTCGCAAGGCAGATGAGGCTTACCACATCGGTCCAGCCAGCGCAGCGGAATCCTACCTAAACATTGCCAAGCTGCTGGAGGTGGCCAAGCGCAGCGGCGCGGAGGCGATCCACCCCGGGTACGGGTTTCTCTCCGAGAACTCGCGCTTCGCCCAGGCGTGCGCCGATGCGAGGGTGAAATTCATCGGCCCGACACCGGCTGCCATGGAGGCGATGGGCTCCAAGACACGCGCGCGGCAAGCCATGGCGGAGGCCGGTGTGCCCATGGTGCCGGGATCCAAGCGTGGGCTCGAATTTGCGCAGACTGCCGAACTGGCAGACGAGATCGGTTATCCAGTGATGCTTAAGGCTGCCGCGGGCGGCGGCGGCAAGGGCATGCGCCTGGTGAGGCATCCGCAGGACCTGAAGTCCGCTTTTGAGGCCGCCCGCAGCGAAGCCGTGCGCTCCTTCAGCGATGGCGAGGTGTACCTGGAGAAGTTCATCGAAAATCCCCGCCACGTGGAGATGCAGATCCTGGCGGATGAACACGGCAACACGGTTTATCTGGGCGAGCGCGAGTGCTCGGTGCAGCGGCGGCATCAGAAAGTGCTGGAGGAATCGCCCTCGCCCATTGTCACGCCGGAGATGCGGCAGCGGATGGGCGAGATCGCGGTGCGGGTGGCGCAGGCGGCGCAGTACACCAACGCCGGCACGGTGGAGTTTCTGGTCGACCAGGAGCGCAACTTTTACTTCCTGGAGATGAACACGCGCCTGCAAGTGGAGCATCCGGTCACGGAGCTGGTTACGGGTCTGGATCTGGTACACCAGCAGATTCGCATTGCCGCGGGAGAAAGGCTGCCTTTGGCGCAGCGGGACATCAGCGTTCGCGGGCACGCGATCGAGTGCCGCATTTATGCGGAAGATCCAGACAACAACTTTTTCCCCAGCCCGGGTACGATCACGCTGCTGCTGGCGCCTTCGGGCCCAGGGATCCGCCGCGACAGCGGGATGTATGAAGGCTGGACGGTGCCGATCGATTACGACCCCCTGCTGGCCAAGCTGATCGGTTATGGATTCGACCGCGAGGAGGCCATGTCGCGGCTGGAGCGCGCCCTCTACGAGTATTTTGTGGGCGGGATAAAGACGAACATCAGTCTTTTTCGGCGGATTCTGCGAGACCCGGACTTCCGCGCCGGTAGGTTGGATACGGGCTTCCTCGATCGTCTGCTGTCTCGCCACAGGGACGACGGGGGGGAGGAGTCCGACATCCCAGAGAACGGCAAGGCGAGGATAGCGGCCATTGCCGCCGGACTGTTTGCCGTGCTCGATCCTGCCGGCTCGCTGAACGGGGGCCAGGGGGCACAACGCAACGGGGCCGGCACGGAGGTTTCATCGAAATGGAAGCAGGCCGGACGAATTGAGGCCATGGGAGGAATCCCCTCGTGACCTACGAGGTCATGGTCGACGGGAAATCGCACAAGCTCGAGCTGGCGCGCGCCGAGCACGGGTGGAGGTGCAAGCTCGATGGCGAGGAGTTTTGCGTGGATGCGGTGCTGGCCCGCCCCAACGTGATCTCGCTGATCATGGATGGCGCTGCCTACGAGATCAAGCGCGAGCGCACGCCCACCGACCTCCACCTGTGGGTAAAGGATGCCCGCTTCGCGGTGCAGCTGCACGATCCGCGTTCTTTGCGCAGCCGCAAGTCGGCAGCGGGGTGCGGTGAAGGTCCGGTGAAGGTCCTGGCGCCCATGCCCGGAAAGGTCGTTCGCATCGTCGCGGGGGCCGGGACCACGGTTGAAGCCGGCCACGGTGTGGTGGTGATCGAAGCTATGAAAATGCAGAACGAGTTGAAGTCCCCCAAGCAGGGGGTCGTAAAGCAGGTGTTGGCGGCGGAGGGAGCTTCGGTCAGTGCGGGCGAAGTGCTGGCGATCGTGGAGTAGGGAAGATTGCAAGTGGCAAATGGTGAGCGGGTAAGGTGGTAGTCAGCATTCAGCAGTCAGAAAGTTGCAGTCAGCAAGAGCACGATTAGTGCCCACATAGTGCCCCACACCGAGTTAACTCCAGGCGAAGGAACAGCAGATCCCTCGGCCGCCGGGCGGCCTCGTGATGACAGCGCTCATTAGATTGGGGGCGATTGCAAATTGGCTGACAGGGCAAGAATGTGGAGAAAAACTGGACAATCAGAAGAGACGGCCCAAGGCGGTCCTACTCTTTTTTCTCCGCCTTTTCGGCACCGCTCTCGCCGTCCTTGAGAGATGACCTGAAATTGCGAATGCCCTCTCCCAGGCCCTTTCCCAGCTCCGACAGCCGGCCGGGCCCGAAGATGAGCAGGGCAATCGCCAGGATAACCAGAATCTCAGGCAGACCCAATTTGCCGATCATAATGATCTCCAGTCGGTCTCCCGTACCGGAACCCCGAGAAACCGTCTTCTGAAAACCGAAGCTTCAGATAGATTCTAGGCTCTTGAGTGACGGGAGTCAAAACCGCTGCGCAAGCGGCATTTGGGGATGAGCGAGCCCTCAGACTTCCTGGATCAGCCGCGCCAGGAGTGCCGTCCGCGGGGCTAGTTCGGATATCAGGACCGACTCGTGGCTGGCGTGGGCGCCTTCGCCTACGGCACCAAGACCATCCAGGGTAGGCACGCCAATCCCGGCGGTGAAGTTGCCGTCCGAACCCCCTCCCACCGCAGCTTCGCCCAGATCCATCCCCAGTTCACGGCCGATCTCCTGTGCCCTGGCAAACAGCTTTACGACTTCGCGGCTGCGCTCCAAGGGCGGACGATTGACCCCACCGGCAATCCGGAGCTCACATCGCGGATTGAATGGCTTCAGACGGCTGAACTTCTTCTGCAAGGAAGGAACGTCGCGCATGGTGCATACGCGGACGTCGATCTCTGCAGAAGCCTCCGCGGGAACCACGTTGGAACGTGTTCCTCCCTGCACCACGCCGGGACTGAGCGTAACGCCGCGCTTCAGATCGGTAAATCCGGCGATGGCGACAAGCTGGCGGGACATCTCCAGGATTGCATTCGCCCCTTTTTCGAAATCGAGGCCGGCGTGTGCGGCCTTGCCTTGCACGGTGAGGTAATAGGTGCCCACCCCCTTGCGGGACGTCTTCAACGCGCCCCGCAACCCGGAGGATGGTTCGAGGACCAGGGTCGCCCCGCATTTCCGTGCCAGGGATTCGGTCAACTCGCGCGAGCTGTCGCTGCCCACCTCCTCGTCGCTCACCAGCAGCACGCTGAGGCGACGCGGCAGGGGATAGCCGCAGGCATCAAGCGCCTCGATAGCGAAGATCATGTGGGCGATGCCCGTCTTCATGTCGTACACGCCGGGGCCCCAGAGGCGTTCCTCGGCGACACGAAAGGGCATGGTGGCCAGCGTGCCAAGCTCCCATACGGTGTCAAAGTGACCGAGCAAGAGCAAGGGCTCTTTCTGCGCATGCGACGTTGCGGCGCGGAAGGCGACCTCCAGGTGGTTGCCGGTATGCGCGACGGGATGAAAATGTGTTTCTCCGCCCAGCTTCTCGAAGGAAGCTGCCAGCCGCTCGGCCAGGCGATCCAGCGCCTGCTTCTCGTGGCTGGGCGATTCGAGCTCGACCAGGTGGCGGATGGTTTCGATCATCGCCGGCCGGCGACTCTCGAGGTAGCGCAGAAGCCTTTGCGAGGCTTCGGCGGTGTTTCGGTCTGGGGAAGGCGCCCCCCCGGGGACTGCCCGTTTCAAGGCGGCAGGCCTGCGTTTTGCAGGCTTGGCAGAAGAGGCAGGCGAGTTCGCCTTGGGAAGTCGCATGGTGAATTCGCTATAATGCCCGTTTCGCGCGCTCTGCGCCAGCCTCGGTGAAGTCATACGGCGCAGGGCGACTGAGTTCAACCATGTCGTCCGACTCGGAATCCGTCACCATGGCAGGAGCGCCGTCGGCCAGCGAGGCCGGTGAAGGGAAGACCGTTCTCGACGTCAACGAGATCCAGAAAATTCTTCCTCACCGCTATCCATTTCTGCTGATCGATCGGGTGGTCGAGCTCACCCGCAAGCAGCGCATTGTCGCGGTCAAGAACGTCACTATCAACGAGCCCTACTTTGCCGGACACTTTCCTGGGTTTCCCATCATGCCCGGGGTGCTGATGGTGGAAGCCATCGCCCAGGCAGGCGGGGCCCTGCTGCTGACCGAGATTCCCGACCGCGACAGCAAGCTCATGGTGTTCACCGGCATTGAGCGTGCCCGCTTCCGGCGGCCGGTGGTTCCCGGCGACCAGTTGAAGATCGTGGTCACCGTGCTCGCCTGGCGCACCCTGGCCGTGAGGATGCAAGGCGATGTCTATGTGGATGGCAAGCTGGTGGCGGAAGCCGTGGTGACCTGCCGCCTGATCCCGCGAGAACCGGAGAGGGCGGCTGCGGAGTAGCAATTCTGGCCTCGGATGCGGCGGATGTTCACAATTCAGCAAGCGACCTTTACGGCAAGCTCGATCCCCTGCCCTGAACATTGGCTCCGGCCGCGAGCGACGACATTGGCTCTTCCCTAAACCCGATGCCCATACATCCCACAGCGATTGTCGATCCGGGCGCGAAGGTCCCGGCCTCATGCCATATCGGGCCGTATTGCGTTGTATGCGCAGGCGTCGAGCTGGGGGAATCCTGCGAGCTGATCTCCCATGTAGTAATTCATGGGCCCACACAAGTCGGCAGGAACAACCGCATCTTCCCCTTTGCGGCGGTGGGGATCGAGCCGCAAGACATCAGCTATCGCGGTGAGGCAACGCGCCTGGAGATGGGCGACAACAACGTGATCCGCGAGTCCGTAACCATAAATCGGGGAACGGTAAAGGGCGGCGGAGTAACCCGCATCGGCAACGATGTTCTGATCATGGCTTATACACACGTAGGTCACGACTGCCAGATCGGCGATCATGCCATGCTGGTGAATGCGGCAACGTTGGCCGGGCATGTGACGGTGGAGGAGTGGGCGGTGGTCGGGGCGCTGTGCCCGGTGCACCAGTTCGTGCGCATTGGGGCGCATTCCTACATCGGCGGCGGAACTACGATTACCCAGGATGTGCTGCCATTTTCCAAGACCAGCGCCGCCCGCGACGTCCACGCCTTCGGCATGAATTCCGTGGGGTTGGAGCGACGGGGTTTCTCACGCGAGAGAATTCGTAAGATTCACCATGCCTACAAGGTCCTGCTGGCTTCCAAGCTGAATACCTCGCAGGCACTGGCCCGGCTGAAAACGGAGCCGGATCGCGGCGACGACGTGGATATGCTGATCCGTTTCATCGAGACATCCGAGCGCGGCGTGATCAAATAAGAGCATGGAACGGCTGGGTCTGATCGCCGGCAACGGTCGCTTCCCCTTCCTGGTACTGGAGGCCGCGCGGGCGCGGGGCATGGACGTGGTAGTGGCGGCCATCAAGGAAGAGGCTTTTCCGGAGATCGAGCAGCAAGGGGCAGCCGCGGTGCACTGGATGTCGCTGGGAGAGCTATCCCGCCTGATCGACACCTTTAAACAGGAGGGCGTGGTTCGGGCGGTGATGGCCGGACAGGTCAAGCACAAGCAGATTTTTTCCAGCATTCGCCCCGATTGGAGGCTGGCCAAGCTGCTCCTGAGCTTGCGAACTCGCAATACCGACGCGCTGATCGGGGCGGTGGCGCGGGTGCTGGCCGACGAGGGAATCACGCTGGTGAACTCCACCGAGCTGCTGGAACCGCTGCTGGCGAAAGCGGGAGTGCTCACCCAACGCAGGCCGGGGGAGGGCGAGCGCGCCGACATCGAGTACGGGCGCGCGGTGGGACGGCATCTGGCACAGTACGATATCGGACAGACGGTAGTGGTCGCCGGCGCCGCCTGTGTCGCGGTCGAAGCGATGGAAGGAACCGACGCCACCATCGAGCGTGCGGGGAGAATCATGGCCACGTTGACCCCCGGGGGAGAAGCCTCCACCCTGGAGCGCAACCTGGTGGTGGTGAAGGTGGCAAAGCCGAAGCAGGACATGCGCTTCGACGTCCCCGTGGTGGGGGTGACGACGATTGAAGTGATGAAAAGAGCGGGAGCAACGTGCCTGGCGCTGGACACGGGGAAGTGCCTGTTGATCGATGGGGACGAGGTAATTCGAGCGGCCGACCTGGCCGGAATAGCGATCCAGGCCGATTGACGTTCGGCGTGTTCGACGCCCGGCCGGAAGACGTGGAAGTATGACCGAAGTGGAGCGGATTGCGGATCAAATGCAGCGCGCCTTCGAGCGCGAGGCGTGGCATGGCCCGGCACTGATGGAATTGCTCGGGGATGTGGATGCGCCCACCGCCGCGGCACATCCGGTGAACCGGGCGCACAGCATATGGGAGCTGGTTCATCACCTGACGGCATGGAAGCGGGCAATTCCCAGGCGCATGCGCGGGGAAGCCGTCGAACTTCACGGGGAGGACGATTGGCCTCCGGTGGAAGACTTCAGTGAAGCGGCGTGGAAGCGGGCTCTGGAGAATCTGAAGTCTGCGCACCGCGAACTTTATCAGGCAACGCTGGCCTTGCCGGCAGCGCGATTGAGCGATCCGGTACCGAATCGGCCGCACAACCTCAGGTTTATGCTGCATGGGATGGTGCAGCACGATCTTTATCACGCCGGACAGATCGCGCTTCTCAAGAAGGCCAGCAGCACAGAGCGCTGGTGACGCGGGAAGCACAGCGGACGTTAGGGAGCGAATCTCGCCGGCGGTGAGCTGAGGGTTCGCATCCAACCTTATCCATGAAACCTGAGAAGCTGCGAGTGGCGGTGGTGGGAGCGGGCGCCTTCGGGCGCAATCACGCCCGCGTGTATCACGAACTGTCGCAATCGGGCTATCCGGTGGAACTGGCCGCGGTGGTGGACCCAGACGTGGAACGCGGGAAGGCTGTAGCGCAGCCCTATCAGGCGCCGGCCTTCAGCTCAGTTGAGGAGATGCTTGGCAATGCGAAGGTTGACGCCGCCTCGGTGGCGGCGCCAACTGCCTATCATCTCGAGGTGGCCAGCGCTCTTATGTCGAACTCGATCGATGTCCTGATCGAGAAGCCGCTGGCGGTATCTCTTAAGCAGGCGGAAGAACTCGCGCACATCGCCGGGGAGACCGGCCGAGTGGTGCAAGTCGGTCACCTAGAGCGATTCAATCCAGCGGTGCGCGCCACCTTCCCGCTGCTGACGCAGCCCATGTTCTTTGAAGTGCACCGGCTTAGCGTTTTCAGCCCGCGCTCGCTCGATGTGGATGTGGTGCTCGATCTGATGATTCACGATCTGGACATCGTGCTGGCTTTCGTACGCTCGCCGGTGCGGGAGATACGGGCGGTTGGACTGCCGATCCTGTCCCACAAGGTTGACATCGCCAACGTGCGGATGGAGTTCGAGTCGGGCTGCGTGGCCAACTTCACCGCCAGCCGGGTGAGTACGGAGCGAGTTCGCAAGCTCCGCTTCTTTCAGCCTCGGCAATACATTTCGATCGACTACACGCGGCAGGAGGTTCTGGCCTTCACGGTAGGGGACAGTTCTGGCTCGAAGGGCGCCGGGCTGCAACCAAGCCAGGCAAGCGCATTCGGCCATTCGCAGGCGAAGAGAGCCGCCGGGACCGGGGGATATGGATCGGGGACGGGCGGAGGGCCGCTCATGGGAGCGGCGGTGCTGGCGCAGGCCGGCATCAGCCTGTCGAAACCAACGGTGCAACAGCAGGAACCGCTGCGCGCGGAGCTGCACTCGTTTCTGGAGGCTGTTCGACATCGGACCCAACCAGAAGTCTCGCTGGAGGACGGAAGGAGGGCGTTGGAAGCGGCCCTGCTCGTGCAAGCCGCGATCGACGAGCACGCCCATCGGTTCGATCTGCAAGCCCTCCAACCACGCACATAAAGAACTCGCTGGGCATGGGGCATCCCCAGAGGGCGTGCCGGCATTCCAACTGACAAAAACTATTTTTGCGAGAGCTGCAGGTGCAGTCTGCAATCGCAGGCAGGTCTGGCCGCGCCGAAGAAATCTCGCTTAATCCTTCTGATTGTTCTCTTTGGCGTGCGAGGCTGCTGGACTTTATAATTCAAAATTCTGTCATCCCGGGTCTTCCGTAGAGGGTGGTTCTATTCTTAGCTCCCGAAGTCTGTCCAGCGAGGAAAAGACAAGCGCGGCGGTTCGCGCTCCCAAGCCCTCAGGCGGATTGTTGAGCCTTGCATCGGTGGCTTTTCAGGAGCGGAGAAGCCGCTGGTTGGCCCGGTGTATCCCGATCCTCATTGTTCTGGCGGCCCAGCTGGCCGGCGCCCAGCAGGACGTGGTCCGCGAGGTCGTCATCCACGGCAGCCGCCGCATTCCCCAGGAAACCATCCGCGCCCGGTTGTATACCAAGGCGGGCGACGTCTATGACCAGAGCTCGCTGGAGCGCGATTTCAATTCCCTGTGGAATACCGGCTACTTCGAAGATATCCGCTTTGAGCGGGAGCAGGCGTCGGAAGGGGGTTGGATTATCCATGTCTGGGTCAAGGAAAAGCCCACCATTCGTGAAATCAAGTACGAGGGCTTGAGTTCGGTTTCGCAATCCGATGTGCTCGACCGCTTTAAGGAGCGCAAGGTCAGCCTTACGCAGGAGAGCCAATACGATCCCACCAAGGTGAAGAAAGCGGAGGTGGTGCTGAAGGAGTTGCTGGCCGAGCACGGCCGCCAGTTTGCCACCATACGCACCGAGGTGCGCCCCATACCACCTGCGGCAGTGGGATTGACATTCGTGATCAAGGAAGGCCCCAAGGTGAAGGTCGGCAACATCAAGTTTCAGGGCAACGAGCATCTGACCTCGCGCTACCTGCGCAGCTCGATGAAGAACCTGAAGCCCATCGGGATCCCACATAGCATCTTCCTGGAAGATCTGTTCTCGCGCACTTATGACGCCAGCAAACTGGAAGAAGACGCCGAGCGCGTGCGCGACGCATATCAGCAGAAGGGCTATTTCAAGGCGCTGGTGCAGGAGCCGAAGACTCAGATTCGCGACACCAGCGGTTTCCACATCCCCCTGATTCAGAAGGGCGGCGGCAAGGTGGTGGACATTACGATGCCGGTAGAAGAGGGAGAGCGCTATCACCTGGGCACGATTACCTTCAGCGGCAACAAGGCGGTTACCAATATCGCCGCCTTGCGCCGGCTGATTCCGATGAAAGACGGGGACATCTTTAACGTGGAGCTGATGCGCAAAGGCATCAAGAACCTGCGCGACGCGTACGGCGAGCTCGGCTACATCAACTTCACGCCGGTGCCCGACACTTCCATCGACGACGAGAAGAAGCTGATCAACCTGAAATTCGACCTGGATGAAGGCAAGCAATATTTCGTGCGCCGCATCGAGTTTAAGGGCAACACCACCACGCGCGACAAGGTGATACGCCGCGAACTGGCACTGGAAGAAGGCAATGTTTACAACAGCAAGCTCTGGGAATTCAGCCTGCTGCGTCTGAATCAGCTGGGATACTTCGAACCGCTCAAAGTGGAGCAGGATTCCGACATCAAGCAGGACAATCAGAACGGCACGGTCGATATCACGCTGAAGGTCAAGGAAAAGGGGAAAAACAGCATCGGTCTCAACGGCGGCGTGAGTGGGCTTTCGGGCTCCTTCGTGGGAATCACGTATGAGACCAATAACTTCCTGGGACTGGGTGAAACCCTCAGCGTGCAAGCTTCGGTCGGCAATCGGCAGCGCAACATCCTGTTTGGCTTCACCGAGCCGTATCTGTTCGACCGCCCCCTGCAGCTGGGATTCACGGTGTTCACTCGCCGCTATGACTTCAACCAGGCGAAGGAGACGGAAGTAGTCTCCGGGCAGAAACTGAATCTGCCGGAGAGTGTCCTGCAGACCCTGCAGAACTACAGCCAGTCGAGCACAGGCTTCACCGCCTCCGTCAGCTACCCGCTGCGGCGGTCGCTGAAGCGCGTGGCCCTCACCTACTCGTTCGACACGTCGTCGATCGAGGTGTTCAGCGACTTTTCGCGTCTGTACTTCCAAGAACTGAATTTCCGCAACGTCTCCGGACCGGATGCGCTCAAGGGCATCATCACCAGCAAGGTGATTCCCAGCTTCACCATGAACACGATCAACAGCCCCATGCATCCGACGAGCGGCAGGAGCATTTTCATTGGCGGCGAGATCTCGGGTTTGGGGGGGAACGTTTCAGCGATACGGCCAATCGTCGAGTACAAGCAATTCATTCCCATGCGCGGGCTGAAGAAAGTCCCCAGGCAGGACGCCAAACAGGCTTTGGGTTTCCGGTTGCAGGGCAGCTTCCTCACTGGCTACGCGGGACGAGTCGCACCGCCCTTTGAGCGCTTCTATCTCGGTGGCGACACCGACCTGCGCGGTTTCGACATCCGGACCATTTCGCCAATCGCGTTCTTCGTGGAACGGCAGGATATTCCGCTGGTGAATCCCAGCGATCCCTGCGTCAGCCTTGGGACCTACCCCACGGGCTGCACCGGCGTGCTGAAGGATCCCAACAATCCGCGGCGCGGCAGCATCTCGGTACCTCTGCCCGTAAGCCGGATCATCTTCCCGGGCGGAGATACCAGCTTTGTGAGCAACCTCGAGTACCGCATCCCTATCGCCGGCCCGGTCACGCTGGCGCCCTTTGCCGATTTCGGCATGAACTTCGTGGTACGCGAGTCGCAGCTGCAGATCAACCAGACCCAGCTGGCGACGTTGAATTCCACCGCCTTCGGCTGCCCGGCGCTGGACCCGACCTTCAATTGCACCGGCGGCACGAACCTGAATTTCAACGGGCAGTTGAAGATTGCGCCTGGGACGAACTACGCGCCGCGCATGTCCACCGGGCTGGAACTGCAGGTGATCATGCCGGTGATCAACGCGCCCTTCCGCATCTACTACGCCTATAACCCGCTGCGCCTGGACGAGTTCACGGCAACGCCTAACGCCATCACGCGCAGCATGTTTCCCCCCGGGGGCGCGGGAGACGTAACTTATCAGCTGGTGCAGCGCAACCTGAATCCCAACTACACGATCAGCGAGCCGAAGAAGACTTTCCGCTTCACGGTGAGCACAACGTTCTAGACTGGCTTGCCCACTGAGCGGAGCGGCTCCCGGTTTGACGCTTGACAAGCGGGCAACCTATAATGACGTGGTCATTCCACACCCACAAACCAGAGGGTGGTTGGCGGACGTAAGTTCCGTCTCCGAATGCCCGACGTCCCCAGGGAAGGTTTTTCCAAGGAGTCCACGACACAACCAATGAAGAGCAATATTCAACGCGTACTTCTGCCTCTGCTACTGTTGTCAGCCAGCGCCTTTGCACAAGGGGCCTCTCCGGCAGCGACGCCGGCGCCACAGACCAAGATCGGCATGATCAGTATTCAGGACGCGATCCTGGCAACCAATGAAGGCCAGCGGGATTTTCAGTCGCTGCAGAAGAAATTTGAGCCCAAGCAGACTGAGCTGGCCAACCTGAACAAGGAAATCGACGACCTGAAGAAGCAGCTCAGCACTCAGGGCGACAAGATGAACGACGATGCTCGCAACACCCTGGTCAAGAACATCGAGACGCGGCAGAAGAATCTGCAGCGGTCGTTCGAGGACGCCCAGAACGATTACCAGACACAGCAGAACGAGTTGGCGCAGCGCATCGGCGTGAAGCTGATGGACGTGGTGGACAAATACGCCAAGCAGAACAACTACACCATGATCCTGGATGTTTCCAGCCCGCAAAGCCCGGTAGTCTGGGCGGGTCCATCGACCAACATCACCAAGGATGTAGTGGACCTGTACAACACGCAGTCAGGTATCCCCGCGCCGCCGAGCAGCGCGGGCACGGCCAAGCCGCCAGCAGCCGGCGCGAAGCCGACTCCGGGCGGGGGCGCGGCCAGCAGCGCCAAGCCCGCGGCTCCGACCACGGCCAGCCCGAAGCCTGCCACGCCTACCAAGCCCCAGTAAGTCAGCCACGGGGTAAGGATTGTAGGGGGCCACCTCATGGGAAGGTGGCCCTTGTTCTGAATGCGGAAGTTTTCTGGCATGCCCGGGTTTGCCGGGTGGACTTCCTTGCCCGCCTCCCGCCCCAGCGCGTATCATGCGCGGGATGACTTCCGAGACTGCGATCCGAGCCAATCTGCGTGAAAAAGCGCAGCTGATGTCCGCCTCCGAAATTGAGCGCACCCTGGTCCGCCTGGCCCACGAAATCATCGAGAAGAACAACGGTACCGAGCGCCTGGTCTTGATTGGAATCAAGCGCCGCGGAATTCCGATTGCTCAGCGCATTGCCAGGCTGATCGGCCGCATCGAGAACAAACCAGTTCCCGTCGGAACGCTGGACATTTCCCTCTACCGCGACGATCTTTCCACCGTGGGTCCGAAGCCGCTGGTGCAAAGGACCGACCTCGGCGCCGATATCGTGGAGATGAACGTCGTCCTGGTCGACGATGTGCTCTACACCGGGCGTACCACACGGGCGGCCCTGGACGCCCTCTTCGACCACGGGCGTCCGCGACGCGTGCAGCTGCTGGTGCTGATCGATCGTGGCCACCGCGAGCTACCGATTGAAGCCGCTTTTGTGGGCCGCTACGTGCAGACGTCGGACAATGAGATCATCGAGGTGAAGCTGAGCGAGACCGACAACCTGGAGAAGGTCCTGCTCGTGGAGAAGCAAGCCTGATCGTGCGGGAGGCGCTGCGGAGCCAGCAGCAGCCGGCTGGGGCAGAATGCTTTCTATTCATGACTCCACGTTGCGTCCTGCCCAATGTCGCGGAGGCTGAGGGGAGATGAGAACGGCTCCGCCTGCCGCTATGCGCCCTTCCCGAAAACCCCTGCGTTCCGCTTCGCACAATGCGTCTACTAAAACGGCGCCTAGGCAGCCGCATCCCGGTGGCCTGCTTGGAATCGAGCCGCTTTCGCTACAGGAGATCATGGAGATCCTGCGACAGGCGGCGCGGATGCAGCAGTCGCGCCCGCAGCAGCTGTTGAAGGATAAGCGAATCGCCCTGCTGTTCTACGAACCTTCCACCCGCACTCGTGTTTCATTCGAATTTGCCGCCAAGGCGATGGGAGCTGCAACCACACTGGTTTCGGCCGCGGCCTCCAGCATAGAGAAGGGGGAATCGCTGATCGATACCGGCTACACCCTGACGGCCCTGGGAGCGGACGCAATCGTCATGCGTCATCCTTCGTCGGGCGCACCCCACCTGCTGGCGCGCCACGTGCCGATCCCGGTCATCAATGCTGGAGACGGAATGCACGAGCACCCTTCGCAGGCGCTGCTCGACGCCTTCACGATCCTCCAGCATAAGAAGAAGCTGGACGGACTGCGGATTGCCATGGTGGGAGACATTTTTCACAGCCGCGTGGTGCGCTCCGACGTTCACCTGCTCACCAAGGCAGGAGCGGAAGTGGTGCTGTGCGGGCCGCAGGAGCTGGTGCCGGAGCTGGCCACCAGCCTGGCGGCGAGCGTGAGCATCACGCGCGAGTTAAAGCATGCGCTGGAAGGCGCTGACGTCATAATCGCGCTGCGCATCCAGAAAGAGCGGCTGGCAGGACTGCAGATCAGCCTGGACGAATATATCGAGCGCTACCAGATACGGCCGGAGCGGCTCGCCTGGGCGAAGAAAGGGGCGTTGCTGATGCATCCCGGGCCCATCATTCGCGGACTGGAGCTGACCGCCGATGTGGCCGATGCGCAGCAATCGGTAATCCTCGATCAAGTGCACAACGGCGTTCTTGTCCGAATGGCGATTCTGGCGCGCGCGCTAGGGGCTGCGAAGATCGCGCGGTGATGTTCCTATGACTCCGACCGGACCAAAAATGATCAGGAGAGATTCGACTGGCGAGAATGCGAGCTCGCTGCTGATTCGTGGCGGGCACGTGATCGACCCGGCTTCCGATCTGGATGATCTGGTGGACGTATTGCTGCGCGAGGGCAAGGTGGCGGCCATCAATCCCGACCGAAAGCTGCAGCAGAGCGCTGTTGAGAGCTTCGACGCGCGTGGCCTGATCGTAGCACCCGGCTTTATCGACCTGCACGTGCATCTTCGCCAGCCCGGCCAGGATTACAAGGAGACCATTGCTACGGGGAGCGCGGCAGCAGCAGCCGGGGGCTTCGCCTCAATTTGCGCGATGCCCAACACGATCCCGGTGAACGACTCGCCGGAGATCACCAACTGGATGCAGGAGCCCGCGCGTGGCGCGCTGGTGAACGTGTTTCCCGTTGCTGCGGCCACGGTGGAGAGCCAGGGAGAGCGCCTGACCAACTATGCGGCCCTGCGCCAGGCGGGAGCCGTGGCTGTCACCGACGACGGGCGACCGGTGCTGGCGGACAACATCATGGAAATGGCGCTGCGCGAAGCGCGGCGGGTAGAGTTCCCCGTAATTCAGCATGCGGAAGACACGCGCCTGACCGCCGGGGGAACGATGAATGCCGGTGTGGTGGCGTTCCGCCTCGGCCTGCGAGGCATGTCGAACCGGGCGGAGTGGAGCATTGTGGAGCGGGATATCGAACTCGCGCGCCAGACGGACGGCCACGTCCATGTGGCCCACCTCTCCACCGCGGAAGCCATGGACGCAGTGCGGCGCGGCAAGCGGCAGGGCATTCATGTGACCTGCGAGGTCACGCCGCATCATTTCACGCTGATCGACGAAAACGTGGGCGACTATGACGCGCGATACAAGATGAATCCCCCGCTGCGGTCGCGCGCCGATCGCGACGCGCTGATCCCCGGGCTGCGCGACGGACTCATCGATGCCATCGCCACCGATCACGCCCCGCACGCCACGCACGAGAAGGAGGTGGAGTTTGAGCGGGCCGCGTTCGGCATCATCGGCCTGGAGACGGCGCTGGCCCTGGCCGTCTCCCAGCTCTACGTGCCGGGGCACGTTTCGCTGAAGCGAATCGTGGAACTGCTTTCCACCAATCCAGCCCGAATCCTGGGGTTTCGTGATCGAGGAACCCTGGAGCCGGGTGCACACGCCGACGTCACCATCTTCGATCCGCGGAGGCGATGGACGTTCGAAGCCGCTCACTCGCGCTCCAAGTCGAGAAACACGCCCTTCGGCGGCTGGAAGCTGACGGGGAGAATTGTGGCTACGATTGTCGGCGGAAAGATCGTTTACCAGGCTGAGAGTTGAGTCGGACGGCCACTGCTCCGGCTAAGCCTGATCGGAGATGCTTGAGGGAATCCGAGGCTCGAGGCTTAGAAGCCCAGAGGCTGCCACTCCCAGTCCACAGCCCATGACAAATCGGGCGGTGTTTGACACGGGAATTCCTGCCATCTCTGCGACGACGCTTCCCAGGTTGATCAAACCGAGCCAGACCAGGGCCTGCACCGCGGTGCGCCGCTGCGCACGAAGCAGGAATCCTGTCACCGCTCCCCCATAGATCCCGAGACATCGCGCGCACACCGCGAGCGGCAATCCAAAGAGTGCGAACGATCGCGCTGGATCCTGATGGCACGCGGCCGCAAAGAAGATCCGCAGGCCGGCTCCCGCGAGTACATAGCCGGAATTGAGCAGCACCGGGGCAGACAGCGCGGCTGCAGTCAGAAGCAGGGGCACTGCGGCTAACGGAAGTTGGCGCCGGTGCAGGGTCAATGGACGATTCCCAGGCGCTTGCCAACTCTCCCCAGAGACTCCAGCGCCTGATCCAGTTCCTGCCGCGTGTGGGTAGCGGTCATGATGGTGCGGATGCGAGCCTTGCCTTCGGGCACGGTCGGAAACGCGATGCCGGTGGCCATGACGCCTGCCCGGAACAGTTCGCGGGAGAAGTCCATGGCCAGCCGTCCCTCTCCCACGATAACGGGAGTGATGGGGGTCTCGCTGGCGGGCGTGTTGCGGCCTCCGATATTGAATCCCAGGTTGCCCAGCTCCTTCTTGAAGTAGCGCGTGTTCTCCCACAGCTTCTCTATGCGTTCAGGCTCCTGTTCCAGCACGTCAAAGGCGGCAATGCAGGTGGCCGCGACCGAGGGCGGGTGAGAAGTGGAAAACAGGAACGGGCGTCCGCGATGGTAGAGGAACTCGATCAGCTCGCGGGAGCCGCAGATGTAGCCTCCCAGTGCGCCGATGGCCTTGGAAAGCGTGCCCACCTGCACATCCACGCGGCCGTGAACGTTGAAGTGATCGACGGTGCCGCGGCCATTGCGCCCCAGCACCCCGGAGGCGTGCGCGTCGTCCACCATCATGATGGCACCGTATTTCTCGGCGAGATCGCAGAGGGCCGGAAGGGGGCCGATGTCGCCATCCATGGAAAAGACTCCATCGGTGATGAGCAGCTTTCGGCCTGGCTGGTCCTTCACGCCGGCAAGATGCTCCTCGGCATGAGCGATGTCTTTGTGGCGGAAAACGAGGATCTTGGCGCGCGAGAGCCGAGCGCCGTCGATGATGGAGGCGTGATTCAACTCGTCGGAGATGATGAAATCCTCTTTGCCGAGGATCGCTGAAACCGTGCCGGCATTCGCGGTGAAACCCGACTGGAACACCACGCAGGCTTCGACGTTCTTGAAACGCGCGATCTTCTCCTCGAGCTGCATGTGCAGCGACATGGTTCCGGCGATCGTGCGCACGGCGCCCGAGCCCACGCCGTATTTGCGTGTTGCCTCCAGCGCGGCCTCGCGCAGTTTGGGATGGGTGGTGAGGCCGAGATAATTGTTGGAGGCCAGGTTGATCACCCTCTTGCCGTCAAAGGTGCACACTGGCGCCTGCTCGTCTTCGAGTACCCGCAGGCGGAAGTAGGTACCCTTGGTCTTCAGGTCTTCGAGTTGATCATGGAGATAAGAGAGAGGATTGGTGCGGGTGGGCGTCGGGATCGGCATCGAAGCTCCGCTACTAGATTGTGAGGCCGTCAGGAGTGAAAATTCTACACGAATCCTGCTTGCGCACGGCCGACGATGTGCGGCCGCATCCCGGCAATGAGAAGCAAAGACCTGGCCGGAGACAGTGGCGTCGCAGCGCACGAACGAGGCTACGTCTTGCGGTCTGCGGGAGGAGCGCTGATCTCTGCTCTCGCGCCGGCATCTCCGGCAGCCTTGCGCGCATTGTATTCGCCCGATTGGCCGCGGGCGATGCTCAACGTCTTCCACTGCCGGCTGCGGAAATGCTTGGCGAGGAAGATGACCTGTCCCACATGGCAGGCATAGTGGGCAAGCTGACGGTTAATGGCCTGCAGCACGGTGTGGGGCTCGCCGCGGATGGTCACGGTGCGCTGCAAGTCTTCCGGCTTCAGCTCGCTGATGGCATCGAAGACGCGTGCCCAACCCTGCTCCCACCAGCGCATCACTTCCTCCCGCGTACTCTCGGCAGAGATCTCGAATTCCAGGTCGCGGTGGCGGTCAGGCTTCTCACCATCTGTAGTCAGGAAGTCGGTAAAGCGGGAGCGCATGTTGCCCGCCAGGTGCTTCATGATCACGGCGACGCTGTTCGATTCCGGATCGAGAGTCAGAAAGAATTCGTCGTCCCGGAGCTGGGCCAAAGCGCCGTCCCCCAGGCGCTTGTAGCCGCGCAACTGGCGGAGGGCTTCGTCGAGATAATGAGCAGCGAGATCGGTCATTTAGGTTTTCTCCCGAATTGATCAGTCACGCGAAGTCAAGCGCATCCCCAGCCCCCGCCCCCTGGAGTTTCGATGCGGATGCGTTCTCCCGGATGCAACCGGACGCTGGTTTTGCCGGGCAGTGGTTCGACAGCGCCGCTTTGACGCACGACGAGAGTCTTGCCGGGGGCGGCGTCGTCACCACCTCCCAGGCCAAAGGGGGCAAACTTCCGGCGATCGGAGAGGATCGTTACCTCTGTCTCCGTGAGCATTTCAATCTCGCGGACAATGCCGTCGCCGCCGCGGTATTTGCCATCGCCACCGCTCTGCGGCCGCAGAGAATAACGCAGCACGCGAAAAGGATAGGCGTACTCAAGGGCTTCGACTGGCGTATTGAGAGAGTTGGTCATATGCGTGTGGACGCCGGAGACGCCCGGCTTGGTGGGGCGAGCGCCCATACCGCCGGCAACGGTTTCGTAATATGCAAACGGCTCGTGGGTTCGCGGATCGATTCCGCCGAGCGTCAAATTGTTCATCGTTCC
>DATHDM010000235.1:0-10393 GCA_035319065.1 Terriglobales bacterium
GGAGTGGCCGTCACTGGGCCCAGCAAAGGTCAGATGGTTCCAGGCGTTTTCTTTTTCGCGACCGAGGACGGCACCATTTCCGGCTGGAATCCTGCAGTCGATCCGCTGAACTCCATCCAGGTTGTGGCTAAGAAAAACGCAGTCTACAAGGGCCTGACCCTGGATGGGGTCAACGGCCAGCACTTCCTCTACGCGGCCAACTTCCACGCCGGCAAGGTCGACGTCTACGACACCAATTTCAACCCGGTGAAGTTCTGGGGAGTGCCTTCGAGGATCATCGCCTGCCCAAGGGCTACGCCCCCTTCAACGTCCAGGCCATCGGCAGGAATATCGTGGTTGCCTGGGCAAAGCAGGATCCGGACAAGAAGGATGAGCTTGACGGCCCCGGGTTCGGATTCGTTGACGTCTTCACCGCCAGCGGGCAACTGCTCTTGCGCCTCGACCATGGTTCCTGGTTCAACGCGCCCTGGGGCATTGCCCTGGCGCCGGGGGACTTCGGGGAATTCAGCCACAGCCTGCTGATCGGCAATTTCGGCGGCGGCAACATCGCGGCCTTCAGCCCCTTCACCGGACACTTCCGCGGCAACGTCCTCAATGAAAATGGCTCCACCTTCAGCATCCCAGGATTGTGGGCGCTCGCCTTTGGCAACAACAACGGCGCCAACAATGGCGCCGCGGGTCCGTACAACACGTTGTTCTTCACCGCGGGCATCAACGGCGAGGCGGACGGACTGTTCGGGGCTCTTACCGCCGTTTCAGCCGAACTCAATGAGGAAGATGAACCCTAACCACTGCGCATGGAGCGGAGCGTGAGCGAAGGCCGCTTGCAACCAGGCGGCCTTCGTTCTCTGCCACTCAGTGGAGTGTTGAAAGGGCGCGGCTTTAGCCGCGCCGCACGCCGAGGGTTTTCACTGCCCCGACCCGTTCTGCAGCGACTTCAGATAGGTCACCAACTGCCAGCGCTGCGGCTCAGGCAGACGCGCCCACGAGGGCATGCCGTTCTTCATGCTGCCGTTGGTGAGCAGCCACTCCAACTCACCCGGGGTCGCCTCGCGTACTCGTTCGGAGCGCAGCGGTGGCTTCTTGCCCTTACCCTCTGCCTCGTGGCCGTGGCAACTAGAGCAGTTCTGCTCAAACAGCTTCTCGCCTGCCATCACCGCCTGGCGATCCTGGGCAAAGGGGTTGGGGCGCCCACGATCCTTCTCCGGAACCCTGCCGCGCCAGAGCCCGTCGCCCGCCCCGGCAACCAGCAGGCTGGCAAAGCTGAGCCAGAGCAGCAGCACAGCCCAGAATTTTCCTCTTCTCCCCATCAGTGCCCCCTCAGGCGCGATCCCAGCTGGTCGATCTCATAGGACACGGCAAAGCGGAGCAGAAAACCGTGACTGTAATCGTTCAAGCCGAAGCCGGGGGAGATCTTCAGCCCTGGCCCATTGGGTATCCGCCAGTTCACCACCGGTGCCAGGTAGTGCGACGTGTCGTGCAGCCCGAAGCTGTGACTCTCGCCCAGCCCGCCATAGATTTCCGCGCCGGCATCGAAATTCTCCCGGCACCAGGTGCAGCGGTTCGCCCGGGCCTTGAGCGACAAGGGGCGGCTCACCCCCACCGCGTAGCCGAACTCCCAGGGAGAGTTGCTCAGATTCTTCTCGGCTATCAGATTCTCCGAGAAGTTCCATCCGCGCGCGTTGCTGGAGAGAATCAGCTTCAGCTCCAGCTCCCGCTCCTTCTCGCTACGGTCGTTGCGGGAGAGAAAATCTTCGCGCCCGTCGTGCCCCACCACCTCCAGCAACGCCTTATCGGCGGAATTGAGGTCCTCAAACTCCACGTACAGCACCGGGTTCACGCGGTGCTCGCGCATCAGCGGGCGGAAGCGGTTCTCCCAGCGAAAGCCAGTAAACACCGTGCTCTCGCCGGCTGTGGTCTGCCCGTCGAGATAGAGCTCCGAGGTCCACCACGCCTTGACCCCGTATTCGAATTCCAATGCTGTGGCCAGGAAGGCGTTCCCTCCCTGCGGCGACCCTGCAACGTTCTTGGTTTCGATCTCCAGGTTGCCCGGCTCCTCCATCTGGTGCGAGTAGGTGACGAAGTACGCCTCCTGGGCGCAGAGAAAAGGCACGGTCAGCCAGAAAAAGATTGCGCTGAACAGCCAGGCTGCCAGCTTGGTCGAACGAGTCCGCAAGAATTGCTCCTTGAAAAACGCGGGCGAGGCGCCCGCAGGTCCGTAGGCCCCCGGTCTGCTTTGCTCCGGGAAACCCCAGAAAATCCAGTTGCGAATCAGTCGCAATTGATATAGACTGCAACTCGCGGCTTGGGCAAACCTTTTGCTGGTCCTTTGAACTGGGCGCGAGTCAGGGTTGCTAAGAGTTGCGACCGAGTCGCAACTAACCCCGAAGCCAGACTACGGGCTGCCTGCCGCGCTGGCAGATTCTGTCGCGTCTTATTTGCAATCAGTTGCAAAAACGGGAGCCTTGCCTATGCCTCTTCCGCAAACCGAAATCCCCGGCCGCCTCCAGGCTCTGCTGGCCGAGCGTGGCATTCGCATGACCCAGCAGCGCCGCGCCATCCTCAGCGTCATCGAAACCGCCAGCCGCCACCTCGACGCCAGCCAGATCCTGCGCAAGGCGCAGAAGCTGGACTCCTCCGTGGACCGCAGCACCGTCTACCGCACCCTCCACCTGCTCAAGCGTCAGGGCCTCATCGACGAACTCGACCTGATGCACATGAACGGTGAGAAGCACTACTACGAACGCAAACTCGGCCGCGATCACATTCACATGGCCTGCCTGCGCTGCGGCAAGATCACCGAGTTTGTCAGCGAGATCTTCGATTCCCTGAAGCAGCAACTGGAGCGCGATTGCGCCTTCCGCATCGTCGTGGCTCGCCTTGAAGTGGGAGGCTACTGCTCGGCCTGCCGCCGCTGAGAAGCCCCGATTGCGCCATCCACTGTCCCGAGACTCCTCGGTGACTTAAGTCACCCCTGGGCCTTAGCTCGGCCTGAGCCGAAAGCGGCTGGAAATCCTCCTGCCTGCCCGCTTTGCCCCGTTTCCGCGGCAATTCCCCTGCCTGTCCAGTGACTTCGGGGCGCAATGTGACTAAGGTCATCTCTGGCTTTTCGCCAACGTGGCCTACGATTCCCTTGTACGGAAGGCCAACGGGCTTTGGGGGGCACGGCTGGAGGGTACTCCGTCAGCGGAGCGCTGGCGGGTTTCCGCGCCCTTGATCCCCAAACATAACCATGCGTGGCATTTCCAAATATCGGGGATTTCTCTCAGGCAGCGCCTGGGTGCTGGCGTCGGTCTACGCCCTCATCGCGCTCTGGGACAAGCCCTCTTTTCGCCTGACGGTGTTTGGAGACTTCGCCCAGCTCTTTATCTCCGGCTTGATCGCTCTGGCCTTCGCCTCGCACCTGGCCACCACTCGTGGCCGCGTGCGCTCCTTCTGGGCGCTGATGGCCTCCGGCGCGATTCTCTGGTTCATCTCCCAGGCCTGCTGGGCATATCTGGAGACCATCCTCCACATCGACCTCAGCGGCCCCTCCGTGCTCGACATCATCCTCTTCCTCCACCTGGTGCCGATGATGGCGGCGCTGGCGACCCTGCCCCATGAGCCCAGAAAAATGCCGCCCATGGTGGCCTTCTCCCTGGCTATGGTTGCAGTGTGGTGGATGTACCTGTACTCCTTCATCGTACTTCCCTGGCAGTACGTGGCTCCCAATCTGGCGCGCTACGGTCCCAGCTTCAACGTCCTCTACTCCGTCGAAGATGTGGCCTTCATTGTTGCTCTGGGAGTGCTGGTGTGGTGGTCCAGGGGCCCATGGCGAAGCTTCTATCGCCGGCTGCTGATTGGCTCCCTCACCTATACCATCAGCTCGCACATCATCAACGTCGCGATCGACAAGCAGCTCTACTACACGGGCAGTGCTTACGACATTCCCTTCGTCTTCTCCATCGCGTGGATCTGCTGGGCAGCGGCCAGCGCCAAAACGGACTCGGTCCCCGGCGACCTCCCCGAAGAGGGGTACAACGTTCCCTCCGCCGGCTGGATCACCAAGATGTCGATTGTGGCCCTGCTCTCGGTGCCGCTGCTCGCAGGCTGGACACTGGAATTCAGCCGTGTCGCCGAGGCGGTTCAGCGCTTCCGCGTGCTTGTGTCGCTGGCCACCATCGTGGCGATGGCGGCCATGCTGTTCGCCAAGCAGCACGTTCTCGGCAGCCGGTTGCAGCAATCGCTGGCTGACGCACGCTTGTCCTTCCTGGAACTGGCGCGCGCCCGCGAGGCCCTGGAGTATCAGGCTACCCACGATGCCATGACCGGGGTGATGAACCGCGCCACCGTGGTGGCCGCCCTCGAGCGCGAACTCGCCCGCGCCTCCCGTTCTGGCAAGCAGCTGGCGGCCATGCTGATCGACCTCGACCATTTCAAGCAGATCAACGACCAGTTCGGACACCACGCCGGCGACATCGCCATCATCGCCTCCAGCACCCGTATGCAGGACTGCGTGCGTTCTCACGACTACGTGGGACGCTATGGAGGAGAAGAATTCCTGGTCATCATCCCGGATTGCGACGAGCCCTCGGCCTCCCATATCGCCGAGCGCATGCGCCACCGCATCTCCGGGGCCCCGGTGGTCTATAGCGGTCGGCCCATCGAGGTCACGGCCACCCTCGGGGTGGCCATGTCGGAACCAGGGGACAGCCCTGAATCCCTCTTGCGGCGCGCCGACCTCGCCCTTTACCGTGGCAAGGAAATTGGGCGCGATACGGTTCAGTTTTCCAGGACCGATGCCGCCTCTCCTGAGCCCGAAGTCAGCGCCACAAAATCCTAGGCGATCCTTGCCTCCTAGTCGCCATTGCCTCCCGTGAACCCTGGCCGGGGCCAAATGCGGAAACCGCTATCCCCGTAACTTTTGAAAATCTCTCTGCATCTAACCAGCTAGTCGTGCTAAGTTGTAATGAAGTTGTAAAGAGGTTTTCTCGGGAGATGACCGTGAAGCGCTCGGAAGTGGTGGCCGGAGTGACGGCGGGTGGAAGTCTGGCCCTGCTGCTCAGTTCCTTGCTGACGGTATTTTTCGTGCGCCGTCATCGGCGCAACACCAATCCTCTACCCTACCTGCGCGAAGCCGGGGCTCTGTAAACCTCGCGAGAGGGCCCATTTAGCCTGCCTGCATCAGATTTCCGCGTCTGTGCCAAGAATCCTCTGCGGTTTCGTTTCGCCGCGGGTGCTCCGCGTTGACTTTGGTGTGAGTGCCCGCTCTCGGCGCCCGGAACATTCGTTCTCTTATCAGTAAACAGGGCCTTATGACCATCTAGTCATGCACGATTCACCGTATTGCCCTTTGCCGGCGCGGCAGGTTTAAATCGGTTCTGCGGACGAGGAATGCTGGCCGGCGATGGCCGCCCGCCAGTCCGCAACGAATCTGACAGCAGTTTCGAATCGGTAGGCGCGGGTCCTGAGTGGGCTCGTCCAGGAAGGACATTTGCGAGGTTTGCACGGTAAGAAAATGCACTGCATTTGGAGTCGCCCTCTTAACTCAACTCCTCAACCCTCTCCCACCAGCCTGCTATGGCAGTTTCCTCCTGAAGCCCAGAGAGCTCTGCACGGGTAACCGTGCGACCGTGCAGAGCGCCCACCTTTAGCAATCAGGAGTCAGATTCCGTGTGAAAACCGACGGAACTTCAGGCTGTCATCCTGAGCGAAGCGCCCGGGGTCCCCAGCAAACCCGCTTTTGCTTTGCGGAGTGGGCGACCGGGTTGCACTCCCGACCCGTGCCCTTCGCGGGTCGCGGGCGCGGAGTCGAAGGATCTCGCGGTTTTTTCCACTGAATGCTGACTGCTGACTGCTGAGTGCCGACTGCCGACTGCCGACTGTCCTTTGCCGACTGCCGACTGCTGACTGCTGAGTGCTGACTGCTAGTGGTAACATTCCCATGCGATGAACCCAGGGAAAATCGGCGCCATGTTGTGCTTGTTGTTGCTGGCATCGCCATCGGCCTCCTTCGCCCAAACCGTCAAGGCGGATTACCACAAGGACATCGATCTGGCGAAGTGGAAGACGTTCAAGTTTCAGGATGTGCCCCGGCCCCCCAAGGATCCCCTCTACGACAAATTCGAGATTGAACAGGGCATGCGCACCGAGCTTCAGGAACAATTGCAGAAGCTTGGCTTGAGGCCGGCCGACAAGGACCCCGACTTTCTGATCTCCTACTGCGTCATGGCCAAGACCTACAAGAACGTTTATGGAGGCAGCGGAGTCGGCATCACCACTACCAAGGATGTCTGGGAGAACCTCTACTCCGAGCGAACCCTCTTCCTCGATCTTGCCGACACCCGCACCAAGGACCTGGCCTGGCGCGGCACCGCCACCACCAACGTGATGCCCTCCGATCCCAAGGACGATTACACCAAGGACATCAGGAAACTGGTGGAGAGATTCAAGAAGGACGTGGAAGCGCAGCGCAAAGGGAAGCGGTAGGGGCACTCCGCCTTCTGGAATCGGCTCGCAGCGAAAGCGAAATCACGCGCAACGCAGAGCAGTTCTCAGACCGCTTCCACTGCCCAGCCTTCTTCCTTCTGCTTTTTCGCCAGCCAGCGGTCGAGCAAGCCCTGTGCCTGAGTGGAAATATCCACGAATTTCAATCCTGCCCGCCGCTCCACGTCGGCCCAGGCGATGCGCGACCTGGTTTCCACCATGAAGTTGCTGTCTGGGATCGAGAAGCGGACCTCCAGCGGCCCGGTAAACTGCAACGGGTGTTCGATTCCGTGGACGGCCACGCCTCCCGAGCTCATGTTTATGGTTCGCGCCTCCACTTCCAGGCCGCGGCTGTTGCGGATACGGATGGGAACCTCGACCTCGGCGCGAAAATAATGCTGCTGTTCCGGCCCCAGCTTGCCCAACGATCCCGCTCCTTCCTGACGCCGCTCCGCCTGCAGGTTGTAGAGCTTCAGCTTCCGGCTCAGCGTGCGCCGCGAGATGCCCAACTGTTCCGCGGCCAGACCCTGGTGCCCGCCGGTTCGGGCCAGCGCCTTCAGGATGGTCATCCGTTCCACTTCGTCCAGCTCGCTCGGGCTCTCGTCCTCATCCGCCGGCGAGGCCGCTTTGCTGCATGCCTGCAGGATGTCCGCCGGCAGGTCCGCGGGCTTGATCTCCGGCCCGGCTGCCGCCACCGCCGTCTGCAGGATTACGTTCCGCAGCTCACGCACGTTTCCTGGCCAGGAGTAGGCGCGCAGCGCCTGCTTCGCTTCCGGCGAGAAGCTGAGATCAGCTCGCTGCTCTTTCAGGAAGACTTCTGCCAGCGCGTCCAGGTCGTCCGGCCGCTCGCGCAAGGGAGGAATCTTCAGCTGGATCTGCCCCAGGCGGTGATAGAGATCGCTGCGGAACCGTCCCGTCCGCACCGACTGCTCCAGATCCTGATTAGTGGCGGCCACAATGCGCACGTCCACTGCGACCTTCTTGTTGCCGCCCAGCCGGTAGTACGGCATGCCGTCCAGCACACGCAGCAACTTGACCTGAATCCTCGGTTCCAGTTCCCCCACTTCATCCAGAAATAGAGTGCCCCGGTCGGCGAGTTCGAACAGCCCCGGCTTGGTGGCCTCGGCACCGCTAAACGCGCCCTTCTCGTAACCAAACAGTTCGCTCTCCACCAGGTGCTCGGGCAAAGCTGCGCAGTTCAAATCCACCCACGGACGCTGGCTGCGCAAGGAGTGATGATGGAGGGCGCGGGCAACGAACTCCTTGCCGCTGCCGGTCTCCCCGCTGATCAGCACGGCGGCGTTGTTGCGAGCCACCCGTTCTACCATCTGCAGCAGACGCTTCATCAGCTCGCTGCAGACCACGGCCTCAAAGCCGTCCACTGCGTATGGGGTCGCAAAGCTCTCCAAGACCCGGATCTCCGTATGCGGAAACGTTCCACCCTGTTCGGTCGGGCTGGCCTGACCATATTAGTGGCTTTCACGCAAAATTCAGCCCCCGGACAGGTTAGTACCTAAGCAACGGTACAATCCCGCCCCGAGCCCTTCGTGTGCGGCATCGATGTGCCAAAATGGCGCAACGCCCAAAACCGAGAGACACCCTGTCCCCGGGCCTCCCCAGAGGCCGATTCCATTCCCCCGAAATCTAATTAACTTATTGAATACAAATGACATAAATGTTATCCAGAAGGGCCGATTGGTCGCCCGCGTGCCTCTCTCCCCCCGGAGGCGCAGCCATTCGTCATGCCCATTAGGGCAAAGGCTTTCTGGGCCCTGGAAGTCGCTGCCGGGGCCGCGGTTCTGGCGTGGGCGGTCGCCCGCTGGGAGACCGTCGATCCCCTGCGTTTCTGCGCCTACCTGCTGGTGGCCCTGCTGGCCTCCACTTTGCGGGTTTCGCTCCCCGGCCTGAACAGTTCGATCTCCGTCAACTTCTTCTTCATCCTGCTCGGCGTTTCCGAACTGACGCTCCCACAAACCCTGATGATGGGCTGCGGCGCCGTGCTGGTGCAGAGCTTCTGGAAACTCAGACGCAAGCCCCGCTTCTTGCAGATCGCTTTTCAAGTGGCCAACACGGCGGCCACCATCGCGGTCTGCTACGGCGTCTACCACCGCATTGCGCAACTCTTTCAGAACAGTTTGGCGCTGCTGCTGCTGGCCTCCGCCTTCACCTGTTTCGTGGTCAGCAGCGCAGCCGCCGCGGCCTTGAGCGCGCTCGCAGAGAACAAAGCCTTCCGCCAGGTCTGGCAGGAGGGATATTTCTGGTCGCTCCCCTACTACCTGGTGGGCGCAGGCGTGGCGGCGCTGGTCAGCTACGTCAATCTGTTCGTCGGCTGGCAGACCTCGCTGATGGTGCTGCCCATCATCTACTGGACCTACCGCTCCTACCGCGTTTATCTGCGGCGCCTGGCGGCGGAGAAAGATCACGTTGAGAACATCGCCTCGCTGCACCTGCGCACCATCGAAGCCCTGGCCCTGGCCATCGAAGCCAAGGACCACAGCACCTTCGACCACCTGCAGCGCGTGCGCATCTACGCCGTAGAAGTGGCTAAGGAGCTCGAGCTTCCCAAAGACGAGATTGAAGCGCTGCGCGCCGCCTCGCTGCTGCACGACATCGGCAAGCTGGCCATCCCCGAGCACATCATCAACAAGCCTGGAAAGCTGACTCCCGAGGAATTCGAGAAGATGAAGATCCACCCCCTGGTGGGGGCCGAAATTCTGGAGCGGGTGAACTTCCCCTATCCTGTCGTCCCCATCGTGCGTGCACATCACGAGAGATGGGACGGCTCCGGCTACCCCTACGGCCTGCGGGGAGAAGAGATTCCCCTGGGCGCTCGCATCCTGGCGGCCGTCGATTGCCTGGATGCGCTGGCCTCGCATCGCCAGTATCGCCGCGCTCTCCCCCTCAATGAGGCCATGGAAACCGTGGCCGCCGAAGCGGGAAAGGCCTTCGATCCGCGCGTGGTGGAGGTGTTGAAGCGCCGCTACCTGGAACTGGAAAAGATGGCCCAGCCGCACATGACCGGCGCCGGAAGGCAGCGGCTCTCCACTGATCTCCGCCTTGCCAACACGGCATCCCCGGCATCGGGCTTCGCTCAGGAAACGCCACGACCGCTCGATGCCAGCAGCGACGGCAACTTCCTCTCTTCCATCGCAGCCGCCAGGCAGGAAGCGCAGACTCTGTTTGAGCTGAGCCACGAACTGGGCAACTCCCTCAGCCTGGATGAGACCCTGTCGGTCCTCTCCGTGCGCCTGCGCAAGCTCATTCCCTACGATTCCATCGCCATTTACGTGCTGCGCGATCGCGTCCTGCTCCCCGAGCACGTCAGCGGCGACAATTTCCGCCTCTTCTCTTCCTTGCAGATCCCGTTGGGCGAAGGCGTGTCCGGATGGGTGGCCGCGCATCGTAAGCCGATCGTGAATGGCAACCCCGCCTGTGAGCCGGGATATCTGAACGATGCCAGCCGCTTCACGCCTCTGCGCTCCGCCATTGCCGTGCCGCTGGAGGGCCTTTCCGGGGTGGTGGGCGTCCTGACCCTGTACAAGTCGGAAGCCGACGCCTTCAGCCCCGATCACCTGCGCATCATGCTCGCCGTCAGCTCCAAGGTGGCGCTCTCGGTGGAGAACGCACTCAAGTACCAGCAGGCGGAGAGCTCGGCCACCACCGATTACCTCACCGGCCTGCCCAACGCGCGCTCCCTGTTCCTGCACCTCGATCAGGAGATCGCCCGCTGCAAGCGCACCGCCACCGACCTGGCAGTCATGATCTGCGATCTCGATGGTTTCAAGCAGATCAACGACAGTTTCGGTCACCTGGAAGGCAATAAGGTTCTGCGGTCGTTCGGCCACGCCATCCGCTCCGTCTGCCGCGAGTATGACTACGTTGCCCGCATGGGCGGCGACGAATTCGTCATCATCGCTCCCGGGTTGAA
>DATHDM010000236.1:0-39561 GCA_035319065.1 Terriglobales bacterium
GGGCTTGGGTCTTCAAGATGCTTTCGATTTTACAACTTTCCGCGCGCTACTCCGCCGCTTCTGCGGGCGCGCCTCCCGCACCAGGGACTTCAAGGTTCCGACATTGCGGCGATCATCGCCGGGATGGTCAATCGGGGTTTCGGCAATGAAGGCAGAATGCGCCAGGCGGGGATCGTTCAGCAAGCGGCGAAAGGGCTGCAACCCGATGGCACCCTCGCCGACGTGCTGATGGCGGTCGAGCCGCGAGCCCCTGGGCGTCTTGGCGTCGTTGCAGTGCCAGACGCGAACGTTGGGCAGTCCGATCGTGGCGTCCAGGTGGGCCAGCGTGGCTTGAAAGCCTTCCTCGCTGACGATGTCGTAACCCGCGGCGTGGGTATGACAGGTATCGATGCACGCCGCCACGGGAACGATTCCGGCCAGTCCGGAGCGCAGTTCCGCAAGCTGCTCGAAGGATCCGCCGAGCGAGAACTCCGCCCCCGCGGTGTTCTCCAGCAGGACAGTGAGCTTGCCGCTCTCCAGGTCCAGGCCGTCGGCAGCCAGAGCAAGGGCGGCTGCTACTCGCTCCAGGCCGGCTTGGCGGCTCATGCCGCGGAACGAGCCCGGGTGCAGCACCAAGTATTCCGCCTGGAGGAGCAAGGAGCGCGTGAGCTCGCTGCGAAACGCCTCCACCGACATGCGGAGGAATTCCGAATTTGCCGCCGCCAGGTTGATGAGGTAGTTGGCATGCACCACCAGCGGCGTCAGACCATATTTTTCGCGCAAGCCGGCCATGGCCGCTGCCTGCTGTACCGTCAGCGCGTAGGGCTTCCACTGGCGCGGGCTAGTGGAAAAAATCTGAAAGGCATTGCAACCGAGCCGATAGGCGCGCTCGGCCGCCAGTTCCACACCGCCGGCGGTGGAAGTGTGGATTCCGATGCGCCGCGAGGTGTACCACGGTGGCTCCCTGGGCGGGGGCTGCCGCAGCACGTCTCGCTCGACGGAGGCAAGCCTGGCCATGCTTTGACTCTAGCACTTTGGGGCGGAAGCCGGGCGTGGAACGAGGGGGCGAAGCAGCCTACATTATGCGACAGCCGGTGGCATTCGGCGTTCGGCATTCGGCATTATCCATGGCAATTCCCCAATCGACGTAACCGCAGGGATGAAGGTAGCCCCATTTGCGATGCAGGTCACAACCCAAGTAAACTGGGGATCTTCGAGGTCCCTATGCTGGTGGTGATGAAGGCGCACGCCACGGACGAGGATGTGCGCGCGGTCTGCGAACGAATCGAAAAGCTGGGCTACCGGGCGCATCCCATCCCCGGGGCGCAGCGCACGGCGATCGGCATCACCGGCAACCAGGGGGTGGTCGAGGTGGGCGCGCTGGAAGAGATGGCCGGCGTGGCCGAGATCATTCCTGTTTCCAAGCCCTACAAGCTAGTGAGCCGCGACGTCAAGGACGAGGGCACGGTCATCCGCTTTGCCCGCGCGGACGCCACGATCGGAGGACCGGAGCTTGCGGTTATCGCCGGGCCCTGCGCCATCGAGAGCCGCGAGCAGGCCTTTGCGGTGGCCGAGCGCGTGGCCCGAGCCGGCGCGCGCTTCTTCCGCGGCGGAGCTTACAAGCCGCGCACGTCGCCCTACTCATTTCAGGGACTGGGCCTGGACGGCCTGCGGATTCTGGCCGACATCCGCGATCAGTTTGGGCTGCTGATCGTGACCGAGGCCATCGACAACGAGTCGCTGGACCTGGTGGACGAATACGCGGACGTCATCCAGATCGGGGCCCGCAACATGCAGAACTTTTCGCTGTTGAAACGGGCTGGACGGGCGCGCCATCCCGTGCTGCTCAAGCGCGGCATGTCGGCCACGCTGGAAGAGCTGCTGATGGCTGCCGAGTACATCATGAGCGAAGGCAATTACAACGTGATTCTCTGCGAGCGCGGCGTGCGCACGTTCGCGGACCACACCCGCAACACGCTGGACCTGAGCCTGGTGCCGGCGGTGCAGCGACTGAGCCATTTGCCGATCGTGGTCGATCCCAGCCACGGCACCGGAAAACGCAACAAGGTGACTCCGCTCTCACGCGCGGCGGTGGCGGTAGGAGCCGACGGCCTGATCGTCGAAGTCCACCACGATCCCGATCGCGCACTCTCGGACGGCATGCAATCCATCTTTCCCGACCAGTTCGATGTGTTGATGAGCGAGATCCGGCAGATCGCGCCCATCGTCCGGCGCACGGTGGCGGAGGCGCCGATCCTGCCCAGAGCCGCGCAGTCGCAGGCGTCCGGGCACTCGCGCTGATAACCATCCGCTGCCTCATTTACAATCCGTAACTCAGCTCGATTCCCAGCTCCCGAGAAGATTGGCTAAGAAACTTACAGCTCTGTCGCTGCTTCTGCTGTTGCTGGCCGCGGGGGGATGCAGGCGGCACCGGCGGACCGTTCCCGCCGGTTATCACGAGTTCGCCTACGTCAGCAACGGCAAGAGCGACAGCGTTTCGGTGCTCGACCTGCAGGCATTTCGCAGCGTGAAGGCGCTGGCGGTGGGGCGCAATCCCAGCGGCGTCACCGCCAATCCCGCCCGCAACGAAGTGTACGTCGTCAACAGTGAATCGAACAACGTGAGCGTGATCGACGCCGAGCGCAACGAGGTGGTCAGCACCATCGGGGTGCACCGGGCTCCTTATTTCATCGACGTGAGCCACGACGGACGGCGCGGCTATGTGGCCAATTCCGGCTCCGCCAATGTTTCCGTTCTCGACCTGATCAGTCGCAAGGTGATCGCCAACATCCGAGTGGGCAACGCACCGGGGTTGGCCAAGGTATCGCCCGACGGCAACCTGGTGGTGGCCTCAAACCGCGGCGACGATTCCGTGTCGCTCATCGATGCGGGCGCGCTCCAAGTGCGAAATACGGTTGCGGTCTGCAAGCAGCCGGAAGACATTGCGATCCTGCCGGATTCGAGCAAGGCCTTCATCGCCTGCACCGGCTCCGATCAAGTTGCGTCCATCGATCTGAAGTCAGGCCAGCTTCTGGCGGTGCTCGACGTAGGCAAGACGCCGATCCAGCTTGCCCTGAAGCCGGATGGCGGAGAAATCTTCGTCAGCAACTTCCACTCGTCCAGCGTCTCGGTGATCGAGACCACGGCCAACGAAATCGGCAACACCTTCCTGATCGGGAACAACCCAGTGAGGGCGGTCGTCAGCCGGGACAACTCGCTTCTTTACGTAGCCAATTTCGGATCGAATACGGTCTCGATTTACACCATTGACATGGGGAGGCTAGCGGGCACGATTCCTGTGGGCAGCCAGCCGGATGGCCTGGCTCTAACCGCCGACGAGAATTTCCTGCTGGTGCTCGATACGCAATCGAACGATGTGGCGGCGGTACGCACCACGAAGCTCCCCACCGGGTCAAAGATCAGCGCCGAGCGCGCGCTGTTCACCATGATCCCGGTTGGCATGCAGCCCAACGCTATCGCCGTCAAAGCGTTCCAGACCCAGTAGGGCCAGCCGAGCGCGGGGCTGGCGGGGAACGGACTGTGCGCAGGGGACGTCTTGGCTAACGTGATACCGCGGCAAACAAGGGAGACTGCAGGAGCGACTGGAACTGCTTGTCGTCGGTCTTGAAGTGCAGCCGCAAGAGCGAACTATCGGAATCGATGGTGACGTTATCGAGCGCCACCTTTTCGACCGCTGTGGCGGTCATCTTCTTGTAGAGCACGCCCGCCTTGATCAGGGAGGAGAGCGTAGCCGCGGTCATATTGTCGGAGGTAAGGACGGCCAGGTCGAAGTTGACGCCGCTGGTGAAGTCCATGGTGTAGCGTGAACCCAGCAGGCGCTTTTTCACGGCGTTGTAGTCGGTGAGTTGAGCGGCATCGCCCAGGGTGGAGCGCATCATGTTCTGCGTACCCACGGCATCGAGCACGCTCCACACGTCGCCAGATTCGACGCTGGCGATCATGTCGCTGATCTCCGGATTGCTGCTGAGGTTCTCGGCCTCGCCGTCGCGCGCATCCAGGGCTCCCTTCACGGCTGAGCGCTCCCCGAAGAGCATGGTGTAGGCGTCCAGAAGGGTCATGGACATGCCGTTGCTCATGGGATAGATGCTGGAGGTGCGATACTTCTCTGGCGCGATTTTCCTGAGCCGGATGCGCTGCAGCAGCTTGCTGGTGGGAAACGGGCCCTGCGCGATCCCCACCAGATGCGGGGTGGCGTTCTCCTTGAGGCGATAGGCGGCGAAGATCAGCTGCTCCACATCCTGGTCGGGATTCAGCCCGAAGCTCCTGAGGGAAGCCTCGAATTGCTTCAGATTGTCGGGCAGGACACGATCTTTCAGCGCCATGGCGGTGGGCGAGTTGTGCAGGGCGCGATAGTCCACGGCGATGATCTGCTGGACCTGTCCCGGAATCACGGTGCGGGTGGCGGTACCGAGGGCGGCGGCAAAGCCAAGGCTTCCACTAAGCAACAATGCGAGCAGGAATCCAAAACGCCTCATACAACCTCTTAAGCTGACGGTATAAGTAGGATGCTGATTCCCTTCCGATGGAAGGCCAGCAGGGGAAATTCTATCCGAAATAGGGGGCGAATTCCCTGTTATCCCGGCCGCGGTCGAACCCAGCCGGACATGCCCGCGCGGACCGCAGCGCCCAAGAGGGCGGGCTATCTGAGCGCAGCCTGGCCGCGGCGGGCCCAAGCTTCACCCTGCTTTCTCAGCGGTGAGAGCCGCCGCCTTCTTCCTGACTTCGCTAACAAAGGCGGCATCGTCCAGGTCCCCCAGATTGATCTCCACATTGGCCAGCGCCCCTTTTAACGCCGCTTCGGCGAGAGCCTTGGCGACGGTAAGGTCGGAAGCCATCCTGGGATTGGTGATCGGGCTCAGCTTCACCGCGAGCTCGGCCACTTCGCTCGCCCGCTCGGCAACCCCCAAGGGAACATTGGTGGCGCCTTTCAGCGCCTCTGTGACCACGCCCGTATCGTTAGCCGATTCGCGGGCCTGCTTGAAGGCTTTCACCACGCTCTCATAGGCGGCGGCATCAGCGTCGATGGCGGCCTTGAACGACTCGCGCAGTGAAACGAGCCGCGCGATGGCGTCGCTGAGCTCGCCCTCGTACTGGAGGTAGTTCTTCTTGCCGCGCGACATGGCGGCAACCATGTGGGCGAGCGCCGCCGCCATGGCTCCGGCGGCAGCCGCGGCGCTGCCTCCGCCGGGGGTTGCCGCAGGCGCGGCAAGTTGCTCGACGAAGGGTTCCACGCCAGCACGCAGCCCTCCCACGGCCATCTTTCCTCCGATGATCGCCGCCAAGCGATTCTCCAGGATGAGAGAAGAATCGAAATTCTCCACCTGCAGGAACCACTCTGCGGCATCCTCCAGGGCTTTCTTGGGGATGAGGCCCACGATCTCGCTGCTCAGGGGGGAAGCGCCGTAACGAGCCGCTTCGCAGCGCACGAATTCAAAGACGCGCGCGATCGGGGTCTGGTCAAAATCGGTGAGGTTCATGGAAACCTGCGCCAGGCCGCGCACTAGGAAGCCCGCACCCTTCACGTAGCGCAGGCCGCCAGAGGAATAGCGCACCGCTTTAGCAACCTTCTTGGCAATCTCGACATTGGGGGTGTTCAGGAATACGTTGTAGGCGATCAAGAACTTCCGCGCGCCAACCACCGTGGCACCGGCCGTGGGATGTACGCGCGGCTCGCCGACGTCTGGTTTGCGCGAGGGATTGGTGGCGATCTCATCCCGGATGCCCTCAAACTGTCCGCGGCGGATGTTTTCGAGGTTTTGTCTTTCGGGGTTGGTGGCAGCGGCTTCGTAGAAGTAAACCGGAATCTGGTAACGCTGCCAGATCTCCTGGCCCACTGCGCGGGCAATCTGGACGCAATCCTCAAGCGTAACGCCTTCGATGGGAATGAAGGGCACAACGTCGGCAGCGCCCATGCGGGGATGCGCGCCCTGGTGCTGGTTGAGGTCGATCAGCTCGGCGGCCTTGCCGACACCGCGGACAGCTGCCTCTGCGATGGCCGTACGATCACCCACCAGGGTGATCACAGAGCGGTTGTGGTCGGCGTCCATCTCGCGATCCAGCAGGTAAACTCCCGGAACCTTCATGGCCTGGACGATGGCATCGACTTTGGCCGGGTCGCGACCCTCGGAGAAATTGGGAACACATTCAACAAGCGTGGACATGGCTGAGATCGAACCGCCGATACTTAAAGTATTACTTGAACCAAGTGTAGCCCAGGCGAAACTGCATGGTGGCGTTGATGCCGGGATTGTGGTCGCCCATGCTGGCGTTCGAGATGTGGGTGACGTGCACAGACAAGTCGATCGCCTGGCGACTGGCGCGCATCAGGTAGATGCCGAAGGCGCCTCCGGGCAGAAAGTTCACGCGCGACGTATCCCCCGGCGGCACTTCCTTGGTGGTGAACAGAACTCCCCCCTCGGCCTCAAAATGGGGAACGATTCTGGGATTGGCTGTCCAGTTCCACTTGAGAACGATGGGATTGAAGGCACCGCCGTAAATCCATTCGCTGGGGCCCGAGGTGTAGAACAACGACTGCTGTACCTCGTAGAGCGGCATGAGGTCGGCAGCCCACTCAAAGGTCCCGCGAAACCTGCCGGTACCGATCTCGTTGGACAGCACCCGCCCAATACGGGCTCCGGCGTTGATGAACTTGAACTCCGATGCGGTGCCCAGCCCGGTGCCGCCGCCAAACCAAGGTCCGAACTCCCATACCGGCTGGCGCAGCGGACTCTCCGCCGGTTTCTGCCCTCTGGCCCACGGATTGACGATCAACAGCATCAGGACAACCGCAGCGATCCTCATCGACCCTCTTGCGTGGCGTATAGCAAGACAGACCTACGAATGTATCAGGCGGGCGCGGTAGGAATCGAGTCCCAAGTCAAACGCGGAAAGAAAAAAGGCCGCCAGAGGGCGGCCCACTCTCCGAGGCAGGGAAAGGACTAACCAGCCACTTCTTCCAGTTGCTTGATGTCCACGTCGAAGTTCGACCACACGTGCTGCACATCGTCGTGATCGTCGAGGGCTTCGATGAGGCGGATCATGGTGTTGGCGGCCTGGCCTTCCAGCTTGATGTAGTTCTGCGGCACCATGCCGATTTCGGCGCTGGCAGGGGCGATTCCCGCCTTCTTGACGGCTTCCAGAACCCCCTCGAAGCTGGCGGGATCGGTGAGCACCTCCCAGGTCTCGCCGTCGTCCTTGAGATCCTCGCCGCCATTCTCCAGCACGATGTTCATGAGGTCGTCTTCCTTGACGGCGGGCTTGGGAACCACGATGTCGCCCTTCTTGTGGAACATCCAGGCGACGGCGCCGGCTTCGGCCATGTTGCCGCCGTTCTTGCTGAACACGTGCCTGATTTCGCTCACCGTGCGGTTGCGATTGTCGCTGGAGATTTCCACCAGCAGGGCCACTCCGCCGGGGCCGTATCCTTCCAGCGTGAATTCCTCATAGGAGACGCCGGGAAGCTCGCCGGTACCGCGCTGGATGGCGCGCTTGATGTTGTCAGCGGGCATGTTCTCCGCCTTGGCGTCGGCCACGGCCTTGCGCAGGCGGGGGTTCTTGTCGACATCGCCGCCGCCGTTCTTGGCCGCGATGGTGATTTCCTTAATAAGGCGGGTAAAAATCTTGCCGCGCTTGGCGTCCAAAGCGCCCTTTTTATGTTTGATGGTGGCCCATTTTGAATGGCCAGACATAGTGCGACCTCGTCAGGTGATGGTTAACTTGAGGGAGTCTGATTCGAGAAGCCGGCGAGCGCCGTTCATGGGTGCGCCCCGATCTTGGCTGCCTGAAACCGACTGAAACAGCAGATAATTATACCATCTGGCGCTCTCAGACATAAGGATCTGGCTCGGCACTTATCTTGGCGCTGCCGGGCTTTCCGGGCGCTTGGAGCGATAGGCGAAGACCACCGCCAGCAGCGGGGCGGAGATGAGCACTCCCCAGAAGCCCAGGAACAATCCCAGCACGATCGGAACCGTGAGGGAAGCCCAGATGGGCACTTTCGCGGTCCGCTTCATGATCGCGGGTTGAAGCACGAGGCCATCCACGACAACCACGACCGCGTACAGGATGAGCAGGTAGAGCAGCTTCTGCCAGTTACCGCTGAAGATACCCGTGAGTCCGGCGACGGTCGCCGGACCGATGAGGGTGAGCACTCCTCCGATGTTGGGCACGAATTGAAACAGGCCGCCCAGGACCGCCCACAGCGGGGCCCAGGGTATGCCGATGATCGTCAACCCCACCAGCCACAGGGTGGCCACGGCCACCGCATCGCAGGTTTGCGCGATGAGCCAGCGCTTCAGCGCGCCTCCGGTAATGTGGAGGTGCTCCCAGAGTTCCATGCGGGATATGATGCCCTAATTCGCGGGATCGGTGTGCAAGCGAGCGCTCAGGGCGTGGCGCTGCTGCAGGTGCGCGAGGGCGGGGGCTGATTTCTTGATCCGCTCAGTTACTCGTCTGCTGCACGACCGAAGAAAGCTCGGTGCGCACCTGCGCCAGCATGGTGGCATCAGCTCCGTTGGCGGCGTTCAGCCAGCTTTCGATGGTGTTGGCCAGGGTCTGCGCAGCGCCTACGGCGCTGGCCAGGTTCTGGCCTTTGTCCTTGGCCTTCTGGGTGGCAGCGTAGAGGACGTAGGTCTTGGCTGCGGCCGCATCGCGAATGAGAGAGGAAAAGGGGATCTCCGGATCGAGAAACGCCCGCACTTCGGGGGCGGAGAGCGGCACCGGGAGGGTGCCAAAGGTCAGGTTGATGGCGCCGACACGCTCCTTGGACTTCTCCAGGTGGGCCAGGCCCGCTTCGATCTGCTTGATGCAGAGATCCAGGCTGCGGCGCACCGCTTCGGGGAGCTGGGGGCTGGGGTTGAAGCCACTTCCGGGCATCCTGGTGGCGTGTTTGGCGGGTTCGGGAACTTCGGGCTCGGCAACCGCGGCGGGCTCGGGAGCGTCGGCGGGCTTGTCGAGTGCGACTTCAGGCCGGATCTCCTGGGGAGATGCAGCCGTAACCGGCTCTTCTGGCTCCGCAGGATCAACCACCACCGGCACCGCCAGCGCAGGCGTTTCCTGCTGCAGTTCAAGTTCTGCTTTAAGAACCTCGATCTCGCTCTCCAGTGTGCGGACCTTCTCCGCGAGCTCGGCCTGGCGGGATTCCGCCGATACCAGGGCAGCCTGCAGCTGGGAGGTTTTCTCCTCCCACGCGGCTTCGAACATGCGGCGCACCGCAGCCGGATCCAGACTGGCAGCGGCATCAGCAGTGGCGGAATTCGACTGAGCTTCCAGGTTCGTGTTCATGGCCTCCGACTCCTCCGCGACTCCACGGGCAGCAGATTCCGCCTTCCGCAGAGCTCGCGCTACCGCCTTCTTGAGCGCCAGAACCTGGGCATACGGCGTCTCCGTGCCGTACTCGGAAACCCGCGGCGCCTGCCAGCGGTGACAGATCTCTTTCACGCTGGCGACGGGCTCAATGGCAGACAAGTTCGCGGCGGTGCAATCGACGCTCTCTTCCCCCATCATAGCCAGCTGATCCAGATCGGCTTCGATGGTGGCCAGATCACTCTTCATGAGTTCGGAGCAGCGGCGGCGCAGCAGGTAGTTGAGACGGGTGCAGGCTACCAGGTTTCCGGGGAGCAGGTAATCGTTGCCCAACCCCGCCTTGAATGAGCGGGCGCGGTCCATGATCGCCCGGTCCTTCAGCTCTTCCAAACTTCTGGAGTCAGCAAGGGCGGTGACCAATTCCTCCAGCTTCGGGTTCTGCTCCAGCTCGATGCGGGAAACGCGTCCGATGATGGGCAGCAGCACTTCGGCCACATCCGCGAGCGATACTTCCCGGGTATGAAACCCCTTCGGCGCCTGGGCTCCAAAGTAGTGGGCGAGCAGAAAGTCGATTTTTCCGCGATCGGCGGCGCTTTTAACGCGCTTGTCCAGGTAGCGGCCCAGCAGCACGCGAATCTTCTCACCCGAATCTCCCAGCGCCGAGCTCTGGGTGAGCAGCCGGAGCTGATAGGTCTGAATGTTCTGATCGATGCGGTCCATCCACTGCTCGACTTGGGTGAGCGAGCGGGCGGCAGCTGCGGGATCGTGCACCGGGGACGGCTCCAGGCCGAAGTGGTCGGCAAATTGGGTGTAGATGGACAACAGCTTGGCCAGATCGGCCGGCACCGAGCTCTCAGGGGCATGGGTCAGGGTCACGCTCATCGGGGGCTCTCTCACACACGACAACGAATGTGTGCGTTCAAACGCACCAATCCCACTCGGGATCGTGGTGCTAGTTTTCTTCCGGGGAGCCATCCAGGCAAGTTACAAAGGGGAAAGGGAGGGTAACCGGGGAGGCGCACACTCCCAATTGGGGCAGGAAACCGGCCGAAAAGACACCATTTCAAGCACAAATGCGGCCCTTGGCCGGGTCGCTCCCCTACAAGTGGAAGAGCTTATTGGCTCCGACTACCAGGCCCAGGGTGACAACGGCGATCGCCACCTCGCCCAGGGCTCCTACTGCAAAGGGACGCAGCCCCTGCTTGCGCATCTCGCGGAAGTTGGTCCGCAGGCCGACTCCGGCAAAGGTCAGCAGGAAGGCCCAGCGCGACAGGTTGGCGAGACTGGCCAGCTGCTGCTTGTTGAAGGCGTGATAAGTGGCCAGAACGGAAATCAGCAGGAAGCCCAGAACGAACTTGGGAAACTTCTGCCACAGGAACCAGCCTTTATTGCGCACTTCCCTGGCCTGTCCCACCCTCGCCCAATAGAGAGCGTAGGCCAGGACCACAAATCCGATCATGGCATTGCGCGTGGTTTTGGCCAGCACGGCGATCTTGGCGGCAGCATCGGAATAGAGGGCACCGGCAGCGGTGGCTTCGGCGGTATTGTCCACCGCCAAGCCCGCCCACATGCCGTAGGCATGATCGCTCATGTGGAGGCTGTGCCCGATGAGGGGGAAGGTAAAGAGCGCGAGTGCGCCCAGCGCCAGGATCGCGGCGATCGCGAAGGAGGAGTCCTCATCGTCGGCGTCGATGGCGCCCTTGGTGGCGATGATCGCGGACACGCCGCACACGGCCGAGCCCACGGCCAGCAGCGTGGTCAGCTTGGGACGGAGCTTGAAGGCCTTTCCGAGAAGCGTCATGAGGGTGATAGCCACGACCAACTCGATGGCCACCAGGGCCAGGCTGATTCCGCCCAGCCGCGCCACGTCACCGAGCAGGAACCTGGAACCGAGCAGCACGATGCCCGCTTTCAGCCAGAATTCGTAGGTCGCAATTCCCGGCCGGAATAATTCCGGGATGGTCAGCGTGTTCGAGATCACCAGGCCGATGACGATGGCCCAGAGCACGTACTCGATGTTGGGCACAGTGAGGTGATGGGCCTTGGAGTAGGCGTTGATCGTCTGCTCGAGCACTTTGCCGGCATAGCCGATCGCACCCAGCAACAGCACGCCGGGCAGGAGCCGCAGCAGTTTCAACGCGGGACTGAGTGGTTCTACGCGAGGTAAAGCAATGGAACCGGCCATAGGATTGTCTCCCCCTGAATGTCTGAGCCCCTTACCAGGGCACGTGCTTAACAATTCCCGCTCGGACGAGCACGGCGGAAGCCAACGCGATCAGCACCGCCCAGGCATCGAGCGAAAGGCGAAACTTCGATTGCTTTTCTTTTTGTGAACTCATGACTCCTCCCTTGTGAAACGGTATTGCCGAACCTTGGAGCACCGGGCGGGATTCGAACCCGCGAGTAGCGGTTTTGCAGACCACCGTGTTTGCCTCTTCACCACCGGTGCCCTTAAATCTCCATGTGCGGTGAAGCCGGTTCTGTTTCCAGCTCCAGCCGCGAAACAATCGAACCGAAATCTGGCAGCGAGCCTGCGACCCACCCCACGACCAGGACCGCGGGAGCCGGCAGGGCGGCCATCTTCGGCAGGTCAGCAAGATTCGTGAAATGCACATCCTGATTGCTGCGGCTGGCTGCCGAAACCAGCACGCAGGGGGTTCGCTGCTCCATCCCGGCGCAGCGCAGCGTCTCCGCAATCTGGCGATAATCGTTCCCGGGCATGTACACGACCAGGGTGGTATCGGGGCGCGCCAGGCGCAGCCAATCGCGTCCCAGGTTCTCCACCCCGCGGTGTCCAGTGGTGATGAGGAGATTCGAAGCGCAACGCCGGTCGGTGAGCGATATCCCCGCCGCGGCTGCCGCTCCGCTGGCAGCCGTGATCCCGGGGATGAGTTCATACCGCACTTCCGCTTCACGCAGCGCTTCGATCTCCTCTCCCGCACGGCCAAATACCAGCGGATCTCCGCCTTTCAGCCTGACAACGGTCCGCTCGGTCTGGGCATAGGAGATGAGCAAACCGTTGATTTCGTCCTGAGTCAGCAACTTGTGCCCACAGCGCTTGCCGACATCAATCACCCGGGCGGTGGGTGAAATGAGCGCCAGGACTTCCCTGCTCACCAGCGAATCGTGCAGCACCACGTCTGCCTGTTGCAGCACGCGGACCGCCTTAACCGTCAGCAGTTCGGGATCGCCCGGCCCGCCTCCAACCAGATAGACCTTGCCGCTCATGCCCTGCCTCCCTGCACCGCGCGTCCCAACTTGCGGTTGGCAAAACCCTCATAACTGGACTGGCTGGCCAGGCGATGAAGCGCTCTCCGCCGCTTGTCGGGATCCATTTCGCGGGCAGACAGCCTGCTCCTGACCACGCCGAGCCAATCCAGCCATGGGGCGTATTCCGGACCAAATTCCCCTTCCAGCTGCTTTCGCAGCCGCTGCGCCAGGGCAGGGCTCAAGCCGGCGGTGGAGATTGCGATCTGCAGCTTGCCGCGCCGAACCACGGCCGGGTAGTAGAAGTGGCAGTGCTGGGGATCATCCACTGCGTTGCACAAAACGCCGCGTTCCTCAGCCGCGCGGAAGACGGATGCATTCACCTCCTGCGAGTCGGTGGCGGCAACCACCAGGAACGCGCCGTCCAGATCGGCGGGCGCAAAGGTTCCCTCCCGCCAGCTGATGCGTCGCTCAGCGATGATTTGGGCGATTCCAGGCAGGACCTTCGGCGCCACCAGCCGCAGGTGCGCGCCCGCCTGCAGAAGCCCCTGCAGCTTGGACTCGGCGATCGCGCCGCCTCCCACCACCACAACGTCGCGACCAGTGAGTTTCAGAAAGATGGGAAACAGGTTCATGCTCATCCCTCGATTCCATGCGGCACGGCGCCTAGGGGCAGGTCGCGTACCACGGGAGGCACCAGGCCTCCAGCCAGGAAGTTTCGGAGTTCATCGTTGCTGTGGCGGGTAAAGAACTGCCTCAGGTTTTCGCCCTCGCGCCGCAGCGCCTGATAGCTGTTCAGGAGGCGCTCCATGGCATCGGGCACTTCCGCGGCAAGGCAACGGTATCCCACGGCGCGGGCGATCGACTGCTGCTTGCACACTGCGCCGCCCAGGCAGAAGTAGTAGGCATCCACAAGCTGTCCGTTCACTTTGATTTTTTTCCCCTCCAGGCCGATGTCGGCGATCCAATGCTGCCCACAACTGTTGGGGCATCCGGTGACGTTCACCTTCAGCTGCTGATCGAAGGCGGGCATGCGCTCCTCCAGTTCCTCGACCAGCCAGCGCGTAAAGCTCTTGGTTTCGGTGATAGCCAGCTTGCAGAACTCGGATCCGGTGCAGGCAATCGCGCCCCGCCAGAAGGGAGACCCTGCAGCGCGCAGGCCGATGGCCTCCAGCTCGCGCGCCAAGGTCTCCGCGCGCTCGCGGCGCACGTTCACGATCACCAGGTTCTGCATGTTGGTGGTTCGCAGCTCGCCGCCGGCGAATCCTTCCGCCAGCTCCGCCGCGGCCAGCAATTGCTCCGCCGATACACGCCCCCGCAGCACGGCAGCTCCCAGGTAGCAATAGCCGGGCTGCTTTTGCGGATGGACGCCCACGTGGTCGCGATAGACGTCCAGCGGCGGTTCTTCCAGTTCGGCGGGATCGAGCTTGAATCCGATGCGGGTGTGCAGCTCTTCGAGAAAGCTCTCCGGCGTCCAGCCGTGCTTGAGGAAGAGAAACTTCAGCCGAGCCTGCTCCCGGCTGGAGCGGAGCACGGAGCTGTCGCGGAAGATTTCAGCGATCCCTTTCACCACGGCTGGGACTTGGTTCCAGGCCACAAAAGCGTTCAGGCGCTGCGCCAGGTGGGGATCGGTTGAGAGCCCGCCACCCACACGCAGGGAGAAACCGACCTCCTGAGTATGATTTCTCTCGCGAGTGACGGCGGTCAGACCAATATCATTGATCTCAGGATAGGAGCACCAAACACGGCAGCCGCTGATGCTGATCTTGAATTTGCGCGGCAGGTTATAGAACTCCGAGTTGCCGACGAAGAAACGGTTCACTTCCAGGGCCAGGGGAGAAGCGTCGCAAATTTCGTCGGCGTCCACTCCCGCCAAGGGGCAGCCGGTGATGTTGCGCGTGTCGTCGCCACAGGAACCCATGGTGGTCAGCCCGGCACGCCACAACTGCTCGAGGAGATCGGGGAGATCCTCAATCCGCACCCAGTGCAACTGGATATTCTGCCGGACGGTGATGTCGGCTACGCTGCGCGCGTACCTGGATGCGAGCTCGGCGATCGTGCGGAGCTGGTGGCTCAGCAACAGGCCGTTGGGAATCCGGATGCGCACCATGAAGTGCGGGACCGCCCTGCCTTCGCCCGCGGTCCCGCCGATCGCCCCGGCCCCGTCCCCCTGCGTGTAAACGCCCCAGAAGCGGAAATAGGTTCCCAGCCACTCGGGAGGAATGGAGGCGAAGCCCTGGCGGGCGAACTCGCGGATCTCGTGGAGACTCTCCCACGCATTCTTGGCGCGCTTGAGCCTCTCGATGCGCGCGGCTTTCGTCTCTTTGGCAGCTTCGGGCATAAGTGGAAACAAAAACAAAAAGGCCCACGTGCTTTACTTCTAGCGCGTGGGCCTCTTCGCAACCTTTTAGTCTAAGGGATGACTACTCGAACCGCTTCCCAGCGCCAGAAGATGAGGTCGTACAACAACACGTGTTGCACGCGTATTCACAGCTCACGATCTGGCACAAGGAACTCATGACTGGAGCAAAGCCTACCTTGGGTTATTCCTGCGCGTCAATCACCCGGCCGGCTAAAAAAGCCGATAATGAATATTCAAAACTCCGATCAGCCGAACTGGGAGCCAAGGCTGATGTTACCGGAGCGGGTTACTGTGAGTGGATGTAAACCTGCGCTCGCAGGATTCGTCAATTTGTGAGGTAGGAGACAAACGGTTGGCCGACATCGTTACCGGAATGCTGGCACTCGAGGCCGCGCCGGATGCTAAGTCTCTCGCAGAGCAAGACTTCGACCAGATCGTCCGGCTCCATCAGCGGCGCATCTACCGCATTCTGCTGTTCCTGCTGAAGGACCCGGACGCGGCGGAAAACCTCACCCAGGAGTGCTTTTTGCGCGCCTATCAGAAGCGCTCCAGCTTTCGGGGAGAAGCCGCCGTGGAGACCTGGCTGACACGAATTGCGATCAATCTAGCCCGCGATTATTTCCGCAGCAAGCGCCACGGCTTCTGGCAGAAGCTGTTTTCCAGGGACGACCGGGGGGAACTCAGGGACATTGCGGAACAGATCCCGGATGGGCGGGTTTCTGCGGAAGGAGAGCTTCTGGAGCGCGAGCGGGTAGCAGCCGTCTGGAGGGCAGCCGACCGCCTGTCGCCTCAGCAGCGCGAGGTCTTTCTGCTGCGCTTCGTCGAGGAGATGAGCCTGCGGGAGATCGCGGCGACGCTTCAAATCGAGCTCGGAACAGTCAAGTCGCACCTCTCTCGCGCCCTGAGCAGCATCCGCACGCATGTCAAAGGAGCAGGACAGTGAATCCGCATTTGAGTGAATCTGAGCTGAACGCATTGCTGTGGGAGGAGCCGAGCGCCGGGACCAGCGAACACCTCGCCCAGTGCGCCGAATGCCGGCGGGAACGGGAGCTGATCGCGGGCTCGCTCGCAGCATTTCGCAGCGGCGTGCAGCAGTATGCCCTCCGCGATGAATTCTTCTGGTCGGCGCAGCGCGCCCGGATTGCGAGCACGATTGCCGCTCGCGCCCACCAGACCGTTCCCACACTTGCCTGGAGCATGCTGGCGGGGTTGATCGTGCTGGGCATTGTTCTGTTGCGGCCGGCGAAGCCGTCCGCTGTTCGTCAGACGGCGTACGACCAGGACTACGCGCTGCTCGTAGTCGTCGAACAGACCGTGAACAGCGAGGTGCCCGATGCGCTGGCACCCGCGACCCTTCTGGCGTACGAGATGAACCGAACTGTGAAAACGAGGTCCAAGTAGCAATCTTTTGGAGGAGACGCTATGCAATCAAAATCAGTCTGGCCGTGGCTGCTGTTGCTGTTGATCCCTTGCGCCGGGATGGCCCAACAGGCCGGCACGGTAACTGTGATGGGCGGCCCCGGGGGCCTGGGCGGCGGGCGGAATGTGGTTTTCTACCGCGGAGAACTCGGTGACTGGTGGAAGAACTCGGCCATCGTGAGCAAGCTGCATCTGACCGACAGCCAGATCAAGCAACTGGAAGACAGCTTCTACCAGCATCGGCTCAAGCTGATCGACTTTGGGGCGGAAGTCCAAAAGCAGGATCTGAAGCTGGAGCAACTGATGCATGCGGACTATCCCGACGAGAAACAGGTGACCGCGCAGGTGGATCAGGTGCTGGCGGCGCGCGGCAAGCTGGAGCGCGAGTTCACGCTGATGACTCTCGATTTCCGCAAGGTCCTCAGCCTGGAGCAGTGGAAACAGCTGCAAGCCATCCACGGGGAAGGCCAACGAATGTTCCCTCGCTCGTTTACCTCGCCGGTGGGCGGACCCTTCCCGCCGGGTGCGCCGTTCCCTCCGCCCCCTCCCCCGGAGCCGGGTGGACCGGAACCACCAAAGTAGTCGTGATGGCCGGGTTGCTTCGTTTCATGCAACCCGGCCGCGCCGCGGGCTCCGCTCACGCCACATGCTAGACTGGCAGCATGAAGTTCGGCGTAGTGCGGTTTCCCGGTTCCAACTGCGATCAGGACCCGTACTGGGTTCTGGAATCGGTTGCCCGTCAGCCCGTGACCTACCTCTGGCACGAGTCGCACGACCTGGAGAATTGCGACGTCGTCATCATCCCTGGCGGCTTCGCCTACGGCGATTATCTGCGCAGCGGAGCGATCGCACGCTTCTCGCCGGTAATGGAGTCGGTGAAGGGATTCGCCGACGGGGGCGGAGTGGTGATCGGCATCTGCAACGGCTTCCAGATCTTGTGTGAGTCCCAGCTGTTGCCGGGCGCGTTGATGATGAATGCCGGGCTGAGGTACATCTGCCGCGCCGTGCAGGTTCGCGTGGAGAATGCGGACACTCCGTTCACTAACGCCTGCAAGCGTGGCGAGGTACTGGAGATCCCGATTGGACACATGGAAGGCAACTACTTCTGCAGCGAAGAAACCTTGCGCGAGCTGCGGGAGGGCGAGCGTATCGCTTTTCGTTACTGCGATGGGAAGGGGGAAACGACGGCGGAAGCCAATCCCAACGGATCACTGGACCACATTGCCGGCATCTGCAACGAAGGGCGCAATGTACTGGGCATGATGCCCCACCCCGAGCGCTCGAGCGAGAAAGCGATGGGCGGAACTGACGGCTTCAAGGTGTTTCAGTCGTTGGTGGGCGCGATGGCGGCGCGGTAAGCCAACCGCCAACATCACCTAGAGACTTTGCCTTTCCTGACGGTCTTTCGCTTTCCGGGAACTTGCTTTGCAGGCTTCTTCGGAAGCAGTTCGGCGATCCCATCGGCCGTCTGGTGGAACTCGACACCTGCTGCCTGCATCTCAGCAATCGCTCTCTCCGTGGTCTGTGGTTCGATACCGGCAACCGCGTTGCGGATTACGTGCACGTGCATGCCAGCCTTCTTCGCGTCCAGGGCGGTGGCTTGCACGCAGTACTCGGTGGTAAGCCCGCAAATGAAGATGGTTTGGATTCCCTTCTTCTTCAGGATCTGTTCCAGGCTATGCCCCGCGGCATTGGTGGCCTCAAAAGCGGAATAGCCGTCGCGCTGGGGGTGTTGACCCTTGCGAAGGACCTCGTGTTTCTTTTGTGTCTCTCCCGGCCGGTGTAGCTCTGGCACCAGCTCCGCCCCTGTGGTCCCCTGCACGCAGTGCACGGGCCAGGGGCCGCCGTGAGGGGAGAACTGGGAATGATGCGGCGGATGCCAATCCATGGTGTAGACGATAAAGGCGTCACCGCCGAGGCGCTCGATCAGCCGGTTGATGCGGGGAATGATCGCTCTACCACCCTTGACGGTCAGTGCGCCGCCTTCCACGAAATCGTTTTGCACGTCGACGACCAAGAGAGCGACCATCGTGCTTGTCTCCTTCAGGAACGAAACGCTTCCTTGTTCACCACGAAAGGCATCTTGCTGGGATCGGCGTTGTGATTGCCTTCCAGCACGTCGATGAGGCCCTGCACGGTTCGGCCGGCCATTCCCTTGTCGGGATCGACGGAGAGGCGGGTGATGCGGCCGGCACTGGCGAAGTGCGAGAAGAGCCGGCAGCGGTCTTCCAGCGAGGGATCGCGCAGGGGCGAATCCGCGGCCAACGGCTCCTTCTCGAAAACGTCGAGGGCCGCGCCAGCGATCCAGTTTTCCTTCAAGGCTCGCGCCAGCGCAGCCTCGTCTACAACGGGACCACGCGAGGTGTTCACCAGGTAGGCGGTGGGCTTCATCAGGCGAAACGTCCGCTCGTTGAATAGATGGAAGGTGGGCGTCTGCGACTCGCCCTCACGCAGCAAGGGGACGTGCACGCTGACAAAGTCGGCCTGCTGCAGGGCTGCTTCGAGCTCCACGTACCGGATCCAGGTCTTTTCCTTCTGGATGCCGTGCCCATGGCGGAAATCCATCAGGTCCTGAATGGACTGCACGAACTGGAGGTTCTGATAAACCGGGTCGTAGCACAGAATATTCATGTCGAAGCCGGTACATTTCTTGATCATGGCCAACCCGATGCGACCGGTTCCAATCACTGCAATGGTTTTCCCGGTGACTTCATCGCCCAAGAAGGGCAGGAAGGGATGCCAATAGCGCCACTGGTTGGCGCGGACCAGCTTTTCACTGCTCCAAAGCTTGCGCGCCAGGTCGCCCATAATGAAGAAAGCGAACTCGGCCGTGGCTTCGGTCAACACATCCGGGGTGTGAGTGAACGGAATCCGGTAGCGGTTGGCGTCGTCGCGATTGATGTTGTCGAAACCCACGGCATACTGCGAAACGACCTTCAGGCGTCCTTTGCCGGCCTCGAAGATTTCGGCATCGATCGGGTCGCGCAAGGTGGTAATGAGGCCGTCGAGGCCCGCCTTCACCTTTTCGACGATCAGTTGCTTGGGAGGCGGCTCCGGCCTGGAATACACCTCTAACTCGTAGCCACGGCGTCGTAACTCGTTCTCCGCTTGCTCCCCGATCGAAGCAGTTGCAAAAACACGAAAGGGTTTATCCGGCATTGTCGTTCCATCCTCGATCCGACGCACTGATCACGAGTATGAACCATGGAGAGCCTTATACGAAAGCGTCTCATCCTCAGTATCAAGAGAAGGCGGCATTAGGCCCAGGCACTCTCTCGGGGCGAAGTTCTAAGCTTGTGGGACATCGAAAACAAGTATGCAGTGGTCCAGAAATGCCTTTGGCGGGTACTGCAGAAGCCAACGATAGCCGGCGGGATCGCGAAGGTACTGCCCAGAAAGCAGAGTCGCGCTGACCACGACCGTGCCGGTGACGCGTTGCCCCGGGGACAACGGCACCGTTTTGATGCCGTACACCTGCGGGTCCACCGACCCAAAATATGCCAAGTGTATAGGGTCGTTCGGGTGTTGCTGTTGATAGTCACGTAGCGCCAGCAAACCTTGTCCCCAGTCGAGGCTGCTGTCAGTAAGCAACTTGTAGCTACGAGCAGGCGGGACAAAAATGTTGAAGTAGGAGAGGTAGCCGGGTGCGTAGCGCAACGCATCAGCCGTGTTCAGGGCTGCCAACACCACCAAAACCGACAATGCCGTTCTCTTGTAGGTCGCCAGCCGGCTCGCCCAATACCACACCGCCGATACGACCATCAGCAGGAAGGGATACGAGGTTAGGACATGCCTGTCGCCAATCCCGAGGTTGGCCGATAGGGCGAGAACCAACGCAAGCAAACCAAAGGCACCAAAGGTAGCCACTTCGATCCGCACACCTCGCGCCAGCGTCGGCTTATCCAAAATGAACAAAATGATTCCAGCTATCGCCAGCAGCAACGTAATGGTTGGCCACTTCAGCGCGATCACCACCGGAAAAAAGGTATGCGGAGCCGCAGTTCGATAGACTCTGCCCAATAGAAACGATGGATGACCAAGCTGGTTGTGTACCGCCAACTCGTGCAGGCCAGCAAAGAATTCAGGTGCCGGAACAGGGGCATCGAAATCAATGCTCAAGCTGCTCGCCCTGATGGCAGCTACTGCGTGGGGATATATGAGCTTCAGTTGACCGTCATGCAGAGCGAGATGGCCCACATGAAAGAAATAGCCCGCCCAAACCAGTAAGCCGGCGAGGCCCACCGTCGCGAGTACTGGTTTCGCCGACCATGCCTTCGGGGAGAGCGCGAATTCGCGGGCTTGCTGCTCAACACCGCGCTTGCGCGGGGCGAGCAACATCAGGATCAGCGCCAAACCAACGAAGGCCGGTGCGTAGAATTTAGACAGTAAGGCCAGTCCGCATACCGTTCCCATCAACAGAGTCTGACTTCGGTAGGGTTCCTGCGCCACCGCACAAGCTGAAATGCGACTGCGAACACAGTCAGCACAGCAACTCCGTCCACTGTCGCCACGGTAAAGTGCGATATCAATTGCGGTGAGAGCGCAAACAGCACCAAGACAAAGCTGGCAGCGCTTTCCGAGAATAATCCCCGTATCGCGATCCACAGGAGGATGCCCAACGCCACCCCCAATGTCACATTCACAGCGCGTGGTCTCGCAATGAAACCCGTGGCATCAGGGCGGAGCCCGGTAACGTAGATCCATCCGTCGGGATCTCGCACCTCCATCTGAAAACCCTGGCCAGCAATCGGCAGAGCCAACAGAAGGCGGCCCAACGGAGGCGTCTCTATCCAGCGGTCAAAGCGATGATGCCGCCAGATGTCCTGGCCCACCGAGGTGTGGATCGATTCGTCAAACGTGATCGACTGTGTACGAGCAAACCAGGCACATTGCAGGACGTAACAGAAGAGAATGCCAATAGGAATGAGCAGTCTTCTTCGCGGATACGCCTGGAGCGAAGGGCGATCGAACTCGACCCTCTCGTGCCTCAGGTCAAGATTCTCAAAAGCGAGACGTGGGTCTTCCGGCAAGTAGACTCAGCGGAGAAAATGAGAATTCTACCCCTGCCAGCTTAGTTAGTTTTTCGCGGAAAGGGCAAAAAAAAACGTACCTTGTCAGGTACGGGTAGCTGGAATTGGTTACAGTCTCGTCTTAACCCACTGCTCGATGCGATCCGCTGCCTTTTCCAGGTTTTCGTACGAATTGGCCACGCTGAAGCGCAGATAGCCTTCCCCGAAGCTGCCAAATGCCGTTCCGGAAAGGGCCGCCACACCGGCCTCTTCCAGCAGAGCATCGGCGAGTCTCTTGGAGGGCCAGCCCGTCCCGGTAATGTTGGGAAAGGTGTAGAAGGCGCCCTTGGGGAGGCGGCAGGAGAATCCCTTGATCCGGTTGATGCGGGAGACAAACATGTCGCGGCGGCGCTTGAACTCGGCGTTCATGGCCTCCACCGGGGCCTGGTCACCCTTAAGGGCTTCGATTCCCGCCACCTGGGTGAAGCTGGCGGTGCAGGAATTGGAGTTGGTCATCAAGCGCGCGATCTGAGCCGCGAGGTCGGCGCGCATCACGCCGTATCCCATCCGCCATCCGGTCATGGCATAGGTCTTGGAGAAGCCATCGAGCAGGATGGTGCGATCCTTCCAATCCTCTAGCGAGAGGATGGAATGGTGTTTGCCGTCAAAGATCAGCCGGTTGTAGATCTCGTCAGACAGCACCATGATGTCGCGGTCCCCGATTGCAGTAGCAACGTCGCGCACGTCTCTCTCGGTGAGTACGCCGCCGGTGGGATTCTGCGGGGAATTCAGGATGATGAGCTTGGTCCGGTCGGTAATGAGTTGGGCCAACTCGTTCACGTCGAGGCGGAAGTCCATTTCCTCGCGCAAGCGGATGGGGACTGCTTTGGCGCCCAGGAAATGGATCATGGACTCGTAGATGGGGAAGCCGGGATTGGGATAGATGACCTCATCCCCTTCCTCAACCAACGCCAGTATGCTGAAGAAGATGATGGGCTTGCCTCCGGGGACGACTACGACTTCATCGGCTGCAACTTCTACACCGCGCGTCGTGGAGACGTAACGCGCGATGGACTCGCGCAGGTCGGGCAGGCCAGCAGAGGGACCGTAGTGCGTCCACCCGTGGCGAAGCGCGTTTGCTCCCGCCTCGACGATGTTGGCGGGGGTGTCGAAATCCGGCTCGCCAATTTCCAGGTGGACGATGTCCTTGCCCTGGCGTTCCAGGGCCTTGGCGCGCACCAGGACTTCGAAGGCAGTTTCTGTTCCCAGCCGGGCCATACGCCCGGCCAGACGAAGTTCATGTGTGACTTTATCCATGGTGAGCATAAGAGAAACCTGTTGATTATAAAGGTTGGAAGGCCCTTAGGGCCCAGAGTAGTGTGGCGCGCCAGCGCCGGATGGGCGGTGACGGCAGTCACAGCGGAGTGGGCAAGGCAGGGGGGTTCCTGCATGAGTCTGAGCAGGGTGGACCGGGATAGAGTGAGCTAATCCGCCATGGTGGATTGCTCGTTCTTGGAACGCAGGATGCGATCCACCGAGTAGGGCGCGTGGCGCACCGCGTCGTGGTAGTGGCGCACGTGCATCTCTCCCAGCAGGCCCAAGGCGAGCATCTGCACGCCGGCAAGGATGAGTACCGCCGCAAAGATCAGCAGGGGACCGTGGGCGGACATGATGTTTGCGTTCCACAGGACCTTGAGCATCGCCAGCCACACTCCGATGGCGCAGCCCGCCGAGGCGCTCAGCATGCCCACGGAGCCGAAAAAGTGCAGCGGGCGCTGCAGGTAGCGCAACAGGAAGCGGATGGTGATGAGGTCGAAGAACACCCGCAGGGTGCGCCCGATGCCGTAGTGGGAATTGCCGCGCTCGCGATTGATGTTGCTGATGGGGATTTCGCAGATCGAGGCTCCGTACCAGGAGGCGAGCGCAGGAATAAAGCGGTGCAGTTCGCCGTAGAGCGGAATCTGGCTGAGCAATTCGCGGCGGTAGGCTTTGTAGGTTGTGCCGAAGTCGTGGATATCCACTCCGCTGAGCTTGGCCATCATCCAGTTGGCGGCGCGCGAAGGGATGCGGCGCAGCAGCAGGTGGTCGATACGCTGGCGGCGCCAGCCGCTGACGATGTCGTAGCCTTCGTTTACCTTGGCGATGAAGTCGGGGATCTCGCCGGGATCGTGCTGCAGGTCGCCGTCCATGGCGATCACGTACTCTCCGCGGGCATGATCGAAGCCGGCGGCAAGAGCCGACGTCTGCCCGAAATTGCGGCGCAGCTTGACCACGGTCACGCGGCTGTCGATCTCGGCGATCTCGCGCAGCAGGTCGAAGGTGCCGTCGGAGCTGCCGTCGTCCACGAAAACCAGTTCGAAACCCTCGCCGGTGGTCTCCATGACGTCCTTAAGCCGGTCATAGAGTTCGGTGACGTTCTCCGCCTCATTATGAAAAGGAACTACGATGGAATACTTGAGCACAATTTCTTGATTATAAATGTCCCGCGGGGGATGCACAGAACATTTCCAGATACGCTAGCGGCGGGAGGGATTCCCCTTATGGCTTTGCGCCGCGGCTTCGGCCAGGCGCAACAGAGGCTCGCCGGTGAGGCGCACGGGAAGCCACTGCTTGAGAACTTCAGCGCCCACGCGCTCATAGAAGTCGATGGCCGGAGTGTTCCAGTCCAAAACCTCCCAGCGCAGTCCATAACAGTTTTCCTGAAGCGCGATCTCCGCCAGCTCCGCCAACAGAGCTTTGCCGATTCCCTTGCCGCGGAGTTCCGGGTGCACGAAGAGGTCCTCAAGATAGAGGCCAGCCCTGCCGCGCCAGGTGGAGTAGTTGAAAAAGTAAAAAGCAAACCCGGCGGGTTGGCGCTCCCACTCCGCGATGAGGACATGGAACCTGGGCTCGGCGGTGAAACCGTCGCGAATCAGGTCTTCGCGCGTGGCGACAACAGCCTGGGGCTCGCGCTCGTACTCGGCCAGGCCCCGGATGAATCGCAAGATAAGGTCCACGTCGTCCACTGTGGCGCGCCGGATGGAGAGCATGCCCACATTGTACAAAGCGCAAAAAGCCGGCCCGGCCAGGTGGCCGGACCGGCTGGGAGGAGGTTAGATTTCCTTACTGTGACCGCCTGAAGGGCCGATACAACGCTTGCAGGCCTAGAGGATCTTGCTCATCAGTCTCAGCATTCTGCAGCAGCACATCCACGAGCCTGATATAGCGATCGATCCATACCAGACTGTCTCGCTTCGAGGATGCATCCGCCATGGGATGGGGGAGTGTGTTACCCGACGGTTGCATTACAGCTACTCCTTTATGCATTTAGTGACCGGCTTTCGCGATTCGTTCGCGAATGAGCGTGGCCACACGCAGGCCCGCGTTCCGAATACTGTCAACGCTCTTTCGCAGGTTGTCGTCCAGCTGGGCGTGGCTCAGGATGAGATCGCAGTTCCCGATCACCACGGCGAGCTGTCCGTTCAGTTGATGGATAACCTGGGCGGGGTCCGCGATGGCCGTGGTTTCCGCGACGGCGGCTCCCACCACAGGTTCGTATATCTGGCGCTCCACCGGCAGGTGGTAGTTGAGGATGGTGGCCGCGATGGCAAAGCCCTTATCCTCGGGCGAGGCGATGTTGGCACGGCGCACCACGTAGGCATCGCAGGTGACCTCAATGGGCGTCTGCCCTGCAATGGCCTGCGGCAGGGTGAAGCGGAGGGTGATCGGCGTACGCGGCTCCACCGGCCCTTCGGCACGAAACAGCACTCCGGTGCAGCTAATGTTCTCCGTGATGCCGTCGTGCCACTGAAATTCGCTGCTGCAGCGGTAGCGCAGCTGGGTCCGAAGCTTGAAGCGTGTGGGACGAGAGACGCCGATCAGCGCGGCCTCGTCCTTCACCACCTGAGCACCTCGCGCTTTGGACAACCATTTCACGCGCTATCGCTCCCGCGTTTCCAACCTATCGCAAGCCATTGATATGATGTGACAAATCGCATTGCCGACGGATTACGGAAGGGGCTGCACAGGTGGCCGAGCCAGCCGCATGCAGAGGTACTAAGGGAGGTCGCAGGAGTACCCGTCGTTTGGGACTTACTCCGCCAGGCAGAGCAGGCGGGATAATCGTTGCCGCCAAGCTTTCTCGGTCACGCAAACAGCCGGCATTCGAACCCTCGCGTGCTTGTCGCTCGCCAGTCTGAAGACACACCTGAGTCCTTCGGCAACTCCGGAGAAAGCCGCCCTGCGCGGACAAAAAGCGGAGTAGAATGCTCCCAACAGACAGGCCGCTTTCCCCGCGCCTTTCCGCATCAACCGGGTTCGCTTTGGGGGTTCTCATGACAGCAGGGCGTATCGTCTCCCTCCTCACGATTTTGGCGGTCCTTTCAGGGGTTCTCTCGCAGGCCTCGGCGCAAGCTCGCCCGGGAGGTGCAGGCACATCCGGAGCGGGATCCAGTTCCTCGCCCGCACGTACGCCCAGTTCAAGTGTGCCGCAACCCGGGCAGTTCCCGGAGAACAGCGCTACCAATGCCTACCTCACGGGGAAGGTGGTTATGGAGGGAGGGGGCGAGCCTCCGGAGCCGGTGACCATCGTGCGCGTCTGCAATGCCAACGTCCATCGTGAGGCCTACACCGATTCGCACGGTCAGTTCAGCATCCTGCTGGGCAGCCGCGGCAACACCATGGTCCCCGATGCCTCTGAAGGCCGGGATTTCGCCAACACCACGAACAACGGCGCGCGGGTGCTGGAGCGGCAGTTGTGGACTTGCGAGCTGAGGGCCGACCTGCCGGGATATTCCTCCAGCAGCATCAACCTGGCCGGCCATCGATTTATGGACGATCCCAACGTGGGCACGATTGTTCTGCGTGCGATGGGCAAGAGCGAGTCCGGCAGTGTCAGCGTGACCAGCCTGCAGGCGCCACCCGCGGCCGCGAAGGAATATGAGAAGGGGCTCGAGAATCTGAAGAAGGAGAAGCCGGCGGATGCCGAGAAGCATCTGGCGAAGGCCACGCAGATGTACGACAGGTACGCCGCAGCCTGGCTGCTGCTCGGCGAGGTGCAGCAGAACGAGCACAAGCTCGACGACGCACGCGAGTCCTACCTGCGGGCCAGCACTGCCGACCCCAAGTACGCTCCGCCCTATGTGCGGCTTGCGCAACTGGCGGCGGTGAACAAGCAGTGGGCCCAGGTGATCGAATACTCCGACAAGGTGATCGAGTTGAATCCCACCGCCTACCCGGTGGTGTACTACTACAGCGCCGCCGCCAGCTTCAATTCCGGCAAACTGGCAGACGCCGAGAAGGCTGCGCTTCGAGCCGCAGAGCTTGACACCCAGCACAAGGAACCGCGAATCGAGTTGCTGCTGGGAAGGATCTACGCTGCCAAGGGCAACTACGCAGTTGCAGCGCAGCACCTGCGGGTGTTTGTGGGGCTGGTGCCGGAGGGCGAACAATCGGAGCGCGCCAAGACCGACCTGGCGAAGATGGAAGAGCAGAGCGCGGCGGGCGTGAAGCAGTAGCTTGACGCTTTGGTTGAAGGCGCACTACCAAAGTCCACGAACCAATAGAGTAATCGTTCAACTGCTTTCGTAAGTTGCTTTCATTTCTGATTGGCCTCAACTTCTGGCTGTGGGGGCCGATCTAGAAGTGGAAGTATGACCAAGAAAGTAATCACCCTGCTGTTGGCCTGTTGTTTTGCAGTGGGAACCCGGGCCGCGGAAAACGACGCTGACCACGAAATGCTGGCCGAACCCAAGGCCGAGGCGCCGAAGGTGCAGTCGCACAACTTCGTGGATCGTCAGAACATCAGTCTGTTCTCGGCCATCGCCGTAAGCCGCATGGCCGATGTGCACTCCACCTATCGCAACATGCGTCTGGGCTACCCGGAAGCGGAGTTGCCGCAGGCCCTGGTGGACAGCCGGCCGGGCTTCGTAGCGTTCAGCCTGGGATTGGTGGGAGCCAATGTGGGCGCCGCTTACCTGTTTCACCGGACGAATCATCACAAGCTGGAGCGGGCCACATCGTATATCCACTTCGCGGTGATCACCGCCTCGGCTGCCCGCAACTACGCCATCCCCTAGCGATCAGGCCGAGGATGAGGTTCATTCTCCGGGGCGCTCCGTAAGCGGCTTGTCGAGCGGCTTGGGCAGCGTCGTCTTCCCGCCTCCGGCGGCTTCTCCCGCGAGCAGCGCCTCCAGCGTAGCGTAGGCATAGATAGTGGGAGCGTGGTTCTGCATCAAGCCGCCGGTGTCCGCGGTGGGGCCATAGTTGCTGTGCAGGTCTCTTCCCAGCATGCGCAGCATCGCCATCTGCTGCCCGCGGTGATGGGAGGTGTGCGGCATTCTCCGCGTCATCACCCAGGCCCGCGAACGCCGCACGTCAAAGAACTGCACTTCATCTTCCCACCAGGCTTCGGCCTTGGCCTTCAAGACCGCCAGGCGCTTGCCGCTGTCCTCGGCGAACCGCTTGATGAATTCCAGGCGAGTCTCCTGCGCCGGCAGCGGAGGAGCGCCAACATCGATTCCGAGCATGGTTCGAAACCAGATGTCCTCGCTCACGCACTGGTGCACCATCTGTTCGTGGACGCTACGGCCGCGCGAATCGCCGGCCCGCAGGGCGCACACGCAGGTCCTCATCCCGGAACTCACTCCAGACACTGACCACCTTGAGGCACTCGGTGGCGTAGGTCTCAACCAGAAAATAGTATTTCATAGGAGTGTCTCCGCGCAGAGGCCGGGAGGCCGGCCGCGATGCTAACAAAGAGGCGGCGGTAGCGCTATCCCTGGCGCGGCAGGGGCCTCGGCTCTCGGCGCTCTTGTTAAGATGTCAGGGATAATCGTCATCTGGGGGAATTCTTGAAGACAACCACAATAGCCCTTGTCGCCTTCCTGGCTGCGAGTGCCCTGACAGGGCGCGCGGCCGATGCCAGCAGCGCGCCTGCCGAGCCCGCAACCGACGGCACCCTGCCTGCGCTGACCGCGATCGCCGGTCAGGCCGCCATGAACTCGGGTTCCTACGATTACCTGGAGGAGCTGAGCGACGAGATCGGCGGACGCGTCACCGGTTCTCCGCAAGCAGCGCAGGCCATCGAGTGGGGCCTGGCGAAGATGAAGTCCATCGGCTTGTCCAATGTGCACGCCGAGAGGTGGAATCTCTCGCGCGGCTGGAAGCGTGTCTCGGCCCAAGCCGAGCTGGTATCCCCGATCAGCAGGCAGCTCAAGGTGGATTCGCTCGGCTGGGTGGGATCGACACCTGCGGGAGGCACGGTGGCGGAGGTGGCGGCCGTGGACCTCAGCCAACTGGAGCGCGAAGTAAAGGAGAATTCCGGCCGCTGGGCGGGCAAGATCCTGGTGATGCAGCAGAAGGAGGAACTGTCGCGCGAGCAGCGCGAGAAGCTCTACATCAAATATGGTCCATTTCTCAAGGCGGCCTACGCGGCGCATGCGGTAGCCGTGATTGGCGGGCAGGGCGGGACCAAGGCAAGGGGAATGAACCTTACCCACACGGGCGCGCTGGGTTTTGACGAGTACTTCGACATTCCCGTGGTCAGCATGGCGGTGGAGGATCAGCAGCAGCTGGAGCGCTTCCTGGAGCAGGGAAAAACCGTGCGCCTGAAGCTGGACGTGCAGAATCAGGTCACGAGCGGGCCGGTTGAGACTGCCAACGTTGTGGGTGACATTCCCGGCGTCGAGCATTCGGAGCAGATCGTGGTCGTGGGCGGCCACCTCGACTCCTGGGAGTTGGCGCAGGGCACCACCGATGATGGCGTGGGCGTGGCTACCACACTGGGCGCTGCGGAAGCGATTCTGAAGGCCAGGGCGCGTCCCAGACGCACACTCCGCTTTGTGCTCTTCACCGGCGAAGAACAGGGGCTTCTGGGATCGCTCGCTTACACCAAGATGCACAGGGAAGAAATGGCCAATCATGTGGCCGCTGTCATCCTGGATAGCGGTCAAGGGCCGGTGGTCACCTTTAACCTGGGCGGACACGACGATCTGATTCCGGCGGTCAAGAAATTTGCAGAGTCTATCCGCGCGTTCGGCTCATTCAAGACCGACGATGGAGTGGAATTCGGCACCGATGCCGGACCGTTCATTCTCGCCGGACTTCCGGGAATCAATCTCGACCAGGACTCTCCCGATTACAAATACACGCATCACTCCGCCGTGGATACGTTTGACAAGGTGCAGCCCGACATTCTGCTGCGCAATACCGCGGTAATGGCGCTCACCAGCTTCTGGATCGCCGACCGGCCAGAACGTCTGGCGGCTCCCTGGCCCCCGGAAAAAACCGCCCGCATGCTGATCAGGAAGAAGAAGGACGAGAGCCTGAAGGCCTATGGGCTGTGGACATTCGGCGACCCGGGAAGCGATGAACCCAAGAAGGCGCAGGCAGCCGGTTCGGCGCAGTAAGGGCTGAATCGCAACGAGCGGGGCATGTGGTTGGCTGGTCCGGATCGGTCTGGAAGGGATTCGGGATCGGGTTAGGAAGGCTTCCCAAGGGCCAGGCGTGCTTCCCCTGCCAGCTCATCCTGGCGCTCGGCAAATTCTTCGAGGAGCCTGCGCGCCTCAGGCGATGGATCGCGGGAAATTGCGGTCATCGCCATCTGCCGCGGGCCCGGCCCGAGCTTCTTAGAGCTTATGAGTCTGGCGAGGGCGTGCAGATGCTCGTCTCCTGGAATGCAGGTCAAGACCTGGATCGCTTTTCGCAGAACCGCGGGGTTGCCGTGTCCGTCGGCAACGAAGCGCTCCAGGTCGTGGATGGTCGCGGGATCCTTCACGAACAACAACTCGTCGAGCACCTGGTCCAGCACGCCTGGGGCAAGCCTGGTGAGGGACTCTGCCATCACCCGCCCCCGGCCCCGGCTGCGGTTCTTGCATAAGGCGGTGAACGCGGCCTGCTGCACGCGCGCATCGGGGTGTTGCAGCGTCGGCGCCATGTGAGCTTCCAGATCGGGATCGCGGAGGTCGGATAGCACCGCGCACATATTGCGCACCACGTACCAGCGTTCGTCCTCCAGGTACTTGCAGGCGACCTGCAGGGCGGCCGGACCCAGTTGCGCGATCAACCGCAGCAGCGCCAGGCGGTTCTTGGCGTCCTGCTCCTTGATCAGGTGGTTGAAAACGCTGTCGATGCTGGGCGGAGCGGAGAAACGCAGCAGAGCGGCAGCGGTGCGGGCCCAGTTGGAATCGCTCCGCTGCAAGAGACAAAGTTCCACGATTCGCTCCAGGCTGGCCGCCGGCAGCAGGCGGCTAAGTCCCGTCACGCAGCACTTCTTGTGTTCGCCAGGGTTCCGATTCTTCGACCGCTCCAAGGCTGTTCCGATTACCAGCACCTGTTCGAAATCCTCGAAGGTAGCCAGCGACTGCGAGAGCACTGTCAGGGCGTTGGCCGCCTGGAAATGGACAAACTCAGTAACGTCGTCGCGCAACACCACCCGGCTGAGCCTTTCCACGGCTTTGGGCGCGAAGCCGACGCGCGCTAGCGGCATGGTGCGGATCAACTCCGGGGCACGGCTGAGCTCCTCGGGCTGAATGTCCACCCCCGCCTTGTCCAGGAAGTCGAAATAGTGGGTTCCCAGAGCGGCCGCTTGATCCAGCTCGCGTTCTTTGACCAGCTCTCGCAACAGATCCATCAGCCGGCGGAATTCGGCGGTGGAGTAGTGCGTGACTTCCATCAGGCGCGCGTATTTCTTGCCATTGCTGAGCGCCGTCCAACGCAGCTCGTCACGAATCTTTTCCTGAATGTGGGCGGGCACAGCAAAATCCTGAATAAACTTGCTCAGCTTGGCGCTGAGGCGGTCAGCCATGTGCGTGGCCTGCAGGCTGCGAGCCAGGACCCGCACCACGTCCTCCTCCACCACAAATTTGTCCGACTGCCCGGTCGCGGACTGAAGGCGCTTACCCGCCCACTGCAATGCTGTGTCTTCGATGAACTCTGCGGCAAGTTGTTCCGGAGGCAGGCTCCTGACTTCGTCGCGGCGCTCGGGAGACAGCCGTTCTAGAACTGCTTCCACACCCGTATCCCGCAGGATCCGAGCCAGGGCCGTGTAAGACTTCCGCGGATTGCCCTTTTCCTCCAGCAGGGAGCGCTCGACGGAGTTCTCCATGAGCTCAATGAAGCTGTTGTATCCCCACGGGCCGCCTCTGCCGCCTCCCGGCGCGGCTCCCGGGGGAGGCGTCTTTGCGCTGTAATATCCACCTGGCCGCCCGAAACCGCCGATTCCACCGCCTCCGCCGCCTCCATTCGACCCCCAGCCCGCTCCACTTCCAATTCCTCCGAGGTTTTCACCGGGGTACGCAGCTCCTGCACCCTGTTCGCTTGCAGTTCCCCAACCCGTGCCGTCTCCGGGCTGTCCGCCGGCGCCCGGCCCTCCGGGATGCGAACCAGCACCCGCTGGCAATCCGCTGCCTGGGCCTGAACCTGCGCCTCCGCCGCCCATCTCGCCAGTGCCAGTTCCGCTGGAGCCGACCGGACCGCTGCCCCCGCCTGTGCCCATGCCACCCGTGCCCGTACCGCCTGTGCCGTCTCCGCCTGCACCGCCGTTTCCGCCCCCACTGCCGGCTCCCGCTCCGGTGGCGCCATCCCTTGCAATCACCAGGTTGGGCATGGGGATGGGCACGCCATAATTGGCTCCCCCGCCGCCCGCGGCAGCGAAGTCGGAGAGGACATTGGTGCGCGTAGTGGGATCGAGGCACGCCGACTCCAGGAGAGCATCGATCGAATCCAGAAAGTCCTTCGGTCCCTCCTCCTCCGCCATTTGCTTGGAAAGAATGTAGGACTCGGAGTCGGTCTCCAGAATCGTGTCGCCCTGCTCGTCTTTCTTCTGGTTCTTGGCTGCCGGCAGGATGCGCGCGCCCTCGACCTCGTTCGCTTCCAGGTAGGCACGCACTCCTCCAGCTTCTTCGATCAACTTCGTGGGCGCCGACAGCAGGGCGATGAGCTTGCGGTATCGCCCCAAGCTGAGGCCTGGCTCAAAAGTGATGGCGGCAATGCCACGCTTCAAGAGCTCTTTTTCGAGTTGCTTGAGCGAAGGATCGGTGGTGATCAGGTTATTGAGTACGACCTGATTGTCCACAAAGCCGAAGGTGAACTGGCCGGTTTCTTTCAGGAGACCGTTGAGGAACTGGAAGCTCTGCTGGATGGGGCGCTCGACGCTCTGGTGATCCGCCGAGAACATGACGGCGGTGCGGAGGCTCATCTGCAGACCGCGGGCAAAGCGCAGTCCCAGCACCTTCAACTGTTTGGCGTCGAGCATTCGAAATTACTCCCTCACATGGCTTGCGAGGGTCCGCGCCGAGCCAGTGCGAGCTGACTTTGCCTAAGTACTGCGGAAATAATAATGAAGATTGATTATCGAAGAGCAAAACTAGGGGCACTTTTGAGTACGAAAGTAACCCTGCCGACTGGCCAAAGCCCGCGATAACCTTGCCGGGTAGCCCTCTCCCATTCGCCGGCGGGAGATTTTCAACTATGGGCAAGGGACCCAGAAGCAAACGCATCCGACCTGTACACACGGACATCCTGGTACAGGATTTCCCGATCGAAGCGGCCGTCCCGCGCGACATCGGGGCGAGTTTTGTCGCCGCTGTAGTCGGCGAGCGCAACGCCCTGATTGAGAAAATCGCGGCTGCGGTCCCGGAGGTCGACTTCTCCGACCCAGCCTGGGGAACACTCAACATCCCGGGATGCCGCCTGGAGATTCATCTCGGGCAACAGCATGAGGTCACCAGCTTCAGCCTGCATGTTGACGGCGGGGAAATAGCTCACGAGGTGGTTCAGGAAATTCTCGAACGATTGCGCCTGCGGGGCATCGATCTGGAGAGCGGCAGGTTCATCGGGCGATCGTCAGCCAAACGCAGGCGCCGCATCGGGCATCACTCCCGCCAATTGAGTCTCGTCAGATAGACCACCCCGGATGGAGGGCAAACTTTGGCATGATGGTGGGGCCACTCCGCACCCTGTACTGACGTTACCTGTTTTGCGTCCTTCGCATCCGACAGAGTTAGCCTGATTGGTTTTCGGGGCAACTTCTGTCCTACCGTTTACCTCTCAGAAAACGCTGGGAACCTGGTGAATGCAGGGCTTTCGGAATTCTGATTTTGGCGGGTTGAAGCACGCATGCGTCATCTCGGCATACAAACGAGCAGGGGCCGGCTGATTGCCGTGGTCCTGCTGCTGACCTGGCTGCCAGCGGGGGTTTCCCCAGCCCAGGATAATTCCGCAACCAAGTCGGCTGGTCCACAGGACATTGTGGCGTTCCTGAACCAGACCATCCTCTGGTATCGCGACCTCACCGCGCAGCAGCAACTGGCGAACGAGCCCAACGATGTGATCTTTCTCAATGACAATCGCCAACTTGCCGACCAGGTGGTCCGGCTCTCGTTCGAGTTCGCCCGCGCCGAAGCCCAAGCTTTGAGCGCTTCCGCCGGCCAGGGTTCGAGTGAGGCGCAAAGAGCGGCGCAAGGGAGCACCCCATCCGGTTCCTATCAATCGCTGACAGCGATCGCCGGCAGAATGGACGCGCAGCTGAAACGGACGCAGGCGGAATTGCAGTCGCAAAACCGCCAACTCGATGCTGCCACGGGGCGCAAGCGCGTGGCGCTGGAGTCTGCCATTGCGGAAACGGAAAGCGAGATCAGCCTGCTGCAGGCACGCCGCGATGCGGTGCGCGGCATGCTGGAATTTGTGAGCGGGGCTACTGCCGGTACTTCGGGGGGAGGCAGCCTGCAGGCTCAAATCGATGAACTCGCACGCACCGTGCCCGCCGCTGCGCTGGAGACTGCCAAGTCCGGAGGCGCGCCGCAAGAGGCGCCCGGCAGCGCCGCAACGAGCGTTGCGACCGCCGGCACTTCCCGCAAGGCAGAGCCCTCCGGAATTCTGGCCATCGCCAGCAACCTGATCGAACTTCGCCGCAAGGTACACGCTCTCGACGAAGCGATTCAGCGCACCGATGCTCTGACGCAGTCAGCGCGTGCCCTTCGCGCTCCACTGGGAGCGCACCTGAAGAGCCTGGTGCAGCGTGGGGACCAACTGGCGAATCAGCCTGACTCTCAGGATCCCGCGGTGCTGGCGCAGCAGAAGAAGGACATCGATTCCCTGACCGCCCAATTCAAGCAGATTTCGGCGATCGTGTTCCCGCTGCGCAAGCAATCGGTGCTGCTAGACCTCTACAAGCGCAGCCTCGCCAATTGGAGGAACTCGGTTCAAGCGCAATACAGCGTGCAATTCAAGAGTCTCGGCCTGCGCCTGGGAGCGCTTGCCATCGTGCTTGCCGCCGTGCTGGGCATCTCGGAAGTGTGGCGGAGAGCAACGTTCCGGTACATCCACGACGCGCGCCGGCGCTATCAATTCCTGCTCCTGCGGCGCTTTGTGGTGTGGGCGATCATGGCGGTGGTGATAGCCGTCTCCTTCGCCAGCGAACTGGGATCGTTGGCCACCTTTGCCGGGCTGCTCACCGCCGGCATCGCTGTCGCCCTGCAAAACGTAATCCTTTCCGTCGCAGGCTATTTCTTTCTGATCGGCAAATACGGGGTGAGGGTGGGAGACCGGGTACAGATCGCCGGCGTCACCGGTGACGTGGTGGATATAGGTCTGGTGCGGATCCATCTGGTGGAGGTCAGCAACGGCGGGTCCGACGCCCGCCCCAGCGGGCGCGCCGTGGTTTTCTCCAACGCCGTCGTGTTCCAGGCCAACGCCGGACTATTCAAGCAGATCCCGGGAACCAACTTTCTCTGGCACGAGATCACGCTGACGCTGGCACCCGACACCGACTATCGTCAGGTGGAAGAACGCATGCTGGGAGCGGTACAGAAGGTGTTTAATCACTACCGCGAGAACATGGAGCTACAGCGGCGCACCATGGAGCGCGTCATCAGCCCGATCTCGGTGGCCTCGCTGCGCCCGGAGAGCCGGCTGCGCCTCACGCAAGGCGGAATCGAGGTCATCATGCGCTACCCGGTGGAACTGAGCCGCGCCGGCGAAATCGACGACCGGGTTGCGCGCGAACTATTGGACGAGATCCATCGAGCGCCGCGGCTCCGCCTGGTGGGCTCCGCCGTTCCCCACATTGAAGCCATTGCGGAGACGCACGACGAAGCCGCCCCGGTGCACTAGCGGGAAGGGCCTGCGATACGGTTCTCGCTGCATCATGACCCTGAGGCTCGCCTGCTGGATAAGGGATGGCGAATGCGCTGATGCTAAGATCGCTGAGTCTGGCCCCATAATGCGGCGGCGGCTGACAATCCTTCTCCTGGCGGCGTTGGCCGCGGTATCGGCGGTGAGCTGTGCAGCGCAGGTTCGTGCGGGCGCAGCCAGCATGGTTATTACGCCGACGCCAGGCGGACATCCGGTTTATCTTGGGGGCTTCGGCCACAACCGTATCGCGAGCGCTGTCCATGACCCCCTCTACGCGCGTTGCCTGGCGCTGGAGATCGGCCACAAGATCGTGGTCCTCTGTTCCGCCGACCTCATTGGCCTGTTCTACGAAGACGTGCTGAAGATTCGCCGCAGCTTTCAGGTGCGGGCGCCCGCAGGCTCCCAGCTGGTGATCGCTTGCACCCATGTGCATGAAGGTCCCGACACCCTCGGATTGTGGGGGCCCAGCGCCGATCAGAGCGGAGTAGATCCGCAGTATCTGGAGTGGATTGAGGAAAGAATCGCGACCTCCGCGCTCGACGCGGTGCACGCTCTCCAGCCGGCGCGCATTGAGCTGGCGCGTGACGACCATCCGCTGCTGGCGCAGCTGCAAAGCGTGGACCGGCCACCCTACGTCAAGGACCCCTACCTGTTCGTCATGCGGCTGGTGGCGACCGCCGGAGACAGGGAGAAGACGATCGCCACACTGGTCAACTGGAGCGACCATCCCGAGACGCTGAACCGCAAGAACACTCTCATCACGGCCGATTATGCGCGCTGGATCTGTCTTTACCTGGAACAGCACTACGGCGGCACGGCTTTATTCTTCAACCGCGCGGTTGGCAAGGTTTCCACCCTGGGCAGCCAGGTCGCCCCACTCGACCCTGAGACCGGGAAGGTTGCCGAAGACGGGGCCTGGCGCAAGCCGGAACTGCTGGGAACGATGCTCGGGCAACTCAGCGAAAGAGCGCTACAGCACGCCGAAAGCATTGCACCCGACGCGGTGACCTTCCACTCCTCGCTTGTATTCGTCCCTCTGGCCAACAATCGCTTTCGCGTGGCTGTAGGGACGGGCATCTTCTCGGGACGCCGACCTCTGTTTACCGGTGGGAAGCCTGATTCCTCCAGTGGCAAGCCGACAGCAGACAGCGGCCAGGCAGCTATGGCCGCCTCCGGTCGCGACCTTGAGACCGAGGTGGACTACATCACTCTCAAGTCGGGCAAGGCCCTGCTGGCTGAGTTCGTCACCATTCCCGGCGAAATTTTTCCCGAGCTGGTGAACGGGGGCATCACCCGCTACCCGGGCGCCGATTTCCCCGATGCTGCCCTGGAGACGCCGGTGCACGACATGCTGCAAAGCCAGTACCAGTTCGTCCTCGGACTGGGAAACGACGAGATCGGCTACCTTATTCCCAAGGCGGAGTGGGATGAACACGCCCCTTGGCTGCAAAACAATCCCGAGCCCTACTACGGCGAGATCAACTCCGCCGGCCCCGATACCGCCGCTGCGGTGCTGGGAGCGCTTTCTGACCTGATCGCCGCCAGCCAGCATTGAGGTGATGGGTCCAATTTCGGTTTTTCTTGGTGGGAGCGCCGAGTGCCGATCGCCCGCCCATGTGATTAAATCTGTAGAGAGCTATGTCCATCCCCGCCCAGCGCACTGTCTTTCACGTGGACATGGATGCATTCTTCGTTTCCGTAGAAGAGCTCTACGATCCTTCGCTGAAGGGCAAGCCGGTGGTGGTTGGCGGGCGTCCGAACGAGCGTGGCGTTTGTGCCGCGGCCTCCTACGAGGCGCGCAAGTTCGGGGTGCATTCCGCCATGCCTCTGCGCACCGCCTACAAGCTGTGTTCTCAGGCGATCTTCATTGACGGTCACCCCGAACGCTACAGTGAATACTCGAAGAAGGTTTACCGCGTACTACAGAGCTTCTCGCCGCAACTGGAGATGGCGTCCATCGACGAAGCCTACGTCGAGTTCACCGGGGCCGAGCGCCTGCACGGTCCAGCGCTTCTCGCCGCCCATTCCCTGCACGAGAGGATGAAGCGGGAAACCGAGCTCAACTGCTCGATTGGCATTGCCAGCTCGCGCGTGGTGGCCAAGATCGCCTCCGACCAAGCCAAGCCTAACGGCGTGCTCTGGGTGCCGCCCGGCGAAGAGCCCAACTTCCTGGCGCCGCTGGATGTGCGCAAGATTCCGGGCGTGGGCAAAGTCACGGAGCAGAACCTGCATCAACTCGGCATCCGGAAGGTGGGTGACCTGGCTCGCCTGCAGGAGGACTTTCTGCGCGAGAAGTTCGGCGCGTGGGGACTGGCGCTCGCCGGCAAGTCACAGGGCCTGGACGCCGGAGGCTGGTTCGACTCCGACATCGGGGCGAACCTCGACCCCAAGTCCATCAGCCACGAGCACACCTTCTCGCACGACACTGCCGACGAGCAGCAACTCGAGGCTACGCTCGCCCGCCTTTCCGAGATGGTCGGCCGCCGCCTGCGCGAGCATCGCCTTTACGCCCGTACTGTCCAGCTTAAGCTGCGCTACAAGGACTTCACCACTATCACGCGCGAGCATTCGCTTCCCGCCGGGACACAGCTGGATACCGAGATCCTGGAGCAGGCGCGCTCGCTCTTCCGCAAGAACTGGAAGCGGGGCGAGAGGGTGAGATTGCTGGGAGTGCAAGCTTCCTCGTTCGAGCGCGAGGAAGGGCAGATGGACCTGCTCGATTCGGAGAAGCAAGCGCGCTGGAAGAAGGCCCTTGCCGCCGCCGACAGCTTGCGCGACAGATTCGGCGAGTCCGCGGTGTCGCTGGCGAGCGGCCTGAAAGGTGGCTTCCGCCAGCGCGTGCACGAAAACCCCGCCAGCCTGCCAGGGAAGAACCGACGGGAGCCGGAGGAATAGGCGAGCCGCGAGCGCTGCATGGCGCGCACGCCGCCCGCGACCCGTCACTTTCCGGTTCCATTCGTCAGTTCATCCAGAGTCATCCTGTGCTGCTCGAGGGAGAAGGGTTCGCTGGCCATGCCTGCAGTAGCGATCTCCTGAGGAGGATCGCCCCCTGCGAGGCCTTGCGCCACGATGAGGCGCCGCGCCTCGATCCGCATGACGGGCAGACGGAAGAGGAACAGGGCCCCTCCAACGACGCACACCGCCGCTCCGATGGTGAGCGTCAGGGGTGCACCCAGGCGGCTGGCCAGGGCGCCGGCAAAGAAGGATCCGAAGGGCGCCATGCCCATGAACATCATCGAATAAACGGCCATCACCCGCCCGCGGAAGTGGTCCGCCACCATCGCCTGGATCAGGGTGTTGGACGCAGTGCTCTCCAGCATCATGAAGTAACCCACGGGCACCAGCAGCATGAGGGAGAGGGCGAACGATCGTGACCAGGCAAACGCAATCAGGCTCAAGCTGAAGCCGACGGCCGCCACGCCAATGATTCGGCCCAGCCCGCGGACCCTCTGCCTGGTGGCGAGGGTTAAGCCCGCCAGCAGCGCGCCCACTCCGGTGGCGCCCACAAGAATGCCCAACCCTCGCGCACCGCCATGTAGAATGCGGTCGGCAAAGATCGGCATCAGCACCGCATAGGGCATGGCCACCAGGCTCACCAGCCCCAGCAACAGCAAGATGTTGCGGATGGGAATCGTCCGCTGCACGTAGCGGAATCCTTCGACGATGTTCGAGAGCGGCGTGCCCTCGGTTCGTCCTCTATGCTCCTCGACGCGCATCAGCAGGAGTCCGATTATCACCGCCACGTAGCTGACGCCGTTCGCAAAGAAGCACCAACCCTCGCCGATGCCGGCCACCAGGATTCCAGCAATCGCCGGTCCCAGGATGCGCGCTCCGTTGAACATGGAGGAATTGAGCGCGATGGCGTTCAGCAGGTCCTCCTTTCCCACCATCTCCACCATGAACGCCTGCCGCGCGGGAATATCGAAGGCGTTGACCACCCCCAAGAGCGCGGCGAGCACGAAGATGTGCCAGATCTGGACGCGCTGGCTCAGGGTGAGCGCAGCCAGAATCAGCGCCAGCACCATCGAGGAAGTCTGGGTGGCGATCACCAGCTTGCGGCGGTTATAGCGGTCGGCAACCGTGCCGCCGATGGGAGCAACCAGGAAGACGGGAAACTGGCTGGCAAAGCCAATCGTTCCCAGCAGCAAC
>DATHDM010000237.1:0-3780 GCA_035319065.1 Terriglobales bacterium
TCAGGAAGGGCATCACCTTGTCGTCCACGGGGCGGGTTTTCGCTCCCTTGATGACGTCGTAAAGCTTGTTGTCGGCGTTCACCGCCTGCAGGCGGCCGTCGGGGGTGAGCACGTGCAGCCACTCGGGATAGAGCATGTCGATCTGCCGTGCGTATTCTTTTAACGAGGAAAAGCTGGCCGCATCCCACTGCACATAAAAGGCGGCGCGGATGCCTTCATCGGTATTCAGCACGACTTGCGAAGGTGGCTTCTTGCTCTTGCGGCGCATGCGTAGAGCAGCCTGTTTGCGCCTCTCTTTCTCTTTCTCCTTTTCTTTCTCCTTCACAGCGTGGTAGGGACGCTTCTGCTGGGGCAGGAACAGCCCAGGAAGTTGCTCGTCGCGGATCGCCGTATAAACAAAGAAGATGACCAGCAGGGTGATGCTGACCCCAAGCACGTCGAACAGTCGCCGGAGCACACGCCAGCGCGATTGCCGAGGATCGTAAAAGACCGGTTTGGCCATGATTATTTACCAATCCTATGATGCGGAATTGCGAGGGTCAAACGCAGTTGGCGTGGTTTTCGGGATTCCCTCTGGCAGGAACCGGCCCGGGCGGCAAGAAAACACGCTATAGTCTTTGCGTGCGCCAACTTGTGCGCCAAAACCTGCGCTGCTTTCTGCCCGTCACCTTGGCCGGGCTCGCCCTCCGGCTGTTCTTCCTGCTGAAGTTCCCGCACGTGACGGCCGACTCGACCTTTTACGCCGACCTCGCCAAGAACTGGCTGCTGCATGGAATCTACGGCTTGACCACCGACCCGGGGCAGGTCTCGCCAACCTATGCGCGGCTACCCGGATACCCCGGCTTTCTGGTGTTCGTGTTTGCGGTCTTCGGGATCGACAACTTCAGGGCAGCGATGATCCTGCAAATTCTGGTCGACCTCGCGACATGCATCCTGGTGGCGGACCTTGCCCGGCGGATGTTGGGCTCGGCGCGGAGCGCGAAGGCTGCCTTGGCGATGGCCGCACTGTGTCCGTTTCTGGCGCAGTACGCGGCCGCTGCGCTCACTGAGACGCTGGAGATCTTCTTCACTGCGCTGGCAATGGACTACGCAGTGATAGGGCTGCAGGAGCTGGAGCCAAACGCCCGCTGCGATGCCAGCTTCCACTTGCGTGAACTTCGTCCCTGGATCGGCTGCGGACTGGCGGTAGCAGCCTGTGTCCTGCTGCGGCCCGATGGCGGACTCCTGCTGGTGGCCATCGGCATGTACCTGGGACTGCTCCTGCTGCGCAGGAGTACTCCGATCGCGCCCGGGCAGATCGTGCGCGCGGGAATCACCGTGGCTACCTGCGCCCTCGCTCCTCTTCTGCTATGGGGAATCCGAAATCTGCACACATTGCATCGACTTGAGTTGCTCGCCCCACGGTATGCCACCGAAGAGAACGAATACGTACCGTTGGGCTACAACCGCTGGGTCAACACCTGGATCGCGGACTATACCTCGACGGAAGAAATCTACTGGAACATGCCGGGGGACCAGGTGGACCCGAACAACCTCCCCACGCGCGCCTTCGACACTGCCGATCAGCGCAACCGCACTCTGCAGTTGCTCGACGATTACAACCAGCGACGGAGCCTGACGCCGGACTTGGATGCTCGCTTCGCCGCTCTTGCCGAGGAGCGCGTTCGCGCCCATCCCCTGCGCTACTACCTAATCTTGCCGGCGCTAAAGATCGCCGACATGTGGCTGCGCCCGCGTACCGAATTGCTGCCGCCCGATATTCGCTGGTATGAACTCGACGACGACTTCCGCTGGCTGGCTCTGGATATTGGGTTTGGAATCCTGAATCTCGCTTATGTGGTGGCTGCCATCGCCGGCTGGGCCAGGTCCCGACCCATTCCGTGGGCCGGCATTGCCATCTCTTATATCGTCCTGCGATCTTTATTTCTGGCCACCATGCCTAACCCCGAGCCACGCTATACCCTGGAGTGCTACCCGGCGGTAATCGTGTTGGCGGCCGGACTTTGCAAAGAAACGTCAAGCAGCGACTGACTGGAGCACGGGTCTGCCTTTCAGCATTTTCCCCGGTGGCTGGTCGACCAACTACAACCTGACCGGCGAAGCCATCCTCATCGAGAACCCTGGCAGAGCGGGCGTGTACTGCGGCGCCAACGGAAACCCCAACATGTTTCCCGACATCAACAATGCCATCAGCGCCTTCCGCCACCCCTACCCGGGCGAGAGCGGACAGTGCAACGAACTGCGCGGCCCCGGCGACTCCGGCATGGATGCCGGCCTCGGCAAAGAGTGGGCCTCCTGGGAAGCGTTTAACTTAGCCAACGCAGTGCGCTTTGATGCGGCCGCTTCGTCGAACAATTTCGACCTCAGCTCCAGCGGCTTTGGCGTCTACAGTTCCACCCTGACCCGCCCCCGCGTGATGCAGTTCTCTCTTAGATATAGCTTCTAGAGACAGGACATACTGATTCTTTAGTCTTGGCCACATAACATTTTATCATTGTTTAGTTGACTTAGTTGTTTTCTTATGCTTATTCTCCATTTTTGTCTTGTAAGTCTCCGCCTTTTCTCGGCAGAATCCGGAGCAATCAGGCAGCCGGAGGTCCGTGACCTCGCGAGCTGATGAATAAAAGAATAGCACCCGCTGGTGGGTGCGAGGAGCTTTCTGATGCGCTCAGCTTCATCTCGAGTAACTCGCCTGTTCGGGTTTCTAATCGCGATGAGTACGCTCGCTTGGGCCCAGTCAGGCACGACTTCACTGCGTGGAACGATCACCGATCCCAGCCAGGCCTCGGTCTCGGGAGCTAAAGTGACTCTGGCCAATCCGGAGCGCGGCTTCCAGCGCACTACCACCACCAACGCTACCGGCGCTTACGAATTCCTGCAGTTACAGCCCGGCACCTACCACATCACCGTGGAAATGACCGGCTTCCGCAAAGCAGAGCAGAAGCAGATCGAACTGCTCGTCGACACGCCTTCCACGCTCAACATCAGACTCGACGTCGGTGCCACCACCGAAACCGTCGAAGTCACCGGCGAGGCTCCGGTCATCAACACCACCGACGCATCCGTGGGCAACGCATTCAGCGAGGCCCAGGTCAAATCGCTGCCCATGGAAGGCCGCAATGTTCCCGATCTGCTCTCGTTGCAGGCGGGCGTGGCCTATACCGGCAATCGCACGGACATCGATACGACCGTCGACACACGCAGCGGCGCAGTGAACGGCGCACGCAGCGACCAGAGCAACATCACGCTCGATGGCGTGGACGTGAACGACAACAACGGCGGCGACGCCTTCACCTCGGTGCTGCCGATCACCGCCGATTCCGTGCAGGAGTTCCGGGTTACGACCAGCAACTACAACGCGGACGAAGGACGTTCTTCGGGCGCACAGGTCTCGCTGGTCACCAAGAGCGGCACCAACAAGTTCCATGGCGCTGCCTACGAGTATCACCGCAACACCGTCACCAGCGCCAACGACTACTTTGTGAAGGGGGCGCAGATCGCCGCAGGGGAGCCCAACCAGCCCCTGAAACTGATCCGCAACATCTTTGGCGGTGCGATCGGTGGGCCCATCATCAAGGATCGCCTGTTCTTTTTTGCCAACTACGAAGGCGCCCGCCAGCGGGAAGAAAACAGCGCCCTGCGGGTGGTCCCCAGCGACACCCTGCGCGACGGCGTCATGGTGTATCAGTGCGCCGACACAACTCAATGCGCTGGAATGAGCGTGCAAGGCAAGAGCGGGCAGAGCTATTCGATTCCCGCCGGCTTCTACGGACTCTCGCC
>DATHDM010000238.1:0-9399 GCA_035319065.1 Terriglobales bacterium
AACTGGGAACCCACGCCCGGAGTCTGGGTCTGGATGTGCTGTGCGAAGTGCATGACGAGCGCGAGCTGGCGTTGGCATTGGACGCCGGGTTCGAGATGCTGGGGGTCAACAGCCGGGATCTGCGCACCTTTGCCGTCGATCTGAACGCGGCGCTGCGACTGGGCACGAAAATACCGCCGCAGATGCTGCGTATAGCAGAAAGCGGCATTCACAGTGCAAAGGACCTGCTCACGCTGCAGGCGGCGGGCTACCAGGCATTCCTGATTGGCGAATCGCTGATGGGTGCGGATCATCCCGGGCAGGAACTGGCCAGCCTGCTGCGCGAAACCAGGCGTGCCACGCGCAATGTGGTGGTGCACTAGGCAGCTATGACCTGGGTGAAGATCTGCGGAACCACTAGTCTGGAGGATGCCCTGCTGGCGGCCGAGGCGGGTGCGGACGCGGTGGGTTTTGTCTTCGCGGCGAGCCCCCGCCGGGTCACAGCGGAGCAGGTGCGCGAGATCGTGAAGGAATTGCCGGAGCGGGTGGAGAAGGTGGGCGTGTTCGTGAATGAGACCGCGGAACGAATCCGCGAGATCGTGAAAGGCGCCGGGCTGACAGCGGTGCAACTCAGCGGAGAGGAGCCGGAGTCATTGCTGGCAGAGATCAACGCGATGCACACCACCCACGGTCACAAGCCGAAGCTGTATCGGGTGATCCATCTGCCGGAGAAGTTCGAATCGGCCCTCAACATCGGGTTCAGCTGGCCGGATGGCGATGCCCGGCCGGACGCTCTCATGCTGGACTGCTGCAAAGGGGCGATGCGCGGCGGAACCGGCCAGAAGTTTGATTGGCAGGCCTCGGTACCACTGGTCGAAGCGATGCAATGCGTGTTGCCGGTGATCGTGGCGGGCGGGCTGCGGCCAGAAAATGTGGGCGAGGCAATTCGCTTATTGGGGCCCTACGGGGTCGATGTTGTGTCGGGTGTCGAAAGCAGCCCCGGGAAGAAGGATGCCGGCAGAGTGCGCGGGTTCATTTCCGCTGCGCACGGTTCGGCCACAGGAAATCCATGATGTCTTCAATTCCGAGCCAATCCGCTGGTGCGAAGCCGGGCCGCTTCGGTCCCTACGGAGGACGCTATGTGCCTGAGACCCTGGTATCGGCCCTGGAGGAACTGGAGCGCGCGTATGAGCAAGCGCGGGTGGACGGGGAGTTCCAGCGGGAACTGGATTTGCTGCTGCGGCAATTCGCGGGACGTCCCACGCCCCTGTTCCTGGCCGAGCGCCTGACGGAGAAGTTGGGCGGGGCCAGGATCTATTTGAAGCGCGAGGACCTGCTGCACACCGGCGCTCACAAGATCAACAACTGCCTGGGGCAGGCGCTGCTGGTCAAGCGCATGCGGAAGCATCGCGTGATTGCCGAGACCGGAGCGGGTCAGCACGGAGTCGCTACAGCCACGGTGTGCGCGCTGTTTGGCTTTGAGTGCGTGGTTTACATGGGCACGGAGGACATGCGGCGCCAGGAGTTGAATGTCTTCCGCATGCGCCTGCTGGGAGCCGAGGTCCGCGGCGTGGAATCGGGTTCCCGCACCCTGAAGGACGCGATCAACGAGGCCATGCGCGATTGGGTGACCAATGTCCGAACCACCCATTACCTGCTGGGCAGCGTGCTGGGGGCGCATCCCTATCCCACCATGGTGCGTGACTTTCATCGCGTGATCGGACGCGAGGCGCGCTGGCAGATCATCAAGGCTGAGGGCCGCCTTCCGGACATGATTATTGCCTGCGTGGGCGGCGGGTCGAATGCGATCGGCATATTTCATGAATTCATCCCCCAGGCGCAAGTGAGGCTGGTGGGCGTGGAAGCGGGCGGCCGCAGCGACGCCCTCGGTGAGCACGCGGCCCGCTTTCACGGAGGCTCTCCCGGCGTCTTGCAGGGCACCTATTCCTACGTGCTGCAGGATGAGGCGGGCCAGATTGCCAATACGCACTCCGTTTCTGCCGGGCTCGACTATCCCGCGATTGGTCCTGAGCATGGATGGCTGCGCGATACGGGCCGCGCGGAGTACATATCGGCGTCGGATAGCGAAGCGCTGGAGGCCTGCAAGCTGCTCGCCCACACTGAAGGAATCATTCCCGCGCTGGAGTCGGCCCACGCGGTGGCCGAGTGTGTGAAGCGGGCTCCCAGGATGAAGCCTCACGAGATCATCATCGTAAATATCTCGGGGCGCGGCGATAAGGATGTGGGCATTCTGCGGGAGAACATCCGCTTCTAGTTTGCGGGCGGTCTGGGCGAGATTGAGGGGGCATGGCTCTGGTTTTTCATGGCAAGCCGGGTCTGGTGGCGTACCTTACCTGTGGAGATCCCGACCTCGGAACATCGCACGAGGTGGCGTTAGCGGCGATTGAAGCCGGCGCTGACGTTGTCGAGCTGGGAGTACCCTTCAGCGATCCGGTGGCCGACGGTCCAGTGATCCAGCGAGCCAGCGAGCGGGCGCTGCGCCAGGGGACCTCGCTCGCCGACGTGCTGAAGTTGGCGCGCCGGCTTCGCCAGCACTCCGGCGCGGGACTGATTGTGTTTTCGTATTTCAACCCCATCCTGCGCTATGGGCTGGAAAGGTTCAGCGCGGATGCCGCGGATGCAGGCGCGGATGGGGCGCTGGTCACGGATCTGCCGGTGGAGGAAGCCGGCGACTACCTCGATGTAATGCGGAAGCGGGGACTGAATACGATCTTTCTGGCCGCGCCCACCAGTACGGACGAACGCCTGCGGGCGATCGCCGAGGCCGCCTCAGGCTTCGTGTACGCGGTTTCTCGCACGGGTGTGACGGGCACGCGACAGGAGTTGGCCAGCGATGCCCGCCAGTTGGTCGGGCGGCTGCGGTGTTATACGAAATTACCCGTCGCCGTCGGTTTTGGGATCTCCAATGCGCAGCAGTTTGCGGAAGTAGGTGAGTTCGCAGATGCGGCGGTGGTAGGCAGCGGAATTGTGCAGGTGATGGAGGGTGCCGGTTCCGGGAGCGGCGCGGCGATAGCGGTCGCGGGATTTATCCGCCGGCTGCGTGCTGCCGCCGGCGAGTCGCGGGCGATATCGGCAGTGCGGTGAAGGCTGCGGTGGTTTCGAAAGAAGCCGCAGACTGCAGTGTTCCATACCCACAAGCCTGGCTGATCAATTGTGTTGTGCCGGCTGAATCGGTAGTGCTACAAGCTAATATCCGAACATCATGGATATCACGGATTGGCGCAAAAAAATCGACGAGATCGACAAGAAGCTGGTGGAGCTGATCGGCGAAAGAGCGCGCGCAGCGCGGGAAATCGGCAAGTTGAAGCAAGACACGCGGCTGCCGATCTATGAGCCGGATCGGGAGAAGGAAGTGTTTGACAACGTGGTGAGCGCGAACCGCGGCCCGTTGCCGAATCGCGACCTGCTGCACATCTATGAGCGCCTGATGGACGTAATGCGCAAGTTTCAGAGAGACGAGGCAGCTCCCGCATCGTCCCCGGGAAGGGACACGGAGCTGGAGGCGGACACCAACGATTGAAGCGGACGGCGGCTGGGAAGATAACTGGAACTGCCCGCAGCGAAGTCCTGTGAGCTGATCGACATGATTGTGGCTATGCAACCGGGAGCGTCGGAAGAGCAGATCCAGCGGGTGATCGAGCACCTGGTGGGCATGGGGTTCGAGGTGCATCGCAGCACAGGAGCGCAGCAGACGGTGTTGGGGGCGGTGGGAAAGCTGGTCGATTTTGACGTTCGCGAAGTTGAAGTCCTGGACGGTGTCCAGCAGGTTCACCGAATATCCGCGCCCTACAAGCTGGTGGCGCGAAATTTCCGCCCGGAGGGAACTCGGGTCAAACTTCGCAATGGCCTGGCCATCGGAGGCGAGCAGCTAGTGGTCATGGCCGGGCCCTGCTCGGTGGAGTCGCGCGAACAGTTGCTTACGACCGCAGAGATGGTGGCCAAGGCAGGTGCGCGCGTGCTGCGGGGCGGTGCATTCAAGCCGCGCTCGTCGCCGTATTCGTTTCAGGGCCTGGGGGAAGAGGGCCTCAAGCTGTTGCAGGAGGTGGCGGACAAATTTGGGCTGTTGATCATCAGCGAGGTGATGGAGATCTCCCAGATCGCGCTGATGATGCCTTATGTCGACATCCTGCAGGTGGGCGCGCGCAACATGCAGAACTTCAACCTGCTGCGGGAACTGGGCAAGGTTCGCAAGCCGGTACTCCTGAAACGCGGTATCGCCGCCACCATCGAGGAGATGCTGCTCTCCGCCGAATACATCATGGCGGGCGGCAATTACGATGTCATCCTGTGCGAGCGCGGCATCCGAACCTTCGAGACCTACACCCGCAATACCATGGATATCTCGGCGATCCCGATTTCGAAAAAGCTGTCGCACCTGCCGATCACGGCTGATCCGTCGCACGGCACCGGGAGGCGGGACAAGGTGGCTCCCATGGCGCGTGCGGCGGTGGCGGCAGGAGCAGATGCCCTGCTGATCGAGGTTCACCATAATCCCGATAAGGCGCTCTCGGACGGCCCACAGTCGCTGTTTCCGGAGCAGTTCGCGAAGCTGATGGGAGAGCTGCGCATGATCGCCGCCGCCGTGGGGCGCAGCATCGCGTAGCCGGGCAGGAAGTTCACTCATAATCCCAACCTTGGCTATCCGGCAAATCACGATCATCGGCACCGGCCTCATTGGAGGCTCGCTGGGGCTGGCGCTCAAGAAATATGGCTTCGACGGACGCGTCGTCGGCTGCGACCGCGATCAGGTCCTGGAGCAGGCCAGAAGGCGGGGCGTAATCGACGCGGGCGAGACGAACCCAGAGGCCGCAGTTCGCGGAAGCGACGTGGTAGTTCTGGCGACCCCGGTGGGCAGCATCATCGATCTCATCGAGAAGCTCGGTCCGATTCTGCCGCCGCCCGCGTTGCTGACTGACGTCGGCAGCACCAAGGCGGAGATTAGCGCGCGAGCCCGCAATGTTTTCGGCAACGACATCAAGCAGCGATTTCTCGCCGGCCATCCTATGGCAGGCAAGGAGTCGAGTGGCGTCGAATTTGCCGATGCCGACCTGTTTCGGGGCGGAGTCTGGCTGATCACGCCGTTCGAAGGCCAGGATTTTCACACGGGGGTGTGCGGCGAATATGCCTCGCTGATCGAGAGCACAGGGGCGCGCCTGCTCGCTGTCGATCCCGCGCGGCACGACGAACTCTGCGCGTGGTTGAGCCATCTGCCGCAGATGGTTTCCACCGGGCTGGCTTCGACGCTTCTGGATGTGCTTGGCGACTACCCGGAGGCCAGCGCGATCGGCGGCCGCGCATTGCGCGAGATGACGCGCATCGCGCACAGCCCATATTCGATGTGGCGCGATATCGCGCTCACTAACACAGAGCACATCCAGCAAGCCCTGTTGCGGCTGGAGCAGCGCCTGGCGCATATTCGCGAGAACCTGCGCACGGCCGAACTGCGCGAGGAGTTTGAACGCGGGAACCGTTTTCGGAGGGAATAATCGAGGCGCGGGCGTAAGATACAATTTCCTGTTCACTATGCCACCTCCTGTCCTGGTTGTTCCCGGGCTGGCAAACTCCGGACCCGGGCACTGGCAAACTTTGTGGGAGAAGAAGTATGCGGGCTTCCGCCGCGTGGAACAGGACAACTGGGACTTCCCCATTCGCGAGGAATGGGTGAAACGCCTGGACCATTACATTGAGGAAGCCGAATCGCCGCCGCTGCTGGTGGCGCATAGTCTGGGCTGCCTGACGGTGGTTCATTGGGCGAATCAGCACACGCGGGAATTGCGTGGGGCGTTGCTGGTTGTGCCCCCGGACCTTGAGGCTCCGGGCGCGCCCTGGGAGGAGTCTGACTTCCTGCCCGTGCCCAAGCGGCTGCTGCCCTTCCCCAGTGTGGTAGTGAGCAGCGACAACGATACCTGGTGTGCACTCCAGCGCGGACAGGCGCTGGCCAAGACGTGGGGAAGCCGCTTCGTGAATGCAGGTGCTTGCGGCCACATCAACGCGGACGCCGGTTTTGGTTCGTGGTCGCTGGGAGAAGAATTGCTGGCGGAGTTGCTCAGCGCTCCGGCGCCCGAACTGCCGGCGTCGTCAACAAAAAGATCATGAATAAAATTGTGGCCAATGCCGATGAAGCGATACGCGACATTCAGGATGGCGCCACCCTCATGGTGGGCGGTTTCGGGCTGTGCGGGATCCCGGAGAGCCTGATTGAAGCCCTGCACCGCAAGGGCGTGCGCAACCTGACCACCATCAGCAACAACGCGGGTGTCGATGATTTTGGCCTCGGCCTGCTGCTCAGGAGCGGGCAGATCCGCAAACATGTGGGAAGCTACGTGGGTGAGAACAAGCTGTTTGAGCAACTGGTTCTCTCCGGGCAGCTGGAATTGGAGCTCAACCCGCAGGGGACTCTGGCCGAGCGCATTCGCGCGGGCGGGGCGGGGATTCCCGCCTTCTTCACTCCCACCGGCTACGGCACCGTCGTCGCCGAAGGAAAGGAAATGCGCGAGTTTGACGGGCGGACCTACGTGATGGAGCGGGCACTGCATGCTGATTTTGCGCTCATACGAGCCTGGAAGGGCGACACCTGGGGGAACCTGGTCTATCGCAAGACGGCGCGGAACTTCAATCCCATGATGGCGACTGCCGCCCGCATCACGATTGCGGAGGTGGAGCACCTGGTGGAAGTGGGGAGGATTCCCGCCGATGAGGTGCACACTCCCAGCATCTATGTGCAGCGGATTTTTCAGGTTACCTCGTCGGAGAAGCGCATCGAGAGACGCACGGTGAGGAAGGTTGGAGCTCCGGCCGGGGCGTGAGATAGAAGCGCCCGTCCGGACAAATAACGAGGCAGCGTTGGAGGAGCGAGATGCCGGCGCCGGACAGCACGGTCGAGGAGGTGCGCGCCAGCGTGCTGAAGTACATCCGCATGTATGAGGAAGGGAGCCTGACGCTGTCGGATCTGGCGGCGGAACTGGCGGTGATGGCGCCCGCCTACGATCGCGCGATGGGCGGCGTCGGCGACCATTGGGGAGGTCTGCTGGCGGCGGCATTTCAGCAGCAGCGGGATTCTAAGTTGAATCCGCTGAGCTCGTTTGACGCGCTGGAGCGGGCTCTGACTGACTTCCGGCGGACGGAAGCAGCTTGGTGAATTTGTGGGAGCGGGCACTGTCGCCCGCTCAGGTAGCGGCGAAGCCTCGGTAGAATCTTGCCGCTCCCTGGGGATCTTTCGAAGGGAGAATCGATAGATCGATGAGTACGGCTGCCAAAGCGGGCAAAATGCTGGACATGGAAAAGCGCGAGCGCATTGCCCGGCGCATTGCTCGCGAGTTGCGCGACGGTTTCTACGTGAACCTTGGAATAGGGTTGCCGACGTTGGTGGCGAACCTGGTCCCCCAAGGCGTGCAAGTGGTCCTGCAGAGCGAAAACGGCATGCTGGGAGTAGGCCCTTACCCCTTCGAGGGGCAGGAGGATCCTGACCTGATCAACGCCGGCAAGGAGACGGTGACTGAAATTCCGGGCACGGCGTTTTTCTCCAGCGCAGATTCGTTTGCCATGATCCGCGGCGGGCACATCGACCTGAGCGTGCTGGGAGCGATGGAAGTGGACGAGCAGGGCAATCTGGCCAACTGGATGATCCCGGGAAAGATGGTGAAGGGGATGGGCGGCGCGATGGATCTGGTGGCGGGCGCGCGGCGCGTAGTGGTGGCGATGGAACACACTACGCGCGATGGTCAGCCCAAGATCCTGCACCGCTGCACCCTGCCCCTGACCGGGGCGAAGGTGGTGGACACAATCGTCACCGAGATGGCCTACATACGGGTGAAACCAGATGGTCTGCTACTGGAAGAGATCGCTCCGGGCGTTACTGCCGAGGAGGTCCAGCGCGTAACCCAGCCGAAACTGATCGTGAGCCCGGATTTGCGGATCATGATTTGCGAATCATGATCCGGCGTTCATGCGATGCCGATGGATTCAATCGTGCCGTGAAGCGCAAACCCGCATTCAAGAGCCTCCGCGAAAGCGGGTCCCGTCCGTCGTACGAGTGGGAGCGGTCGGTGCGGACTAAGTCGATTGCGTTCCAGGTCGCAAGTCTCTGCCCCTCGTTGAATATGGTGGAGTGGCAGCCGGCCGGCTATGCAAAAGGCCACCGCTCGTTTCGCTACGTACTGCCCGGGAGCGCAGAGGGGAAGTAGTTAGCCTTCAGACTCCAACAACCTCTCCAGTTGTGCTCCGCCGCACCACCGCCATTCCAAGCTACAATGCCCAATCTGTGGGGATCACGCCGGAAATACCTGAGTCAGCCAAGGCTTTCGATTCGGCCGGCAGCGAAGCTGCAGCCGAGGTCGCCATTGCCAAACAGGAGGCCGGGCTACGGCGCCAGCTCAGCGCCGGGCAGATGGCGATGGTGGCAGTGGGAGGCTCGATCGGCACCGGGCTCCTGCTGGGTTCGGGCGCAGCCATCCAGATTGCCGGACCTGCCGTCATCCTCACATTCGCCATCGGTGCCTTCCTTGCCTGGACGGTCACCAACGCGTTAGGCGAGATGGCCAGCGTGCATCCCGCCGCGGGATCGTTCGGACTCTACGCCGATCTCTACCTGAGCCGCTGGGCGGGATTTGTAGTGCGTTATAGCTACTGGATGTCGCTGGTGGTGGCCATCGGCTCGGAGCTGATCGCTGCCGCCACCTACGTGCATTTCTGGTTCCCGAACCTTCCTGGCGTGCTGTTGGTCGCGATTTTTGCTGCGACCCTGCTGTTCCTGAATCTGCGCAGCGTGGGCGACTACGGCCGGGTGGAATACTGGCTGGCCATGATCAAAGTCGCTACCATCGTGGCTTTTGTGCTGCTGGGAGCCAGCTTCCTGCTGGCGGGACAAGTGGCCCCGCAATACCGCATCTTCGGCGGCTTCATGCCGCATGGTGCGGCTTCGCCGTTGCTGGCGGTTAGCTTCGCTCTCTTCAGTTTCCTTGGGGTAGAGTTTCTGGCAGTGTCTTCGGGAGAGGCGCGAGCAAGATCAGAGATTCCGCGAGCCGCAAGGCGCATGTTTGCCCTGCTGACATTTGTGTACGTAGGCGCGACTACCGTGCTGGTGGGCGTGATGCCGTGGGAGCGCGCCGGAGTCAGCCAGAGTCCCTTCGTTACCGTGTTCCAGGTAGCAGGACTGCCCGCGGTCTCCGGAGTCATGAACTTCGTAGTGCTCACCGCTGCCCTCTCAGGCGCGAATGCCAGCCTCTACGTGGCGGCGCGGATGCTGTTCTCGCTCGCCCGGAGCGGCTACGCTCCTGCGCCGCTGGGAAGGCTCAGTGGGGCAGGGGAGCCGCGATGGGCGCTCCTGGTGTCAGCAGTGGGAATTCTGATTGCTATGCTGACCGCGCAATTCACGCCGGAGCGAGCCTATCTCTACATCAT
>DATHDM010000239.1:0-6733 GCA_035319065.1 Terriglobales bacterium
CCGCCGGGTTTTCCTGCGCCTGCAGTCCCGGGCTGCTCCCCAGCAACAGCACTCCCACCATCAACAGCCGTGTCGCCTTCTCGCTCATGCGCTTCAGGATTATTGGTTCCCGTCGGTCTTCCCGTCGGCCTTGACTCCCCCGGTGACGGTAATCTCGGGATTGGTGTTTGCTGCCCCGCCGGCCTGCGAAGGCGCCTCTACCTTAACGCGAGTCAGGTAGGGATACACGGGCGTGATTTCGAACGGCTGCTTCTCGCGCGCGGAGAGCGCCGCCACCGGCTTTCCCTTCATTAACTCCACCTTGTCGTTCCAGGGATCCAGCTTGATGCGCCCGCCCATGGGCAACGCTACCACCTGGTCAGGCTTGTTCATCTGCAGGTCGGGCGCGGCCGAGGCCAGCTCGCTCATGCGCACCACCTGCCCGCCCTCCGCCAACCGGTTCCCCAGGTGTGGGTGGATCAGGTTGGGCAGATTCGGCGACCGCATCGAGAGGGCCTTGAGAAACAGTCCCGCATTCTGCAGCTTGTCGCCGTAAGGCGATTTCTTCAGCATCTCGATCGACTTCTTATCCGCCGCTGCTTCCTCCGCATCGGTGTGGCTGACCGCGATACGGCGGAACACATCCTCGTCCGGGAACAGGGTGCGATCATAGAACGCATACTGCGTGTCCACCTGGTGCCCCAGCACGATGTGCGCCAGCTCATGCGCCAGCATGGCCGCCAGGCTGGCCTCATCCGGCAGCACGTCCAGCAGTCCGCGGCTCACGATGATCGTGTTCCCCACGGTGAACGACTCCAGCGGCGTGGTCAGCAGCACGCGGCAGCGGACATCGTTCGGCAGATCCAGATTGTTGGTGATGATCAGGTTGTTCACTACCGTCTTCAGCACCTTGTCCACTTCGCCTTCCGGCGCCAGCAGCCCGGCTCGCTGGATCTTCTCCAGCACGCTGTCTTCCGCCTGGCTCTGCCATACGTGCTCGGCTTTCAGCGGCGACATGTCCATCGAAGCCTGGCTCTCGTCCTTCACCGCCGTGGCATTGTCCACCGTGATGTGGGTTAGCTCGTCGGGCGCGCGCAGGCCGCGGGTCACGTTGTATCCCCAGAAGCGCGTCTGCCCTTTGAAGCGCGTCCCCTTGCCCATGCCGAATTTCAGATTCGATTCCTCCGTGTACACCAGGGCTGGCAGCCACATCCCCGGACCCACCTCCACCCGCCAGCTGTCGAAGTGAACATACTTGCTGGTCATGGTGCTGGGCGTGCGCACGCCGTTGAAGCGCACGATGTTGTAGCCCTGATCCTCCACCCACATGCGCCCCAGGAAATGCACCCCCTTGGCCCCCTTCTTGGGAACCGCGTTGAACACCAGGCACCGCACCTCGCCCAGGAACTCCCGCCGCACGTACTCGAACTCGTAGTTCTCCGCGCTGAACCCGCCGTCATCCACCAGCGCCGTGTAGAGGAATCCGCGCCGGTCCAGCTTCGTGCTGAACAGGCTGAAGATCCCCGACATGCTGGAGAGCGCGCCCTTCATCTTTCCCTTCTGCTGCGGCTCGTCGTACGACGCCTCTTCCACTTTGTCCTTCAGGTTCAGCTTGCCCAGAAAATAGCGGTCGTCCTTAGGAACGTAGCCCAGGTCGGCATCCGGCTCGAGAATCTGGATGTAGGTCTCCACCAGCGGGCTGAACTGGCGCAGATTAGTGGCCAGCTCGTTCTCGCGCTGGATGATGCGCTCGACAATTTGGTCGCCACTCGTGCTGGGCGCGGGTTTCTGCTGCGCCACCAGCGTGACGGAAAACAACAACATTACGACGGCAAAGGGTCTGACTCGCATGCCTGACTAGCCTTTCCTTCCCGGGGGAGCCTACCACGTGCCGGCTGGGCAAGTGGGGATGTGTCCTTCAGCCCGCAAAGCGCTTCCACGCCTCACAGAAACGGTGAAACCGAAATCAGTACGCCATCTGGAACACGACGTGCACCATGGCCACGGTGTCCACCGGCTGCCCATCGCGCTGCGCCGGCTTGAAGCGGATCTTCTCCGCCGCCCGCATGGCCGACTCGTCGAGGCCGTAGCCCAGCCCCTGCACCACCCGCAGCACTTTCACCTGCCCGGTGGTCGAGAACGCCGCTTCCAGCACCACTTCGCCTTCGATCCGCGCCTTGCGCGCCTGATCGGTGTACTCCGGATTCAGCTTCGACAGAATCTCAACCGGGGTGGTCTTCGATTCCGTCTGCACGCTGCGCTTGGGCCCGCTCTCGGCCGCGTGCACGTCCCCGAAGCCCGCCTGCCCTAACGATGCCCGCTCCATCTTCGGGTGCCCGCCTTGGATCGCTGTCCCATTTCCGAAACCGGCGCTGGCTACTGTACCCGCCACCCCATTCGCACCGCCCGTGCCGTTGCCATGACCCGGACCCGAGGGCAGCTCGAAGCCGCCTGCTCGCGCGATGTTGGGATAGCCCGGCCGCGTCGGATCTTGCTTTACCCCATTGGGATCGCCGAAGCCGCCTGTCTGCACCTTCGCCACGGGAAGATTCACAGTTGGCGTCGCCGAGCTGCCGGTATTAAATACGTTGGTCTTCACCTGCGGAGCCAGTTTGGGAATCACGGTGTTGCCCGCCAGGTTCAGATTCTGTTTCGGAATCCTCACCTCCGGGGCCACTACCCTCTCCGCCTTCGGGAACACCGGCTTGGGAGCGATCAATCGGGGCACCGGGGCCTTCACTGCCTCCTCCAACCGAGGCTGAATCTTGGGCTTGACGGGCTCCAGTTTAGGCGGTTTCGCCGGCGGCGGTGGAGGCGGAAGCGGCGCCGGGACCAGCATAGTTACCGTGTACTTCTGCAGTTGAAAATCGATCCGGTAGGGGACGATCAAGGGGATGAGCAGCAGCACCCCCAGACCCAGGATCTGTAGTGCAAAACTGGCCCCCACTGCGTACCAGGGCTTGTGACGGTTCTCCTGATAACTGAATAGCATCCCCAGTGCCTCGACTCGGTCGAGTTTATGGCCAAGGTAACCACTTGCGTAGATTACGAAAGGCATGAGTCCGCGTGAAACGTCTCGGACTCAACTCCTTGGCCCCAGCTGTGCTTTCGCCTGCGCAGCCTCGCTGCGCCGGCGCTCTCTCCGCAGCCGGTCTTGCGATTAGCGATCTGGCCAGATGCTTAGGTGCTGTAAACCCCGGATCCCAAAAAACTCTCGTCTTCTCTACTAGGCGAGAGCAACCCGGCAGGAAGTGTTCGCGAGGGCGAAGTTCGCGTGGCTGGCCCTCCGGGCTTGTTCCATAAGTCTACGCCACATTGGCCGAAGGGTGGAAATTCGCGCCCACTTCATTTTCACGACACGAAACTCCCACCCCCATATCCAAGGAACGCTCAGACCGGCAAAGCTTGCGCCCGGAGCTCGAGAAGCAGGGCTCGGCAGAGCCGGCGCTCAGTACTTGATCCGGCCCGGTTGAGCCTGGAGCCTCCCCTGCCTGCCCCATCATTCCCCCGCTGATATACTTGCCGACCGCAAATGCCCGACACCCCCACCTTCGAGTTCCACGTTGCCCGCCAGGTGCGCGACCGCTACGGCCTCGACGATCGCTTCTTCTCCTTCTCCGGCAATGTGGTCTTCGCCAATCTGGCTGCCAGCCGCGAATTCGCCCACCGCATGAACCTGGCGCGCGATGCCGAACGTCATCCCGAGCGCGCCGTCCATCCCGGCGCCCTCAACGCCATGGGCCTCATCGATGAAGCCCTGCACGCCGTACTCGCGCAATATCGCGAACAGCGTGACCCGCTGGTGATCACCGACGCCCTGGCCTGGTTCGAAGCGCGCCTCGGCCGCGAGCCTCTCGACCGCACCCTGGTCACCTTCTCCGAGCAATTCCCCACCGCGGCCGTCTATCGCGGCCAGCTCACCGCCAGGGACTGGCTGGCCAGGTCTACTGGCGGCGTGCCTCACCGCGCCGTCGCCCTCGAAGAGCTCATGATGCTCTGGCTGGCCAACGCCAACCGCGCCTTCCGCCCCTTCCGCGAACTCTTTGACGACGACAAGCTGGCCGACACCACCGCCTACCGTACGCTCACCGCCGCCCTGCGCGATTACTTCGAAACTCGCCCCCGCTTCGGCCCCGACAACCAGAATTTGTTCGACATGCTGCGCGCTCCCGCGCTCGCCTCGCCCGACGATCTTGCCGGCCAGCTCGCCTTCATCCAGGAAAAATGGAAGGGCGTGCTCGGCGACTTCATCCGCCGCATGCTCACCGCCCTCGACATCCTCAAAGAAGAAGAGGTCGCCATCTGGCTGCGCTTCCATCCCCCCGTCCACCCCGCCGGAGGTCCGCCTCCGCTGGGCGACTCCAGCGCCGCCGCCATCCCCACCTTCACCGCCCGCGACTACGAGTACGAGCGCTTCAGTCCCGATACCGACTGGATGCCGCGCACCGTCCTCATCGCCAAGACGGTGTACGTCTGGCTGGATCAGCTCTCCAGGATTTACCGCCGCCACATTCATCGCCTCGATCACATCCCCGACGAGGAGCTCGACATCCTCGCCCGCCGCGGCTTCAACGCCCTCTGGCTCATCGGCGTATGGGAGCGCAGCCGCGCTTCGCAGCGTATCAAGCAGATGTGCGGCAACCCCGAGGCGGTTGCCTCCGCCTACTCCCTGCTCGACTACACCATCGCCGAGGATCTCGGGGGCGAAGCCGCTTACACCAACTTGCGCGAGCGCGCGCGTTCCCGCGGCATCCGTCTGGCCAGCGACATGGTCCCCAATCACATGGGCATCGATTCCCGCTGGGTCATTCAGCACCCCGACTGGTTTCTTTCCCTGCCCCACAGTCCCTATCCCGCCTACCACTTCGAGGGACCTGACGTCTCCAGCGATGGCCGCGTCGAAATCAAGATCGAGGACCACTACTTCAATCGCACCGACGCCGCCGTGGTTTTCCGCCGCGTGGACCGCTGGACCGGCGACACGCGCTACATCTACCACGGCAACGACGGCACCAGCTTCCCCTGGAACGACACCGCGCAGCTCAACTACCTCAAGCCCGAGGTCCGCGAAGGCGTCATTCAGACCATCCTCCATGTGGCTCGCCTCTTCCCCATCATCCGCTTCGACGCCGCTATGACTCTGGCCAAGCGCCACTACCAGCGCCTGTGGTTCCCGCAACCCGGCACCGGCGGCGCCATCCCCTCCCGCGCCGAGCACGGCATGACCAAGGCCGAATTCGATGCCGCCATGCCCCTTGAGTTCTGGCGCGAGGTCGTCGATCGCGTGGCCGCCGAGGTGCCCGACACCTTGCTGCTCGCCGAAGCCTTCTGGCTCATGGAGGGCTACTTCGTGCGCACCCTGGGCATGCATCGCGTTTACAACAGCGCCTTCATGAACATGCTGCGCGACGAAGAGAATGCCAACTACCGCAGCGTGATGAAGAACACCCTCGAGTTCGATCCCGACGTCCTCAAACGCTACGTCAACTTCATGAACAACCCCGACGAGCGCACCGCCGTGGATCAGTTCGGCAAGGGCGACAAATACTTTGGCGTGTGCACGATGCTGGCGACCCTGCCCGGCACCCCGATGTTCGGCCACGGCCAGGTCGAGGGCTTCACCGAAAAATACGGCATGGAGTATCGCCGCGCCTACCACGAAGAGACTCCCGATCAGTGGCTCATCGCCCGCCACGAGCGCGAGATCTCACCCCTGCTGCACCGCCGGTCCCTCTTCGCCGAGGCCCACGAATTCTTGCTCTACGACTTCTTCACCGATCAGGGCTTTGTCAACGAGGATGTCTTCGCCTACTCCAATCGCCGCGGTCACGAGCGCGCGCTGATCGTCTACCACAACCGCTACGCCACTACCAGCGGCTGGATTCGTATCTCCTGTGCCTACGCGGAAAAAACCCCAGGCGGCGCCCGGCATCTTCGCCAGCGCACCCTGGCCAACGCCCTGGGCGTCGCCCATGCTCCGGGAATGTTCATCGCCTGCCGCGATGCCATCACCGGTCTGGAGTATCTCCATCGCGCCCCGCGCCTCGCCGAGCAGGGCCTGCACGTCGAACTCGGCGCCTATAAGTGCCACGTCTTTCTCGATTGGCGCGACGTGGTCGATGACGGCACGCGCCCCTGGAGCGCGCTGTGCGATTCCCTCGCAGGCAAGGGTGTCTCCTCGCTCGAGGACGCCCTGCGCGCGCTGGAGCTGAAGCCCGTCCACGACGCGCTGCGCGAGTTGCTCACTCCGGCGGGCGCGCGCGCCATCGCGAAATTCGCGGCAGAACCCGATTCCGCCGAGCGCACCGCCGGCCTCGCCCAGCTCGCGGAGGGCGCCGCCGGCATGCTTCGCGCCCTGCTCACCGAGGTGCGCCACTTCGCTTCGGGTGGCAGCGGTGCAGCCGTCGGTCTGGGGACATCCGGTGACTGGCGCGGCGACGTTGACGCCGCCGTTCGCTCTTTCCAGTCCCAGTGGCAAGCCGCGCTGCGCGTGCCCCAGCTCGAAAGACTCTTCTCCGCTCCCTGGCCCGCCGATGCCCGCGCCGTTCTTCCCGCCGCCGCGCCGGCTGCGTCGCCCAGTCGCGAGAGCGCCACACCCAGGGGCGAGGAATCCAAGGACGACGGCCATGACCACCAGCCAGCCATCTGGGCCACCGTCCTCGCCTGGTGTGCGCTCGAGGCCCTGGGCAAGCTCCGCGCCCCCACCGACTCCGATCGCGCTGCCGCTGAGCTGTTCGATGCCCTTCGCTTCCGC
>DATHDM010000240.1:0-6583 GCA_035319065.1 Terriglobales bacterium
TGCCCTCCGCTCCCGAGCCGATGCAAGTGGCCAAGGTCAATTCGATCTATGAGTGCACCTTGCCCCTCAACCAGCGCGCCGCTCACAGGAAGGGGCGGAACTTAAGGGCAGGAGTCGCTCCTTCCAGGCTGCCGCTAATGATTCAGGGGCCGCTCATGCTGGATTTCCGCCGCAGACGATGGCATGTCATGCCGAAGATCGAGAACGGGGAGATCAGCGGCAGCAATCCCGCGACGCTGCATCGGCTCGACTTGTGGCGGCGGGCGGGCATTTCTGTCGAAGGCCGTCCCGAATGGTGTTTCATCAAGCTCCATTGCCACGGCATGATTCCGCACGACGAGCCCAGCATGCTGGGTGCGCTCCACTCGGAGTTTCTGCGCGCCCTGATCCAATGGAGCCGCAACGAGGGTGGCTGCCAGCTCCATTTTGTGACTGCCAGGGAGATGGTGAACATCATTCTTGCCGCGTGCGACGGCCACGATGGGGAGCCGGGAAGGTTTCGCGACTATCGTCTGACACGGATTTCTTCATCGGAAAGCGTCAAACAGCTTGCGCCACAAGCGCAATGTCTTCAGCCACAACGGGGGTCGAATGTCTGAAGTTCGCACGCCAGCAGGGGAGGAACAGAGGCGGATGATGACCATCAGTGTCTTTGGTTTGGGCTATGTGGGCTCGGTGACGGCCACCTGTCTCGCTCACGTGGGCAATACCGTCATTGGGGTGGATATCAATCCCGTGAAGTTTGAGCTGCTGAAGGCTGGCCGGAGTCCGGTCATCGAAGCTCGCATGGACGAAATGGTCAGCGAAGTATGCAAGGCCGGCCGCCTCCGAACCACCACCGATGTGAGCGCGGCAATTTGTGGATCGGAGATTTCCTTCGTCTGTGTGGCAACCCCAAGCCTCCGCAGCGGAAAACTCGATTTCAGCAGCATTGAGCGCGTTTGCCGCGAGATCGGCCACGCCCTGCAGAAAAAGTCAGCCTTTCATACCGTTGTCATCCGCAGCACCGTCTTGCCCGGCACGCTTGAGAACGTCGTAATCCCAACCTTGGAAGCGGCCAGCGGCAAGCAGATGAGCAAGGATTTTGCGGTTTGCATGAACCCGGAGTTCTTGCGCGAGGGCAGTGCTGTCTCCGACTTCTTTCATCCCCCCTTCACCATCATTGGCTCCCGCCATCCGGAGCATGCCGCCGTTCTGCGGGAACTCTATTCCTTTGTTCCGGGCGAGGTTTTCGAAACCTCCTTGGACGCAGCGGAAATGGTGAAGTATGTCTGCAACGCTTTTCACGCGCTGAAGGTCAGTTTTGCCAACGAAATCGGCGCCATGTGCCGGCGCGTGGGCGTGGATCCCTATACCGTGATCGACCTTTTTGCGCGGGACACCAAACTCAACATCTCCACCGCCTATCTCACCCCGGGTTTTGCGTTTGGCGGTTCCTGCCTCCCTAAGGACCTCCGCGCCCTGACCTATCGGGCTAAGGAGTTGGACTTGCGATTGCCCTTGCTGGAATCGATCCTGGCCAGCAATGCAGAGCACCTGGAACGGGCGGCGCAGACGGTGTTGGATACGGGCAAGCGCAAGATCGGGCTGCTGGGCCTCAGTTTCAAGGCCGGCACCGACGATCTGCGCGAGAGCCCATCCGTGCAACTGATCAAGCGCCTCCTGGGAGAAGGGTGCCAGATCCAGATCTGGGATGAGAAAGTCTCGCTCGGCCGCCTGGTGGGATCCAACCGCGAGTTCATTGAAACCGTGATTCCCCATATCGGCTCCTTGCTGTGCGACGACATCAGCCAGTTGATTGCTTTTGCCGACGTCATCCTGGTCGGCACCCGGGCTGTAGCCATGCAAGACCTGGATTCTCTGGTGCGCCCCGACCAGGTGGTTATCGATCTGGTGCGCATGAATGAGCTGCGGGCTGCCTCTGAGGCAACCTCCGTGGGTTCCACCAAGGGAATGCACTGACCGAACCCGGATCCTGTGCCCGCCCCCGACCATCTCTGCCGAGTCGCATTGGCTCGCGATTCGGCTTGAAGATGCCTTGCGCAGGCAGAGACAGCACAGCTATACGGTTGTCTCCAGGGTGACCGCATCCGACGATCGTTCTGCCACCGTCCCGCGAATCCAGCGCGCCAGCTGCGCGCTCAAGGAGCGGAAATGAAACCGGTCGGCCCAGCGGCGCTCCGCTTCTTCTGGGGGGATTGCCGGAAGCTCAAGAGCTCGCATCAACCCGATCGCAATGGCGTCGGGATCGGCTGGGTCAGCCCACACTCCCGAACCCGTCGAGTCCAACAGCTCGGTCAGAGCACCCCGTTCGGCAACCGCGAAGATCGGCTTCCCGGTCTTGAGGTATTCATAGAACTTCGCGGGCACTTCCAGTGGGCTGCCCGAAAAGATCAGAAGCAGATCGGCCTCCCAAAGAAGTTTCTGAGCGTCTTGCCAGCTCTCGATGAAGGGCTCGAACTCGACATTGCGCTCACCCACCAATTCCGGGGCACGCTCATGAACCGCTGCCAGCAAACCTGGATCGACCTCCCCATGGAAGACAATCTTGAACGACCCCGGCGCCAGCTTGCCCGCTTTCAGCAGGCTGTTGGCAGCTTGGCAGAAGGTGTCGATACGCCGCCGGCCGTAGATCATTCCGAAGTGAAGCAGAAGCCGGCCTGATCGAGCGGATCGAACTGCGGTAATTGGGGCGGGAGAAGCAACGGAATCGTCAAACCCGTTCGTCAGCGTGACAAACTTCTCCTTTGGCAGCAGCGGATGACGCTCAATAAACGACCGGCGGAGCAGTTCCGTGTTGCAGACCACCAGATCCGCCGTTTTCAGGCAGCGCGTCTCCATCCTCGCGTTGACCTTTCGAATCCACTCCGGCGTCTTATCCAACAATGGATTAAGAGCCCAACTGTCGCGAAAGTCGGCTGCCCACGGGATCCCGAACTTCCTCTTCAGGTGACCCGCGATGAGGTGGGCTGTCCAGGGTGGCCCGCTGGAAAACATCGCCCCTATGGGTTCTTGCTTGATGAGCTGTTCCGCAGCCTTCACCGCTGGAAAATACCACCCCAGGAACCGGTCGGGCGTGTTCAGCAAGGCCAACATCTGCCGGCGCAGCAGGCCGGGACGAGAGTTGCCCGTGGACTTGGTGAATATCGATGCATTTCCCGACGGCAGTGGCGGAGCGATACGCATTTTCACCCGGGCATACCAATCTAACGGGTTCAGCCTCATTGGCGTGCGTTCCACTCGGACGCCGGGCGGCACCGGGAACTCGTTGTCGGGCTGAATCAAGAACTGTTCCTGGATGGTAAGCACAATTGGCTGGATGCCTCGTTCAGACAAATAGCGGCTGAAGCGCGTAATCCGCTTTGCCCCTATCTCCCCGTCTGGGGCAAAGAAGAAAGAAATCACGAGTAGATTCAAGTCTCCGTTCAAATTCATCCTCGCTCACGCCAGGACCAGCCCAGTCAGATGAGACACTCGAACCGGCGCGCAAACTTAGCGCAGGGAAGTTGTAATCGGCACACCGTCTTTTGACAGTGGTGCACCGACCACGGCCGCTCGGAGTCCGCTCGCAATCTCCTGCCCCATCCGCTCGGCGCCGGCCGCCGTGAAGTGAGAGAAGTCAGCGAAATTCTTGGGCCCCGGAGCAATCAGGTTGGCGGCGTCGACCAGGGCAACCTGCTCCTCGCGGGCGACCGCTCGGATGGCAGCATTCATTCGTTGCTCCATATCGACGAAGCCTTCTTCTTTCAGCATGGGGTCAAATTTCCGCCAGGCCACCAGCATAGGATAGTCAGCGGGCGTAACGCTGCTGCCAAATCGGGTGGCGTGCGTGACCAGCACCGGCTCCAGACCGCGCGAGCGTAGCCCCGACACCAGCGTCACCAGATCGTCATGCAGAATCGCCACGTTCTCATCCGGCACCCGATCCAACGGCGGTCCGAACTCGCTCGCAGCCCTGGAGACTTCACGTTGCCGCAACCATGTCTGCAGTCTCTCGGGAAGGATCTGCTTCAGCACTACCCGCGCGTTCTCCGCCACCCGCCACTCGAATACCGGCGGTTTCCCCGGTACGGCAATCTTGGAAGCATCGTGTGCGCTCTTGATCCAGGGCAGCCAGATGTAGTTCGCGACCGACGGATAAATAATGGCAAACCGCGGTTGCAATTGCTCGACGATCTCTGGGACTCGCCGCGTTGCCGTAACGATCGTCTCTCCGGGATAGGCGGCATTCACCACCTCAAAACGCTGCGCCCCATCCCCGTTCAAGTATCTTTCAATCTGACGCGGGAACTCCTGCCCCTCGGGCTCATACAGGCCGAAGGTCTCGGAAGATCCGAAGCAGACAATGCGCTCGCTTCCCTTATGCAATTCCGGGCCTCGAAAGCCCAGGCTGTTCAATTTCCATTTCTTGTAACGGGCGAAAGGCTTGCCGCGCTTTCCCAGCCGGTCGTATTCATACAAACTCTCATTGTTGTACACGCCCCAGAAGGGAGCCCCATACGAGATGAAGTCATCCAGCCGGGCGCAGAGCTCGACTACCAGAATCGCGGTAAGGAAGGCCGCGAGATACCTGGCGATTGCCCGGGCGTGTCCCCTGTCTGCGGCGCGGCGCGCCGGAGGAGGAGCGGGTTCCGTAATGAGTTCGGTGGTGCTCAGATTGCCCCTTCCCCCTTATCGCTAGCCCCAGACGCGGAGATGATGGTCGCTGGCGGCAACTGGGATGCCAATCACTTCTGTCGTGGTTTTCCCACGCGCTCTGCCGTCGCGAACATCAGCTTGACCGTATCCATGTCCTTGGCCTGCACCTTTCCGGCAGGAATCCGCATGTTGGTTACCTCCTCCAGCTTGATGAGGATGTCCACCAACGCCAGAGAGTCGATCAGGCCGGAGGAGACCAGCGGTGTGTCGTCGCGGATAACTACTCCCGGACGCCGAATCAGCTCCTTCGCGATGTAGTCAATCACCTGCTGTGCGCGATCACTCATGCGGCCTGTCCACCTCGATCGGACCTCTGCGTAATTCAGCATGCTCTGCCAGCAGCTTCTCGCGAGTGGTCGAGCGCGCCGGTTTGCCGGCGGTGCTCTTTACGATCCACTTCGGAGGCTTCAGATAAACCGCCTTGGCGGCCACTCCCAGTTCTCCGGCGATCGCATTCTTCAGCTCCCGCTCGATGGGCAGGGAATTCTCCAGGTCCGCCTGTTGGCGCAACTCGGCCACCACAATGATCTCTTCCGTGCCTTGGTCGGGATTGTACAGGCCCAATGCCACCACCCGGCCGTCGTATACGGCAGGATGACTGGATACGATCTCCTCCACGTCCTGGGGGTAGATGTTTTCCCCCGCGACAATGATCAGGTCTTTCTTGCGCCCCACCACATACAACTCTTCCTCCAGCGTGAATCCCAGGTCGCCCGACCAATACCACCCCGAGCGCAGCGCCTTCTGCGTGAGGTCAGGGCGATTGTAGTAGCCGTTCAACATCGATTCGCTGCGTATGAGAATCTCGCCGACCTCACCCTCCCCCAGGTCCTCGCCCAGCGCGGAAACGATGCGCACTTCCGTACCCGGCAAGCACCGGCCCGAGGAAACGTAGCAAGCCGCGGCTGGCGCGTCTTCATCTACCGGCACGGCGAGGTTCTGCCTGCGCAGGCGCTCATTGTCGATCCAAATCCGCGCCGGGCAGCTGCCGCCGTCCAAGCTGGACTGCGTGACCGCAAATACCGTTTCCGCCATGGCGTAGCTGGTCTGCAACATCTCCGGCCGCACCCCCAGTTGCGCATAGCTGGCAAGAAATTCATCCATGCTGGAAGCGCGCACCGGTTCCGAGCAGTTGATCAGCGCCCGCAGCCGGGAGAGGTCAACATCGGCCAGATTCTGCGCCTTCACCCGCCGCGCCAGGAATTGGAAGGTGAAGTTGGGCATCCACGCCAGCGTGCATTGGTGCTGCGAGATCAGCTCCAGCATGGTGCGGGGTTGAAGCACCCAATCGGTCGGCGCCTGCATGATCACCGGCAGGCGAAACACCATCGGCAGCATGAAGCACGCCACCAGGCCCATGTCGTGGTACAGCGGAAGCCAGCTGTAGATGCGGTCGTTCTCCCGCAGATCGAGCGCCGGCCCCAGCAGATTCAAGTGATTGAGCACGGCGGCGTGGGACAACGCCACGCCCTTCTGCAGCCCCGTGGTTCCTGCGGAATGCTGGATGAATGCCGCCTGTGCCGGATCGATGGACCGTCCCTCTACGCTCTGGAAAGAGTCTGCGGCGGACTCTGAGTATCGCAGCAGTTGCGTCCTCTCCCCGATGGAAACATGCGCCGTCAGTTCATCGGGGAAGGCCTCATCCAGCACGATCAGCCGCGCCTTCAGATTTGCCGAAACCCCCGCCAGCCCAAAGCGATACTTGGCAGGCTCAACTTTAAAGGTGGGGTACGCCAGGATCGCCGGCACCGCTCCCAGGTGCATCGCGGCCATGAATGAGGCCATCAGAGCAATACCCTGGGGCATGATCAGAATTACCGTGTCGCCGGCGCACAATCCCTGCTCTTGAAAATATGCCGCCTGCCCAATCACCAGGCGGCGAAAT
>DATHDM010000241.1:0-28413 GCA_035319065.1 Terriglobales bacterium
CACCACCGTCTTCTTGCTCTCCGGAATCACCATGTCGTCGATGCCGATCGACAATCCGGCGCGGGTGGCGTAGCGGAAACCGAGTTCCTTGATCTGGTCCAGCATCTGGACGGTGGTTTCCAGGCCAAACTTCAGATAGCCGTAGTTCACCAGCGCGCCTATCCCCTTCTTCTTGAGCAAACCGTTGACGTAGGGCATCCCCTTGGGAAGGTTGTCGTTGAGAATGGCGCGGCCCACCGTGGTATTGATGAAGTTGCGGTCGTAGCGCACCGGCTCGGTGTGGACCACATCCTGGTCGTCATAGGCGGTCGTCAGGTCGATCACGTCGCCCGTATAACGCAGCCGGATCGGGGTGAGGGTTTCGACTTCTCCGGCCTCCAGCGCCAGCAGCACTTCCTCGATGTTGGCAAAGGGACGGCCTTCGCCCTTAGCCCCCGGCTTCGCCTTGGTCAGGTAGTACAGCCCCAGCACCATGTCCTGCGTGGGCACGGTGATGGGGTGGCCGGACGCCGGCGACAGAATGTTGTGCGAAGACAGCATCAACACGCTGGCTTCAACCTGCGCCTCGGGTGAAAGCGGAATGTGCACGGCCATCTGGTCGCCGTCGAAGTCGGCGTTGAACGCCGTGCAGACCAGCGGGTGAATGCGGATGGCCTTGCCTTCCACCAGCACCGGCTCAAAGGCCTGGATGCCCAGGCGGTGCAGCGTGGGGGCGCGGTTCAGCAGAACCGGGTGATCCTTGATGACCTCTTCCAGGATGTCCCATACGATCGGCTCCTGCGCCTCCACCATCTCCTTGGCCTGCTTGATGGTGGTGCAGTGGCCGGTCTGTTCCAGCCGGTGATAGATGAACGGCTTGAACAGTTCCAGGGCCATCTTCTTGGGAAGACCGCACTGGTGCAGCTTCAGCTCCGGCCCCACCACGATCACCGAGCGCCCGGAGTAGTCCACGCGCTTGCCCAGCAAGTTCTGGCGGAAGCGGCCCTGTTTGCCCTTCAGGGTGTCGGAGAGTGACTTCAGCGGCCGGTTATTGGCGCCGCGCAGCACGCGTCCCCGCCGGCCGTTGTCGAACAGCGCGTCCACGGCCTCCTGCAGCATGCGCTTCTCGTTGCGCACGATGACTTCCGGCGCATGCAGGTCCATCAACTTCTTCAGCCGGTTATTGCGATTGATCACACGCCGGTAGAGGTCGTTCAGATCGGAGGTGGCAAAGCGGCCGCCGTCCAGGGGCACCAGCGGCCGAAGCTCGGGGGGGATCACCGGAATCACATCCAGGATCATCCAGTTGGGCTTGTTGCCGCTCTTGCGGAAAGCTTCCACCACCTTCAGCCGCTTGGCGTACTTCAGCCGCTTCTGCAGCGAGGCCTCGTGCTTCATCTTGTCGCGCAGTTCGACCGCCAGCTCATCCACGCTGACGCGCTTCAGCAGTTCCTTGATCGCTTCCGCGCCCATCATGGCTTTGAAACCGGCGGGACGGTATTGCTGGTCGAGCTCCCGGAACTTGGTTTCTTCCTTGATGATCTCGCGCTCTTTGACCGGCGCGTCGCCGGGATCGACCACCACGTAGGCCTCAAAGTAGAGCACTGACTCCAGATCGCGCAGCGAAATGTCCAGCAGGTGCCCGATGCGGCTGGGCAGGCCCTTGAAGAACCAGACGTGCGAGCAGGGCGACGCCAGCTCAATGTGCCCCAGCCGCTCGCGGCGGACCTTCGAAAGCGTCACTTCCACGCCGCACTTGTCGCAGATCACCCCCCGGTGCTTCATGCGCTTGTACTTGCCGCATAGGCACTCCCAGTCGGTGACCGGACCGAAGATGCGGGCGCAGAACAGACCGTCGCGCTCCGGCTTGAAGGTGCGGTAATTGATCGTCTCCGGCTTCGTCACCTCGCCGTGCGACCAGCTCCGAATCTTCTCGGGGGAGGCCAGGCTGATGCGAATTGCATCGAAGTCGGCGATGTTGCTTGCCATATCGAACGGGCTTGAACGGTACAAAGTTGCCTCCGAGTTCGCTCCCGGAAAAAGTGGCCGTTCGGCCATTGTTCTCGACCCTGCCCAGGCTCAGGAGCAGCGCCCGCGGGTCCCTACTTCCTTCCAAACCTCGTTCGCGCACAGTCGGTCGCGGCGCGGGAGAGAACTGCCCGCTCGCAGCCAGGGCTGAGCGCTAGTCCGCAGCCGCCCCGACGGGCTGCTTGCGCATTTCCGCTACTTTGATCAGTTCCACATCCAGGCACAGCGACTGCAGCTCACGGATCAGCACGTTGAAAGACTCCGGCACACCCGGCTCGATCGCGGCTTCGCCCTTGACGATGGCCTCGTAGATCTTGGTGCGGCCGTAGACGTCGTCGGACTTGGCGGTAAGCAGTTCCTGCAGGATGTAGGCGGCCCCATAGGCCTCCAGCGCCCAGACTTCCATCTCCCCGAAGCGCTGTCCGCCGAACTGCGCCTTGCCGCCCAGCGGCTGCTGGGTAATCAGCGAGTACGGACCGATGGAACGGGCGTGAATCTTGTCGTCCACCAGGTGCGACAGCTTCAGCATGTAGATGTAGCCCACAGTCACCGGCTGTTCGAACTTGTCGCCCGTCATGCCGTCGTAGAGCGTGGTTTTGCCCGAGGTCGGCAAGCCCGACTTCTCCAGCAGGGACTTGATTTCGTTTTCCCTCGCCCCGTCGAACACCGGTGAGGAGATGTAAACGCCCTTGGTCAGCGAATGAGCTACCGCCTCCAGGGTTTCCTCATCCAGGTCATCGAAGGTATCGGCGAAGGCCACGTCCTTGAACAGCGTTTTCAGTTCGCGGCGGAGCGCCTCGGCGCGCGAATTGTTCTGCAACATCTCGGTGATCTTCCGCCCTAGTTCCTTGCCCGCCCATCCCAGGTGCGTCTCCAGGATCTGGCCCACATTCATACGGCTGGGCACGCCCAAGGGGTTGAGCACGATTTCTACCGGCGTCCCGTCTTCCGTGTGGGGCATGTCTTCCTCGGGAAGAATGCGGGCGATCACGCCCTTGTTGCCGTGGCGCCCGGCCATCTTGTCGCCGACGCTCAGCTTGCGCTTCATGGCGATATAAACCTTCACCAGCTTGATCACGCCGGGAGGCAGCTCATCCCCCTTCTGCAGCTTCTCTTCCTTCTCCTTGACGATCTTGCGCAGCACATCGATCTGGCGCGAGGTCATCTCCTCGATTTCGTCGATCTGCTCGTTGACGCGCGGATCCTTATCCGGAAACTTGATGCGCTTGAGGTTGCGCGTCGAGATGCGCTCGATAGTGTCGCGATCGAGAATCGTGCCCTTGGTGAGCAGGCGCTTGTTGGTGCGCTCGTCATGCAGGTCTGCCGTGACCTCCTTGTTGCCCAGCAAACCCTCCAGGCGCTTCAGACGCTCGTCGGTAAGGATTCGGATTTCGTCGGACAGGTTGGCGTGCAGCTTGGCAATCTGCGCGGCTTCGATCGACTTCGCCCGCTCATCCTTTTCCTGGCCCTTGCGGGAGAAAATCTTCACGTCCACCACCGTGCCCTCGATGCCCGGAGGGCAGGTCAGCGACGCATCGCGAACGTCCCCGGCCTTCTCGCCGAAGATGGCGCGCAGCAGCTTCTCCTCGGGTGTGAGCTGGGTTTCGCCCTTGGGCGTAACCTTGCCCACCAGAATGTCGCCCGGCTTGACCTTGGCGCCGATACGGATGATGCCGCTTTCGTCCAGATCGCGCAGCGCTGACTCGCTCACGTTGGGAATGTCGCGCGTTACCTCTTCCGGCCCCAGCTTGGTATCGCGCGCCTCGATTTCGAACTCCTCGATGTGTACCGAGGTGTAGTAATCGTCCTTGACCAGCTTCTCCGACACCAGGATGGCGTCCTCGAAGTTGTAGCCGCGCCACGGCATGAACGCGACCAGTACGTTCCGTCCCAGCGCCAATTCGCCCTGGTCGGTGCATGGTCCGTCGCCGATCACCTGCCCCTTGTTCACGCGCTGGCCCTTTTTGACCACCGGCTTCTGGTTGATGCAGGTGTTCTGGTTCGAGCGCTTGAACTTGGTCAACTGATAGATGTCGCTGCCTACCTCGCGGGAGAGCTGTGTGGGATGATGCTCGCCTTCCACGCGCACGATAATGCGCTCGGAATCGACGGAATCGATAATTCCGCTGCGCCGGGCGAGAACCACGGCTCCGGAATCGCGAGCCGTCACGCCCTCCATGCCCGTTCCCACCAACGGAGCTTCCGCCCGCAGCAGGGGTACGGACTGGCGCTGCATATTGGCTCCCATCAGCGCGCGGTTGGCGTCGTCGTGCTCCAGGAAGGGCACCAGCGAGGCTGCCACCGAGACCAACTGCTTGGGGCTGACGTCGATGTAGTCCACTTCCTCCTGGTTCACCAGCACGAAGTTGCCCGCCTTGCGCGCGTTCACCAGGTCGCCGACAATCCGGCCTTTTTCGTCCAGTTCGATATTGGCCTGCGCAATCACGTGCCGGTCCTCCTCCCACGCGGACAGGTAGAAGGAATAGGGCTCGGCTTCGATCTGCTTCTTGCGGCGCTCCTTGAGATCAGCGTTGACCTTCTCGATTTCCGACTTCTCGATGTGATCGCCCACCCGCTGCTCGCTGTCGCCGGCGTTGACCACGGTGACGTAGTCGATCACTCGGCCATTCTTCACCCGCCGGTAGGGCGATTCGATAAAGCCATAGTCGTTGATGCGCGCGTAGCAGCTCAGCGACGAGATCAGCCCGATGTTCGGACCTTCCGGGGTCTCGATCGGGCAGATGCGTCCGTAGTGAGTGGGATGCACGTCGCGCACTTCGAACCCGGCGCGCTCGCGCGACAATCCGCCCGGACCCAGAGCCGACAAGCGCCGCTTGTGAGTGATCTCCGAGAGCGGGTTGGTCTGGTCCATGAACTGCGAAAGCTGCGAGGAACCGAAGAATTCACGGATGGCTGCCATCACCGGCTTGGCATTCACCAGGTCGTGCGGCATCGCCGTCGACATCTCCTGGTACACGCTCATCTTTTCCTTGATGGCGCGTTCCATGCGCACCAGGCCAATACGGAACTGGTTCTCCAGCAATTCGCCCACCGCGCGCACCCGGCGATTGCCCAGGTGATCGATGTCGTCCACCGTGCCAACGTTCTTGCGCAGCTTCAGTAGGTAACGAATCGTGGCGTAGAAGTCCTCGGGCTCCAGCGTACGGCTGTCGAGATTCGTGGCGTCCTGCTTCTCATAGAGCTTGATATTGAACTTCAGCCGGCCCACGCGCGAGAAGTCATACTTGCGCGGATCGAAGAACATGCCCTGGAAAAGCGCCGTGGCCGTATCCAGCGTCGGCGGATCGCCGGGACGCAGCTTGCGGTAAATCTCGATCAGCGCTTCCTGCGGAGTCTTCACCGAATCGCGCTTCAGGGTCTGGCTGATGACAGTTCCCACATCGTCGCGCTCGGGGAAGAACAGGTGCACTTCCCCCACCCCTGTATCCATGATCTTGGCCAGGATGTCGGGTGTGATCTCCGAATTGGCTTCCAACAGCACTTCGCCGGTATTGGTATCCACGACGTCGGCGGCAGCGAATGCGCCTTCCAGGTCGCCGGCTTCCACCTCGATCTCCGCGACCCGCGCCTTGTGGATTTCGCGCAGGATCGCCGGGCTGACCTTGCGTCCGGCATGGGCAATCTCTTCTCCGCTACGGTTGGTCACGCGGTGCGAGAGCTTCATCCCCTGCAGCATGGTGGGCCGTTCGACGCCCGGCTCCAGTGTCCAGTAGAGCTTGCCCTCGCGCACGGTCACGCGATCCACGGTGTAGAAGGTGCGCAGGATGTCTTCGTTGGAGCGCAATCCCAGCGCGCGCAGAAAAATCGTTCCCAGGAACTTGCGCTTGCGGTCGATGCGCACGTACAGAATGTTCTTCTGGTCGTACTCGAACTCCACCCAGGAGCCGCGATAAGGAATGATCTTGCCGAGGAAGTAGTTGTTGGCCGGAATCTTCTCGAAGAAAACGCCCGGGGAGCGGTGCAACTGGCTGACGATCACCCGCTCGGTGCCGTTGATGATGAACGTCCCGTTCTCGGTCATCAGCGGAACATCGCCAAAGAAGACTTCCTGCTCCTTGATGTCACGAATGGAGCGGTTGCCGGTCTCCGCGTCCTTCTCATAGATCGTCAGCCGCATGGTGACCTTCAGCGGAGCGGAGTAGGTCATGCCGCGCTCTTCGCACTCGCTGACGTCGTACTTCAGCTGCAGGCCCACCGGGTCGCCGCACTTGTTGCAGAAATCGGGAGTGTTGGCGTTGTAGGTGCCGCACTTCTGGCACAGCACCTCCCCAGGGTGGAACGGGTCGGTGATCACCGTAGCGCCGCAGTTGCGGCAGGTGGTGCGCAGGTGGTGCAGCCCCTTCAGGTGCCCGCACTTGCACTCCCAGTTGCCGATGGCGTAGTCCACGAATTCCAGTTGCGAGACGTTGCGGAAATCGGTGATGGGAAATACGGACTGAAATACCGCCTGCAGGCCGCTGTCGTCCCGCTCGCTGGGCAAACGATCCATTTGCAGAAACCGGTCGTAGGAGCGCTTCTGCACCTCGATCAGGTTGGGAATCTGGATGGTTGCCGGAATTTTTGCGAAATCGAAGCGTTTACGAGAGGCGTTATTCTTATTGGGCATCAAACACTCCTGATCTTGACTTGCCAGGCCGCGCGCTTAAAATCGCCTGTCCCCGGGGGCTCTCACCCGCAACAGCGCGCAGTCATTGAGCGCATCTTTGCGCGCAGCAACGCACGCTCAAGCCAGGCGTGCGTCAAAAGGCAGCCCAGGACGCCGCTAGCCTCGCGGCCTCATGGGAAAAAATGGTTGCGCCCGCGGGGACAAAACTCCCCGTGGGCGCCAAGCGCGGCGCTTGCACTGTCTGAATTGTGATTTCCGCCGCCAGTTTCTAGATCTGATCTCTGCTCACCGCCACACTTGGCGTGTGGGGAAGCCGCCGTTTCATATCTTTGCGGGAGAAGACCGATATCACGTTAGATGCCGTTCCGGTCCCGCGCGATTCAAAGCCCTCGCTTCGGAGATACTCCGCTCGTCGAAGCATCCGCCTGCCCATCCCCGCACAAACCCCTGGGTGGGCCGGCTGAGGGCTCAAAAAGCCCTTCAAAACAGGTTACTTAACCTCTACCGTCGCTCCTGCGTCGGCGAACTTCTTCTTGATGTTCTCGGCTTCGTCCTTGGAGACGCCTTCCTTGACGGTCTTGGGCGCGCCATCCACCAGGTCCTTGGCCTCTTTCAGACCCAGGTTGGTGACCTCACGAACTGCCTTGATCACGTTGATCTTGTTCGCCCCGACTTCCTTCAGCACCACGGTGAATTCGGTCTTCTCCTCCACTGGAGCCGCACCTGCCCCTGCACCCGCTGCCCCGCCGCCGGCTACCACCACCGGCGCTGCTGCCGCCGCGGATACACCTAAGCGCGATTCCAGCTTCTTCACCAGCTCGGCTGCTTCCAGCAGCGACAAGCCGACTATCTGTTCTTCTAATGTTTGCAGATCTGCCATGTTCAATCTCCCGTTTGGTTATCAGTTTTGGTGAGCTGTTATCTGTCGCCGAGGTTTCCAGTGCGCCCGCCGGACCAGACCACGCGCCAGACAACGCGTGCCGTATCGCCAACGCAACACCTGACCACTGATAACGAACTTCCTGGACTGGCCTCGGCCAGCCCAAACTTGTTAGGCCCCGGCCGCGGCTTCTGCCGCTGCCGGCTCGCCGGCCGCTGCCGTCCCTGCCTTGAACTTCTTCTCCTGCACGCCCTGATTCATCACCACCGCCAGGTTGCGGCCCACCGCGCTCACCGCGGTTGCCAGCCGCTGCGCCGGAGCGTTGATCAGGAAGAGCAGCTTCGACATAATCTCTTCCCGGGCCGGCAGGGTTGCCAGTGCTTCAATCTCCTTGCGCGAAATCACTCGGCCTTCCACCAGCCCCGCCTTGAAGGTGTACTCCGGCACATCCTTGGCGTACTTGGAAAGCGCCTTGGCCAGCGCCACCGGATCGGTGCGGGTGTAGGCAATCGAGGTTACGCCCTCCAGATTCTTGAGGACCTCCTCCACCTTGGTGCCTTTGCCGGCGCGCGCGGCTAGCGTGTTCTTCACCACCCGGTAGCGCGCACCTGCGCCGCGCACTGCCTTGCGCAGCTCGAAATCCTGGGCCACGGTCAGCTTGCTGAAGGTTCCCACAATCACGCTGTTGACGCCGTTCAGCTCCTTGCTGAGCTGCTCGACCTGTTCGACTTTCTTTGCTTTGGTGACAGCCATCTCAGATCCCTTTCAAAAACCTATGCCTTCGCTGCCGCTTCCACCGGGGAGGCGTCAATCTGGATCCCCGGCCCCATGGTCGAGCTCAGGGTCACACCCTTGAGGTACTTGCCTTTGGCAGCCGACGGTTTGGCCTTGATCACGCTGCTGATCACCGTGACTGCGTTCTCCACCAGCTTGTCGGGGGAGAACGAGATCTTGCCCACCGGCACATGCACCAGCGCCGTCTTGTCGGTGCGGAATTCCACCTTGCCGGCCTTCACTTCCTGCACTGCCTTGGCGACGTCAAAAGTGACGGTTCCGGTCTTCGGATTCGGCATGAGACCACGCGGCCCCAACACTTTACCCAGGCGGCCCACCGACTTCATCATGTCTGGGGTGGCGACCACGGCGTCGTAGTCGATCCAGTTTTCCTTCTGGATTTTCTCCACCATATCCTCGCCGCCGACGTAATCGGCGCCCGCCTGCTCGGCTTCCCGCACCCTTTCGCCGCTGGCAATCACCAGGACCTTCTTCGACTTCCCTAGTCCGTGCGGCAGCACCACCGTGCCCCGAACCATCTGATCGGCGTGTTTGGGATCGACTCCCAGCCGCATCGTCAGGTCCACCGTCTCATCGAACTTGGCGTACTTGACCTTCTGCAGCAGCGGCACCGCTTCCTGCAGCGTATACCGCCGCTTTTCGACCGCCGCCTTAGCCTTGGCGATGTTCTTTCCTTCTTTGCGACTCATTGCACTCCTCGTCTTCCACGGCGTTCCCTTGCTCTGGAGGCTGTGGTGTTATCGACTCTTCCCGCCTAACCGATCTCAATTCCCATGGAGCGCGCCGTACCCTTCACGCTCTTGACCGCCGCTTCCAGCGATGCCGCGTTCAGGTCCGGCATCTTCTGCTTGGCGATCTCTTCCACCTGCTTCTCGGTTACCTTGCCCACCTTGTCTTTGTTGGGCGCGCCCGAGCCCTTGGCGATCCCTGCCGCGCGCTTCAGCAGCACCGAAGCCGGAGGCGTTTTGGTCACGAAGGTGAACGAGCGGTCGTTGTACACCGTGATCACCACCGGAATGATCAGCCCGTCCAGCTCCTTCTGGCTGGTGCGGGCGTTGAACTGCTTGCAAAACTCCATGATGTTGATCTGCGCCTGCCCGAGCGCCGGACCTACCGGCGGTGCCGGCGTGGCCTTCCCCGCGGGAATCTGCAGCTTTACGAAACCTGTTGCCTTCTTTGCCATCTCTCGCCTTTACGCTACCTTTTCTACCTGCGCGAACCCTAGCTCCACCGGCGTGGAGCGTCCGAAGATCGTCACCATGACCTTCAAAGTCTCGCGATCCTCGTTGACCTCATCCACGACCCCCGTAAAGCTGGAGAACGGTCCCTCGGTGATCCTCACCGATTCGTTCTTCTCAAATTTCACCCGCAGCCGCGGCTTCTCCTTGCCTTCGGCGACGCGGTAAACGATCTGGCTCACCTCCTCCGTCGACAGTGGCGTGGGCTGCTGCCCGGTGCCTACGAATCCCGTGACCCGCGGCGTGGACTTCACCACGTGCCAGACGTGGTCATCCATGTCCATCTCCACCAGGACGTAGCCGGGGTAGAACATGCGCTCCACCGTGTACTTCTTGCCGCCACGCACTTCCGTGACCGGCTCGGTCGGGATCAGTACGCGCCCGATCTTGTCCTGCAGGCCAAACGCCTGCACCCGCGACTCCAGCGATTCCTTCACCTTGCGCTCGAAACCCGAATAGCTGTGGATGATGTACCACTTCATCCGCGGGTTTTCCGATTGGATGACCGCAGCCTGGGCTTCGGGCGGCGCGGCGCTGCCCTCTGTTCCCGCTTCCGGTGTTCCCTGCTTGTTGACGTCTTCCTGCATTGCCGTCTTCATCCGTGAATCGCTAGCGCGCGATCAGATAGCGAAGCAACTGGTCCATGGCCCGCCCGATGACGGTGTCCACCAGCCAGAAGTAAAGGCCAAAGAGAAACACTGCTATGATCACCACCGCCGTGGTTGCCTGCACCTCTTTGCGGGTGGGCGTGGTAACCTTCTTCATCTCCGTGCGGACGTCGTTGTAGAACAACTTGATCCGCTGCGGCCACGCCTTGATGGCGTTGAGACCACCCTCGCTCGTCGCCGGTACTGTCGCTGCTTTCGCCATGCTTCCCTTCTTCGACTTCGGAGCCGTGACTTGCACCATCCCTCGCTTCACTCAAGCGCGCCCGCTAAACTGGCAGGGGCGGAGGGATTCGAACCCCCAAGTCCGGTTTTGGAGACCGGCAGTTTAACCGTTGAGCTTACGCCCCTGTCTTCCCGCCAGATCACTGATGTCCAGCATCCCAGCGACGGCGCCTCCGTTGAGACGCCGGCAAAACCGCCTCACTTCACTTCCTTGTGTGGCGTGTGCTTGCGGCAACGGCGGCAGAACTTCTTGAACTCCAGCCGCTCGGTTGTCGTCTTGCGGTTCTTCGTCGTCGAATAGTTCTTCTCCTTGCACTCACCACACTGCAAGGTCACAATTTCACGCGGCATCGTTTACTCCTACGCCAGAATCTCCGAAATGGTGCCCGCGCCCACCGTGCGTCCGCCTTCGCGGATGGCGAAGCGCAAGCCCTTCTCCATGGCCACCGGAGTGATCAGCTCGATCTCCAGCTGCACGTTGTCGCCCGGCATCACCATCTCCGTCCCCGCCGGCAGGTGCGCCACTCCCGTCACGTCCGTGGTGCGGAAGTAGAACTGCGGCCGATAGCCGTTGAAGAACGGTGTGTGCCGCCCCCCTTCCTCCTTCGACAGCACGTACACCTCGCTCTTGAACTTGGTGTGCGGCGTGATCGATCCCGGCTTGGCCAAAACCATCCCCCGCTCCACCTCTTCCTTGCCGGTGCCCCGCAGCAGGAGCCCGGCGTTATCCCCCGCCATGCCCTCGTCCAGCTGCTTCTTGAACATCTCCACGCCCGTCACCACCGTCTTGCGCGTCTCCCGGAAGCCTACAATCTCCACTTCCTCGCTCACCTTCACCTTGCCGCGCTCGATGCGCCCGGTGACCACCGTACCCCGTCCCGAGATCGAGAAGATGTCCTCAATCGGCATCAGGAACGGCTTCTCCACGTCCCGCTGCGGCAGCGGCACGTACTTGTCCACCGCCTCCATCAGGGCGTCGATCTGCTTCTCCCACTTCGCTTCCCCGTTCAGCGCTCCCAGCGCCGACAGCCGGATCACCGGCACATCATCGCCCGGAAACTGGTACCCCTTGAGCAACTCGCGCACTTCCAGCTCCACCAGATCGAGCAGCTCGGGATCGTCCACCGCATCGCACTTGTTGAGCGCCACCACGATGTAGGGCACTCCCACCTGCCGCGCCAAAAGCACGTGCTCCCGCGTCTGCGGCATCGGCCCATCGGTCGCCGCCACCACCAGGATGGCTCCATCCATCTGCGCCGCCCCGGTGATCATGTTCTTGATGTAGTCGGCGTGCCCCGGGCAGTCCACGTGCGCGTAGTGCCGGTTCTGCGTCTCGTACTCCACGTGCGCCGTGGCAATCGTGATCCCGCGCTCGCGCTCTTCCGGCGCGTTATCGATCGACTCAAACGAGCGGAACACGATCTTGGGATTGTGCTTCTGCAAAACCTTGGTGATCGCCGCTGTGAGCGTGGTCTTGCCATGATCGATGTGCCCGATCGTGCCCACGTTCACGTGCGGCTTGCTGCGGTCAAATTTCTCTTTCGCCATTACCTTTTGCTCCCTGAACTCTGTTTCCTGCTCTGCCCTCCTGGGCAAGTAACTACCTGCTCACCGTCTTTCCCTGCACCCGCGCGATAATCTCCTCGGCTACCGAGCGCGGGGCCTCCTCATACCGCGCGAAGTGCATCGAGAATGTCGCGCGTCCCTGGGTAGCGGATCGCATCTGCGTCGCGTATCCGAACATCTCCGAGAGGGGCACGAATGAGCGGATCACCTGCGAACCTGCGCGATGCTCCATGCCTTCGATGCGCCCGCGCCGGGAATTGAGGTCGCCGATGATGGCGCTCATGAAATCTTCCGGCACCACCACTTCGACCGACATCACCGGCTCCAGCAGCACCGGACTGGCCTTGCGCGCGGCTTCTTTGAACGCCATCGAGCCCGCGATCTTGAACGCCATTTCGCTCGAATCGACTTCGTGATAGCTGCCGTCGTAAAGGGTGGCTTTTACGTCCACCATCTCATAGCCAGCGAGCACGCCACCTTCTAGCGCCTCGCGAATGCCGGACTCTACCGGCTTGATGTACTCCTTGGGCACCACGCCGCCAACGATTTCGTTCTCGAACTCGAAGCCCTTGCCCGGATTCGGCTCCAGCCGGATCTTAACGTGGCCATACTGCCCGCGGCCTCCGGTCTGGCGGATGAACTTGCCTTCCGCTTCCGAGGGCTTGCGAATCGTTTCGCGATACGCAACCTGCGGCTTGCCGACGTTGGCCTCGACCTTGTACTCGCGCATCATGCGGTCGACGATGATCTCCAGATGCAACTCGCCCATGCCGGCAATAATCGTCTGTCCGCTGTCGGGATCGGTGGATACCCTGAAGGTCGGGTCTTCCTGGGCCAGTCGCGAGAGCGCCAGCCCCATCTTCTCCTGATCGCCCTTGGTCTTCGGTTCCACCGCAACGGCAATCACCGGCGCCGGGAACTCGATCGACTCCAGCAGGATCGGCTTGTCTTCATCGCAAATCGTGTCACCGGTGGTGACGTTCCTCAGGCCGACGCAGGCGCAGATGTCGCCGGCGTAGATCGCGCTGATCTCTTCCCGCTTGTTGGCGTGCATCTTCAGCAGCCGCCCGATGCGCTCGGTCTTGCGCTTGCCGGTGATGTACACGCTGTCGCCGGTCTTCAGCTGTCCGGAGTACACCCGGATGAACACCAACTGGCCGACAAACGGGTCGCTCATGATCTTGAATGCCAGAGCTGCGAACGGCTCGCTGTCCTCGGCCTTGCGCTCGACTTCCTTTTCGGTGTCGGGATCGATCCCTTTGACCGGCGGAATATCGATCGGCGAAGGCAGAAAATCGACCACCGCATCCAGCAACGGCTGTACACCCTTGTTCTTGAACGCGCTGCCGCAGATCACCGGGAACACCTTCAGCGCGACGGTGCTCTTGCGCAGCGACGCTTTCAGCTCATCCGCCGAGATCGACTCGCCCTCCATGTACTTGTGCAGGAGGTCGTCGTCATTCTCGACAATCGTCTCCACCATCTGATTGTGGAATGCGTTGGCCTTCTTCTTCAGCTCCGCCGGAATCTCCTCGACCTCGTACTCGGCACCCATGGTCTCGTCCTTGTAGACCACGGCCTTCATGGAAAACAGGTCAATCGCCCCTTTGAAGTTAGCTTCCTGTCCGACGGGAAGCTGAACGGCCACGGGGCGCGCATTCAAGCGCTTGCGGATGGTGTCCATGGCGTGCTCGAAATCCGCACCCGTCTTGTCCATCTTGTTGATGAAGCAAATTCGCGGGACACCGTACTTATCGGCCTGACGCCAGACAGTCTCCGACTGCGGCTCCACGCCGTGCACAGCGTCGAACACGGCAACCGCACCATCGAGGACGCGCAAGGAGCGCTCCACCTCGGCGGTGAAATCCACGTGGCCGGGGGTGTCGATGATATTGATGCGCACATCCCGCCAGTTGCAGGTGGTAGCAGCGCTGGTGATGGTGATGCCGCGCTCCTGCTCCTGCTCCATCCAGTCCATCGTGGCGGTGCCTTCGTGGACCTCGCCGATGCGGTGCGTGCGTCCGGTGTAGAACAGGATCCGCTCCGTGGTCGTGGTCTTGCCGGCATCGATGTGCGCCATGATGCCGATGTTTCTGCAACGCGCTAATGGAACTTGTCTCGCCAAAGCCTTTTCCTTGTCTCTTGACCGCGCCGTCTTAAAGCGAGGGCGACGCGAAAACCTCAGGGGCCGTCCCCAGCATCCTCCAGCGAACCGGCGCGCACCCTCCCGCGCCCTCCTCGCAAACCCTTCCTATAGCTGACCGCCGGCTCTGCGGCCGGCTGGGTCTCTACCAGCGGTAATGGGCGAAAGCCTTATTGGCTTCGGCCATGCGGTGCACGTCTTCGCGCTTCTTCACTGCGCCGCCACGATTGTTGGCTGCGTCCAGCAACTCGTTGGTGAGCTTTTCGACCATGCCCTTCTCTGCCCGGGTGCGCGCGTAGGTGATCAGCCAGCGGATCGCCAGCGATGTGCGACGATCAGCATTCACCTCCACCGGCACCTGGTAGTTGGCGCCGCCCACGCGCCGGGTCTTCACTTCCAGCAGCGGCTTGCAGTTCTCCACCGCCTTCTTGAAGAGCTTCAGAGCTTCATCGCCGCCCTTCTCCTGCATCTTGTTCATGGCGCCGTAGAAGACGGCCTCGGCGGTGCTCTTCTTCCCCTCCCACATCAGGGAGTTCACAAACTTGGTGACCAGTTCGGAGTTATAAACCGGATCGGCCGCCACCTGACGCTTCGCTATGTACCCTTTTCTCGGCATAGTTAACTCTCGCGTCCTCGCTACGCTTTTGGCCGCTTGGCCCCATACTTCGACCGGCCCTGCTTGCGGTTCGCCACTCCCACCGCGTCCAGCGTCCCGCGGATCACGTGATAGCGGACACCGGGCAAATCCTTCACGCGGCCGCCACGAATTAGCACGATCGAGTGCTCCTGCAGGTTGTGGCCAATGCCGGGAATGTAGGTCGTGACCTCGATGCCGTTGGTCAGGCGAACCCGAGCCACCTTGCGCAGCGCGGAGTTCGGCTTCTTCGGCGTTTGGGTGTACACGCGAGTGCAAACCCCACGCTTCTGCGGAGACGCCTGCAAGGCCGGGCTCGCGGTCTTGTACTTGGGCCGCTCCCGCCCGATACGAACCAGCTGATTAAACGTAGGCACTCTGTTGCCGCTCCTTGACGCGCAAATCCCCCGGTCGGCTTGGCGGCCGCGCCGGAGGTCGTCGATTCTTTTTGACCCGTGCCGGGCTGGCCGTTGTCGTCTCGGCCATACTCTCCCGCTCTTTGCGGATCGGGAGGCTTTCAGGTTTTTCTTGAGATTGGATTACGACGGTGATGCCCGGCCTGCACCCGAACCTCGGATGCGGGGGCACTCCGTTTCGCTTTCCGTACCCTGCATACCCTCCCGGGACAAGCGCTCAATCTCAATCACGCCTGTTCCCGTAAACTGCGGAGGCAGCGCAGGTTTTCAGCGAGAGCGTCTGCTCCTCAAATGCGCTTACTGGCGGAGCAGCGCGATACCACAACAGCTCAGTCGCCACTACGCAGACCAAACTAACTCGCGGAACCTTTCTAATATACCAACTTATCCCGAAAACCGTCAATAAAAACGCGCACTCCAACCCTTGCGGCACGAGTCAGCCTTGCTCCCTTCAAGTGGTAAGGACCGACGCTCGATTGCAGCCGCAAGCATCAAACAATATTCATCTGGTCGGGTTCGCGAGTTGCCTGTGACGTGTCATCAAGCAGACATCGGCAGCGTGGTGCGGGCCGATTGTCTCCCACACGCAGGCGCGAAACGAGTTGCCTTGCCGAAAGACCCACCAGCCTCTACACTTGGGAATTTTGAGAGGTGCGACTTAATTGCTTCCGCCCGAGGCACTTATCGGGCGGGGAGGATCAATGCGGCGGTTTCAGTCTCTTGTTGGGCTCCTGGCACTCTTATTTCTTATCCTCGGATTCACTTATTGTGGCGGCTCCAAGCCTCCGGTCCCAGCCCAAATCTCGCTCACGCCTTCGGTGGCTTCTCTGAACTCCGGGCAGGTTGTAACCGTAATAGCCACCATTACGGACTCGGCGGGTAACACGCTCAGCGGCCAGAAGGTGACGTTCTCGAGCAGCAATCCGGCCGTGGCCACGCTTTCCACGCCTGCCACCCCCAACACCACGCAGACCCTGGTCAACGTATGCGGGGGAATTTGGGACTCCGCCTTCGTCGATTGCCAGTCGGGTCAGTCCGGAGTTGCCACCATAACGGCGTCCAGCGGTGCAGTGACCTCATCCATTACCGTCTTTGTCCACCCCCACGTGGACACTGTAAAAGTCACTCCTACGTCGGTGGACTGCGTGTCCAATGGCGGGACCGCCCAGTTCACGGCGCAGGCCCTGAGCGGCGCTACCGATGTCACCAGCCAGGTGGGCGCGATAACCTGGCAAGTGGGCGATGCCACCGTCGCATCGATTGACACCAATGGCATAACCACGGCAAGGAATCCCGGAAAGACCAGCGTCTTCGCCTCCGTAGCGGGGGCGATCAGCAGCGGCGCCGGCTTCGTCACTTGTGCGGTACAAAGCATTCACGTCCATGTCTCCAATGCCACTGACACTACCTTCAGTCTGAGCCCTTCCACGACCATCACTTTGGTTGCGGATATCCTGGACAGCAAAGGAGTAGCGATCACCGGAGTGATCCCCACATGGAGCAGCACCCAGCCGGCGGTAGCCACCGTTGCGGGAGGAACGGTGAGCGCGGTCGGGGCGGGTGTGACTGGAATCGGCGCGTCGTGCTCGCCGCCGTCCTGTAATTTAGGATTTCAGCCGATTTTCAGCAACGTTGCACTCGGCACCGTCACCGGAACCACCAGCACCACGGTTTACGCCACCGGTACCGGCACGACTTCGCTGGTGCCCATCGATGCCACCGCCAATACCGCGGGGACCGCCATCACCCTGCCCAACGCGCCAAACTCCTTCGTCTTCAACAGAGCGGGCACCGCGGCGTACCTGGGTAGCGCCGGAGGAATGATGTCGTTCAACGTTTCCACCAGCGCTGTAACAACCATAATCAGCGCTCCGGGTACGGTGATTGGCGTCTCCCCCGATGGCAACGAGGTGCTTTACTCCAGTCCCGCCAACGGCGTGGTCTACGTCTTTGATGTGCCCACAACGACCATCAGCACTACCATCATCATCTCTGGCAATCCTGTCGCCGACTACCTGCTCGATAGTTCCAAGGCGTTCACCGTGTCCGGCACTGACCTGGAGGTCCTTACCTCGGCGGGCTCGCTGAAGCCGTTCACGCTCGCTGCTCCCGCTAATTCGGTGGCGGCGTTGACTCAGGGCTCATTTTTCTATTTGGCGGGTGGCGCGCCCTTATCGATCACCGCCCGCGCCAGTTGCGATATTTCGCAGGCCGACGCGCTGGCCACCGCTGCCACCCCGACGCTGATCGCGGCCTTACCCAATGGCACCGGCGTACTGGCGCTCGACCCACCGAAACTGGAGGTGGTCACAGCCACGACAGATGGAGCCGGTTGTCCACCCGCGCTCACCGATACGCTGAGTTCGATCGATACGGGCCAGGGTTCCTTCACCCCGCGGCAGATCATCCCTTTGGCCGACAGCTCCAAGGCCTACATCGTCACCGATCAACCCAACCTGATCGTGTACAACACGGCCGCAGGAACGGTATCCACCATTCCTTTGGCCAACGGCGCTCTAGCGTTTAGCGGAGGAGTGAAGCTTGACGGCTCGGCGCTGTACGTAGGCGGCAGCGACAACGCGGTTCACCGCATCGATACCAGCGCCGGCACCGACGCGCAGCAGATCTCGGTATCGTTCACGCCCGACCTGGTGGCCGTGAGGCCGAAGTAGTCACGACGAAAACGCTTCCTCGTATTCTTCCGGATCAATGCCGTGATAGGTGAGGGCGTGTTTCAGGCGGTTGCGAAGGTCAGCCGGCGTGGCCTCGATGAAGGCGCGGACCGCAGTTTCCATGGCGACTTCCTCCTCGCCATCCTCGCTGGTCCGCGTCTCTGCCCGCAAAGTCGCGGCGTCGCGAACCGGGTCGCGCTCTGGCGCCGGCAACTCGCGCAGCAATTCGTCAACGATGGCGTTGGCTTCATCCGACCAGTGCATCTTGCTTGCACCTTCCACTTTCGTGGTTCCGAGCGCGCTCCTCAGTCTTCCGCGCGCTCTTCCCTTCGGCCCGCCTCCAGATCCTTGGCCACGCTGTCAAGCACGCCATTGATGAAGTTGACCGACTCCGGCGTTGAGAACTTGCGTGCGATTTCCAGCGCCTCGTTGATGACCACCGGTCCCGGAGTCGCGGGAAAGCCCACGAATTCCGCCACCGCCGCGCGCATCACGTTGCGATCCACCACGGTCATGCGGTCCATGCGCCAGTTCTCCGCGTGCTTCTCGATCAGGCGGTCTATCTCCTGGGCGCGGTCGCTGGCCACGCGGAACAGGTCATCGGCAAACCCGCGAACCTCGCCTTCCAGTTCGCTGCGTTCAGCCCAGAAGGTTTGGCGCACCTGCTCCGGCGTCTGCTTGCCCATGTCCGCCTGAAAAAGCATCTGCAGCGCCAGTTCCCGGGATTTGCGTCGCACTCCCACTTGCTGCCGTCCTACTCCCATATCAAAACGCGCGCGCTGCCGCCGGCTCGGTCCCCGCCTCAGCGGCTCAGCACCTTCTTCTTGAGCCTTGCCATCTCCACGGCGGCCAACGCCGCTTCAAAACCCTTGTTCCCCGACTTCAAGCCGGCGCGATCGATCGCCTGCTCCAGAGTGTCGCAGGTCAGAACCCCGAAGGCGTGCGGAACTCCAGTCTCCTGCGCCGACTGGCCGATTCCCCGCGCGACTTCGTTGGCAATCACCTCGTAGTGCAGGGTGTCGCCACGCAGCAGGCAGCCCAGGCAGATCACGGCATCGTAGTTCCCCGTCTGCGCCAGGCTCCGGGCAGCGCCGGGAATCTCAAATGCCCCCGGCACCCTCACGATTTCGACGCTCTCCCGCGCCGCGCCCATGCGGTGCAGCGCATCCAGCGCACCCGCCAGCAGACGTTCGGTGATGAACGCATTGAAGCGGCTGAGCACTACGGCAAAGCGAAGGCCTGCGGCCTTGAGCTTGCCTTCCAGGCTCTTTTCGCGATGATCTTCCTTATAAGAAAAGACCGCTACGCGAGCGGCTCCGGCGGGCATTTCGAGCACAAATATTCGCGCTCCCCATGCAACGTCTGCAATCTCTTCTACCACACGCAAGCCACGCCGCTGCGCCAGGTCGTAGGTGATGTCCGCGTTGTCCACTTCAATCACCAGGCCAGCATCGGGAAAACCCTGGCCGAAGCCCACCTCCACACCGCCATCGGGCGCGTTGAACTTCACGCCGCGGTTGTGCTCGCCGTCCCACTTCTCGCCTTTCGCCACCCCCAGCGCTTCGAAGAACTCGACCAGCAGGCGATAGTCGGCTTCGCTCGAGGGCACCAGCAACTTGTGAATGGATCTGATCATGACTCCATACGGAAACGGCGATTCCCCGGCCGGAGACACTCCCGCCTCTCCAGGCTAACTACCACAATTACCAGATTTTCCGATTATTTTCCTCGGAACTGCGCCGGGCGCTTCTCCAGGAACGCCGACGTGCCTTCCTTCTTGTCCTCGGTGGCGCAGGAGACGGCAAACAACGTCGCCTCCAGGAACAGGCCTTCGGCCAGAGTCATCTCCATCCCGCGGTTCACGGCTTCCATGGCGTACTCGATCGCCAGCGGCGCGTTGGCAATGATCTTGTGGGCGACCGCCTCGGCGCGCGGGATCAGCTCGGCTGCCGCCGTTACTTCATTCACCAGCCCGATGCGCGCGGCTTCCTGCGCTGTAATCATCTCCCCAGTCAGGACCAGTTGCATGGCACGACCTTTGCCCACCAGCCGCGGCAGGCGCTGAGTGCCGCCGTATCCGGGAATGATTCCCAGCTTTACCTCGGGCTGGCCAAGCTTGGCGGTCTCGTTGGCAAAGCGCATGGTGCAGGCCATGGCGATCTCGCACCCCCCGCCCAGCGCGAATCCATTGATGCAGGCAATCACCGGCTTGCCCAGGTTCTCGATCAGGTCCAGCACCGCCTGCCCACGGTGGGTGTACTGCTTTGCCTCGACGGGATTATTTCGTGCCAACTCGTTGATGTCAGCGCCTGCTATGAACGCCTTCTCGCCCGCGCCGGTCAAAATCACCACCCGCACCTCGGGATCACCCTTTATCGAGCTGAACGCCGAGCGCAGCTCCTCCATGGTTGCCATGTTCAGCGCATTGAGCACCTTGGGACGGTTGATCGTGATGTAGGCAATCGCGCCTTTCTTTTCGAAAAGCAAATTCTCGTAGGTGGCGGCAACCGCGGCAGTGGCCATGTTTACTCCCCTCCAGCGTCCAGCTATTACTTCATCCGTCTGACTTCGTTCTGACTTCCTATGTATCTTCTTGTTCTAGTCCGCCGCTACGCCGGCCTTTTCTTCCGTCAACCCACGCAGCGCCGCGTCTTGGGGCAGGGGCTTTTCGGGATTCGCGTAGTCGTAAAAACCCTTGCCGCTCTTGCGTCCCATCCATCCTGCCAGCACCATCCGCTTCAGCAGCGGAGGTGAGGCGAAGCGCGGCTCCTTGAACTCATCGAACATTACGTGCGTGATGTAGTAGGTCGTGTCCAGCCCCACAAAATCCAGCAGCGTGAACGGGCCCATGGGATAGCCGCATCCCAGCTTCATTGAGGTATCGATGTCGCTGATCGAGCCCACACCCTCTTCGTAGGCGCGAATCGCATCCAGCAGGTAGGGCACCAGCAGGCGGTTCACGATGAACCCGGTCTTATCGCTGGCGCGTACCGGCACCTTGCCCAGCTTCTGAGCGAATTCGTAGGCGATTTCGTACACGTCGGGATCGGTGGCGATGGTCCTCACCACCTCCACCAGCTTCATAAGCGGCACAGGATTGAAAAAGTGCAGGCCGACGAAGCGCTCCGGGCGCTGCGTGGCTGTCATCAGCTCGGTCACCGAGATGGACGAAGTGTTGCTCGCCAGAATGGCGTCGCGCTTCACGATTCCTGCCAATCTCTCGTAAAGCTCTTTCTTCTCCAGGATATTCTCGATAATGGCTTCGATCACAACGTCGCAGTCCGCCAGATCCTCGGCCCGGGTCGTGCCCTTGATGCGCCGGCGGACCGCCTCCGGCGGCTCTGTGAGATTGCCCTTCTCAGCGAATTTAGCGAGCGACCTCTCGATTCCGCCAAATCCTTTGTCGAGGAACTTCTGCTCTGTCTCGAGCACCACAACATCGAATCCCGCCGTCGCACAAACCTGGGCGATGCCTGACCCCATCAGACCACAACCGCAAACGCCAACCTTGCGAATGATCATGAATGCTCTCCTAACCGCCGACGAAACCAAGAACCAATGAATTCCCGATCTGCGATCAATTCAGGCTCTCCAGCACCATCGCGATCCCCTGTCCGCCACCGATACAGGCTGTGGCCAGACCATATCTCTTCTTCCGCCGCCGCAGCTCGTGAAGCAGAGTGATCACCAGCCGCGTACCGGTCGCGCCCAGCGGATGCCCAAGGGCGATCGCGCCGCCGTTTACGTTGACGCGGTTGCGATCGAGGCCAAGCTCCTTTTCTACGGCCAGGTACTGCGCGGCAAAAGCCTCGTTCACCTCCACCAGGTCGATGTCCTCGAGCTTCAGGTCCGCTTTCTCCAGCGCCAGACGCGTCGCCGGCACCGGGCCTCGACCCATGAGCTTCGGCTCCACCCCCGCAATCCCCCAGCTGACGATCCGGCCCAGCGGCTTCAACCTTCGCCTCTCGGCCTCGTGCAGCTTCATGACCACGGTCGCCGCTCCGCCGTCCACAATTCCGCTGGCATTGCCCGCGGTGACTGTCCCGTTCTTCGAAAAAGCCGGCTTCAGCTTGCCCAGGCCTTCGATCGTAGTCTCTGGACGGCGATGATCATCCTCGGTGAACATTTCCCCCGTGGGTTCGCCTCGTCGGTTCTTGAGCGGAACGGGGGTGATTTCTTCCTGCAGCCGTCCGGCGCGATACGCTCCCTCCGCCAACTGTTGCGAGCGCAGCGCCAGGCAATCCTGCATTTCGCGCGTGATGCCCTGCTGCTCGCCCAACAGCTCGGCGGTGTTGGCCATGGTGAGCCCGCAATAGCTGTCGAGCAGGGCCACCATGAGTGAATCCTCCAGCTTGCCTTCACCCAGGCCCACGCCCCAGCGCATGCCGCGGATCACATGCGGCGCTTGCGACATGGATTCCATGCCGCCGGCAAGCACCATCTTCGACTCACCCAGCTGAATCATCTGCGCGGCGTTGATCAGCGCCTGCATGCCGGATCCGCAGAGCCGGTTGACGGTGAGCGCCGGTGTCTCGATGGGCACGCCCGCGTGCAGTCCCACGTGGCGAGCGCCGTAGATGGCATCGCCCGAAGTCTGCTGCGCGTTTCCGAAAATTACATGGTCGATCTCGCGCGGCTCAACCCCGGCGCGCTCAATAGCGGCTCTTGCCGCAATCGCCCCCAATTCCTGGGCGGTGAAATCCCGCAGCTTGCCGCAGTAGCGCCCCATCGGCGTGCGGACACCGCTGACAATAGCAATTTCAGTTGTGTTTGGCATGTAACCCTGGCCTGCAAGAGAGGAACTGATTGTTTGAACGCTCGTCCGAAAAGCAATTCAGTCTATCAGCCGCGAGGGACACGGGACAACCATCGCGGTTCGGCTACAGCCGCTTTTCCAGGTTGGGAACGCTTGCCCTTCAAGCCGTGATGTCCTCAAGGTCCAGATTCGCGGTCAGCGCGTGCGCCTTGTTCTGGCCTTCGTGCCGCGCTATCTCCAGGGCTTCCTCCACGCGGTTGATGACCTCCGTGACAATATCCACGGCGTCGAAGCGCGATTGCATCACCGCCTCGCCGATTCCTGCGCTTACCGGCACCGGCTCGCCGCTGGGCATCTTCACCGGCGCCAGCACCTTGCGCAGCTTGTCAAGGATCAGGAACGAGGTCTTCTCGTTGGTGTCGGTCACGATCAGGGCGATGGTGGTCAGATCGTAACGCACCGCAACGTCGTTCTGCCGCAGGTGCGCGGTCACCACCTGCCCAACCTCCTGGATGATCGCTTCCACCGCCGCTTCGCCGAACTCCTTCACCAGCGCCCCGGCGGAGCCGATGTTGAGCAGGATCACGGTCACCGGAGAATTCTGCTGCAGTCCGCGCCGCACCTCCGAGAGCAGCACGTCCAGGTAGGAAGAGCGCTTCAGCAGGCCGGATTTCTCATCCGTGACCGCCAGTGTCTTCACCAGCGTGCGCAGCTTGGCGTTGTTCACCGCCATCACGATCTGCTCAGCGACGGTTTTCAACACCACATCGTCCACGGTGCGCCAGGTGCGCTGTGCGTCGCACTGCTCCAGGATCAGAATGCCGACATGCTCGTTGCCGTCCACCAGGGGGACGGCCATCAGGGATTGAATGTTGAGGGCGGTCACGAAGCTGCGGATCGATTCGAGCTCCGGCGCCGACTCGGCCTCCACCATCGCCACGCTGCCCTTCTGCTTTACCGCCAGCGCCTGCAGAGTGGAAATGAGCTTTACCAGCGCCATAACCTCAGACTGCTTCACTCCAGGCGCGCAGTATTCAATGGCAGCCGAAGGCGGTTTCCCGGGTGAACACAGGCCCGCCACGCACCGGCTGACGTTCCAATGACGGCCCGCATCGTTCACGGCGGTGAACAAGACTGCCTTGACGCTGCCCTGCCGCGAGATGTTGCGCGTAATCTCGGTTACGCGCGCGAAGTTGTCCACCGCAGTCTCATCCGCGCCCTGCGGGGGAGCAGCGCGGGCACCGTCTGTGCCGGCCAGCACCGTCTGCGACTCGTACTTGGGAACGAAGCCTGCGGTCATGTACAGCTGGCGAAGCTTTTCCCGCGTCTCCTCTTCCCGGGGGAACAGCTTGTTGATCCGCTCCAGGCGCTCCATGGCCTTGGACCGCATGGAATACTGCAGGAAGATCTCCGCCTGCAGCATCAGGTCCTCAAGTACCGTGGGCTCCTGCTCGGTCGGTGGCGGAGGCGGCTCGGCCTCGCGGCTGTCTTCCTCGATCGGCTTTGACGCTTTCGCCGCCACCGCCAGGCGGTTGGCGATGGCATTGAACCGGTTGGCGTCGATTTTGCCGCGCAACAGCTCCAGCCGGCGCTCGTGGCCCGGCTCGTAGGCATCCACTTCTGCCGCCCGGTCCAGGCACTCGGCAGCCTTTCCATAGTTGCGTGCGGCGAAGTGCAATTCGAAGAGCCGCAGCAGCGCTTCGCAATACTCTGGCTCGCGATTGGCAGAGTTGTACAACTCCACCATGTATTCCAGGTAGTCGACTCCCGGGGTCCGTGATTGCGCGACCTCGCGCACCATGGCCAGAAACTCGCGCGTGCCGGCCGCACCTTGCACGGATCCTTCCAGCTTACGAGTGAGTGCCACCGCCTGACGTTCCTGCTTCTCCTCCAGCAGCTCTCCGATCAGCCGGCCCACCAGCGGGATTCCGGTCTCGCTGTCCTGTTCGTAGAGATTCCAAATGACGGGCTCCGCTTCTTCCAGCCGCCTCTCTCCCAGCAGGGCCTCGGCGTACATCTCACGCAATTCCCGGGGTGCGTCGGCATCCTGCGCGAGTGGCTTGAGGGCGGCCCTGGCTCCGGCGTGATCTCCCCGGCCTAGCAACATGGTGCCCACCGACTGCGCGATCTCCGGATCGTGGGGATTCAATTTGTAAGCGCGCTGAAACCAGCTGTCTCCCCGCCGTCCGTTGCGCTCCTCCAACTGGCCCAGCATCAGGAAAGCGATGGCGGCTTCAGCGTTTTCACCCAACTGGGAGGCCAGTTCGCCTTCGCGCCGCAGATTCTCCGCCGAGGCATCCAGCGTCACAGCGCGGCGGATGGCGTCCAGCGCCTCCTGCTTCTTGCCCGCGCCGATCAGCTCATTGGCAACGTTGCTGTAGACCTGGACGGCTTCGCGCTGATCGGAATTTTCCAAGAGTTCGGCGTACAGCAGCGTGCGCGCGTGCGTGGCGCCACCCATGCGCAGCAGCCGCTTGTAGCTGTTGACGGCCTCCGCCGCATGCCCCCCCGCCACCTGGCGATCGAACAGTTCAGCCTGCAGATTGACCGCCTCGTTGGTCTGGTTCAGGGAGAGGCAAACTTCCACCGCGCGCTGGCGAACCGCATCGTTGCCCGGGTCTTCCGCCAGGATGGCCTGAAACTCACTCAGGGCCTGGGAGAGCTTGCCCTTCTGCAACAGCTTTTCCGCTTTTTCCAGACGCTTAGTGTCGGACATGAGGGATCGGCCAGGACAAAGACGAGTTTACCCCTTCGGCGGCGAATCTTACCGGACGAGCGTATTGTATGCGGTGGTAACAGCCCCAGCAATTCGCCGAGGCACAAAGCGAACAGGGCCCCCGATCCCTCTCCCAGATTAACGTAATCGCGCAACTGGCCGAGCGTTTGCGGCTTTGCAGCCCACTGCGCCATCACTAGAATGGCTCGCATGCTCGATGAGTTGCTGCGCTACCGCCCTGAGTTTCCTATCCTCCAGAGAACTACCTACCTCATCAGCAATTCCCTGGGTGCGATGCCCCGCGGTGTGTACGAAGCGATGCACGGCTATGCCGAGACCTGGGCCACGCGCGGCGTCCGCGCCTGGGAAGAGCAATGGTGGATGCTGGGTGCAACTGTTGGCAACGAGATTGGGGCACTCATGAATGCGCCCCCGGGATCGGTCTCTACCCACCAGAATGTCACCACCTGCCAGGCCATCGTCGCTTCCTGCCTGGATTTCTCCGGCCGCCGCAATAAGGTGGTGTTTTGTGATCTGAACTTCCCCTCGCTGATGTATTTCTGGCACGCACAACAATCGCGGGGCGCGCAGGTGCAGGTCGTTCCCACCGACGGCATCCACGTGCCGCTCGAGGCGATGCTTGACGCTATCGACGAGCGCACCCTGATCGTCCCCATTTCTCACGTCATCTTCCGCAGCGCCTACATCCAGGACGCCAAGGCTATTGTCGAGAAGGCCCACCGCGTCGGCGCCATGGTGTTGCTCGACATCTTCCAGTCTCTGGGATCGGTGCCCGTCGATGTCGAGGCCCTGAATGTTGATTTTGCCTGCGGCGGTGTCCTGAAGTGGCTATGCGGCGGACCCGGTGTGGCCTTTCTTTATGTTCGCCCCGATCTCGCGCGCCAGCTCGAACCCAAGTTCACCGGCTGGATGGCCCACGCCGAGCCCTTCACGTTTGAGGTGGGTCCGCAACGTTACGCCGACACGTCCTACCGCTTCATGACCGGAACTCCCAATATCCCCGCGCTCTACGCCGCCCGCCCTGGTCTCAGGATCATTCTCGAGGTCGGCATCGCCGAGATCCGTGCCAAGTCGAAGCGACAAACCGCCGAGTTGATACGCCTCGCCGACCAGCGCGGCTGGCGCGTGATGTCGCCGCGGGATCCCGAGCAGCGCGGCGGCACCATCTCCATCGACATGCCCGACTCCATGCGCGTCTGCAAAGAACTGGTCAAGCGCGATATCCTGGTGGACTGGCGGCCCTTCGCCGGCGTACGCATGTCGCCGCACTTCTACACCCGCGACCAGGAGCTGACGGCCGCCATCGAAGCGGTCGAGGAGATACTTGCCGACCGGCGGGCCCCGGCCCCGCTAAGCGCCCGAGGGCCCGCGAACGGATCCTGAACGAAGCGCATGCCAGAACTGCACCTGTCAGGTTACTCACTTTTCTTGCGCGCAGCGTTTGACTTTCGCCTTATCTTCGCTGATACTTTGCGGGGAGTGCGGCAGAACAGCCGGAGGTCCGCATATGGCGCTCACTCGGCGGCAACGGCAAGTGTATGACTTCATCGCGGAATTTGTGCAGAAGAACGGGTATTCCCCTTCTTTTGAGGAGATCGGCGACGGGCTGCGCCTCAGCTCACTGGCTACCGTCCACAAGCACATCACCAACCTGGAGAAGAAGGGACTGTTGCGCCGCGACTACAACCGCAGCCGCTCGATCGACCTGATCCCGCCGCGCGGCCGCGTGAAGCAGTCCATCGTGGCCAGCGCTCTGACGCTTCCCCTGGTGGGCCGGATCGCAGCCGGCAAGCCCGTGGAGGCTCTGGAAAATCCTGAGACCTTGTCGCTATCCGACTTCACCCACGCCAAGGACGTGTTCGTGCTGCGCGTGTCAGGCGAGTCCATGCAGGATGAGCACATCGTGGATGGCGACTTCGTGATCGTCGAGAAAGCCAATACTGCCCGCAACGGCGAAATCGTGGTGGCCCTGGTGGATGGCTCCGACGCTACCCTGAAGCGCTTTTATGCGGAAGGAGAAAGGATTCGGCTGCAGCCCTCGAATGCGCGCATGCAGGCCATCGTCGTCTCGGCAGCAGCCGTCCAGGTCCAGGGGCGGGTTATTGGCGTGCTGCGCAAGTATTGAGCTGCCGTTGGCCTCCGCCCGGTCAGCCCGTAAAGAACAAAGCCCAGCCTTTTCAGGCTGGGCTCGATCTCTGCGGCAAAAGGTTCCGCGCGGTTACGCCAGGTGCTTGTCGATAGCCTTCTGGATGGTCTCCTTGGGGACGTAGCCCACGATCTGCTCGGCCACCTGGCCACCCTTGAACAGCAACAGGGTGGGAATCCCGCGCACTCCGTAGCGCTGCGGTGTGGCCACGTTCTTGTCCACGTCCATCTTGCCGACCTTGACCTTGCCGGTGTAGGTGCTAGCCACCTCATCCACAATCGGCGCCAATGCGCGGCAGGGGCCACACCAGGCTGCCCAAAAATCCACTACCACCGGCTGATCCGACTTCAGCACCTGCTGATCGAAATTCGCGTCGGTCACCTCAAAAATCAACTCACTCGCCATATTCCTCCTGACAATCCTCCTGAACTTGGATAATAAGCGCGATCAACCCGAGTCCGTATTTATACATTCCCTGGCACGAACCGCCCTGTATCGTACCCTATCAGATGCGCTTCCCGTAAGAAGGTCGCAACCGGGCCCGGGGCACAAGCCGCATCTGGACCCCATTTTGGGACATCTAATTCTGGGAGAATACTTTGTCCATCACCACCGAGGAAGAGCTGCAGGGGATGCGGGCTGCCGGCGCGGTCGTTGCCCAGATGCTGGAGGCGATGAAGCAGGCGGCGCAACCCGGCGTCACCACCGCCGAACTGGACGCCATAGGCGCCTCCGTCATGCGCGAGCAGGGCGCAAAGTCCGCTCCCTCGCTGGTTTATGGTTTTCCGGGCTCGGTTTGCATCAGCCTGAACGACGAAGCGGTGCACGGCATTCCGGGAAAGCGTGCGCTCCAGGAAGGCGACCTGGTGAAGCTTGATGTCACGGTGGAGAAAGGCGGCTACATGG